>DATJHJ010000040.1:0-60549 GCA_035494015.1 Acidimicrobiales bacterium
GGCCGCGCTGACCTGGCCCTCGGTCCGCTTCGAGAGGGCGCTGGCGAAGGCCAGACCGGCGAGGGCGCCGTAGAAGTAGCCGGGCTGGAAGTGCAGCAGCCGCGACGCCACCACCATGACCACGGACACGGCCAGGGTGCCCGGCAGGAAGTTCAGTTTGCCCCACTCGCCGGTCTGGCGGTGGATGGCCACATCGGCCGGGAGGCTGAACCCGATGCTCATGACCAGCAGGGCGACGGTCGAGCCCACGGCCAGGACCAAGCTCGACTTGTTCCACCCGAAGTCGGGGCTGAGGAAGCCCAGGGTGATGGCCGACAGGAGGGTGAGGAGGAGGAACCCGCCCACGCGCGTCGCTCGACGCCGCAGGTGGGCCGCTCGCTTGCCCAGGCCGAACCAAGCCCGGATCTCGTCGTAGTTCGACTCCACGGTGGAGTTGAACAACTGGCACGGGAAGGCGAACAGCAAGATGAAGGCGACCGCCACCGTCGCGCTGGCGATGAGGCGACCCGGCTCCAGGGAGACCTGGCGGGGCAGGGCCAGGGACGTGGCGAGAGCGGTGCGGTGGAGCACGGCGTGGGTGACCAGGAAGGTGAACCGGGAAAGAGGTGCCGCTCCTGACGCCTTGCACGATGCGGTGACCACGTGGTCGCCGGGGTCGGCATCACCCGGCACGGACAGGTCGTCGGCGTGGATGGTCCCGCCGCCGGGCTTGACCGTGCCCACCCGGACACCGTCGAAGAACACGTAGACGTTCTTGCAATCGCTGTAGCCGCTGCCCGTTACCGCCAGGGCGACCCCGGGGGGGCCGGAGGGATTTCCGTCGGGGGCCGCTCCTCGCAGGGTTGGCAGCGGGGGCGGGACGGTCGACGGGGGAGGCGGAGCCACGGTCGTCGCCGGGATGGTGGGCGCCGGCGGCAGCGCGGTGGGTGCCGGAGCCGGCGCGGTCGACGGTACGGCCACGGTCACGGGCGGCGGGATGGTGGGAACTTGGGCGAGGATCGGAGCGTTCTGGACCCCGGCCACCGTGAAGGCGTTGGGCGCCGTCGTGGTGGTCACGGTCGGGGGTGACGCGGGCGCCGCCGGGGGCACGGTGCTGGGGGTGGGGGCGGCCGGTGGCGCCGTCGTGGGGGCTGGGGGCGCGGTCGTCGTGGTCGAACACGGGTCGCCCTCGGCGGGGGCCACTTGCAGGCGGACGAGGAGGGCCCGCTTCGGGATCGTCGCCATGCCGGCGAGCAGGGATCCGGTCCCGATAACGGTCGACGGTGTCGTGTCCGGGGGGACGGTGTACGGCGGCGACGTCGTCGTCGTCGTGGTGGTGGTGGTCGTGGTCGTGGTGGTCGTGGTGGTGGTCGTGGTGGTGGTGGTCGTTGTCGTCGGCGGCAATGTCGTGGTCGTCGTCGAGGTCGTGCTCGTCGGCGGCGGTGTCGACGTGGGCGGCACGGTCGTGGGCGGCACGGTCGTCGTGGTCGCCACGGTCGTCGTGGTCGGCACGGTCGTCGTGGTCGGCACGGACGTCGTGGTCGGCACGGTCGTCGTCGACGGCGGCATCGTCGTCGTCGTGGTGCTCGTCGTCGTCGGGATCGGCGGCCGGGTCGTGGTGACGGGCAGCGTCGACGTGGTCGGGGGCAACGTCGGCGGCGGCGGCGGCGTGGTCGTCGGCGGTGGCTGGTCGACGTCTACCGGGAGCGGCGGTGGCGACGTGGTCGTCGGTTCAGGAACCTCGGTCGTCGATGTCGTGACCGCGAAGCAGTCGGGCGATGGAGGGGTGCCGGGCACCTGCGCGCCGGCTGCGGTGACGAACGCCCAGCCGAGCAGGATGAGAGCGAGCGCGCTCGCCAGCAGGCGTCGCGACATCACCGGGGGTCAGGGGGGGCGAACGGCACCGCGTGCAACTCTCCGAGCGACCCTACCCTGCCTCCTGCGGCGTGCTGACGGGGCGCTAGCTCGTGATGATGCGGGCCAGCTCGCCGATGGCGGTGACCGCCGGGGCCGAGGGGTCGGCGTCCATGGCGGCCACGCCGAGGTGGTCGGCGTCCTCGATGGCCCGGTCCTCGGGGATGGTGAAGGTCTCCACCCCCAGCTCTTCGGCGATCCGCTTGGCGTCGACGTCGCTGACGGTGCGGTTGGCGATGCCGATGATCCGGGATACGCCGAGCTCCTCGGCCAGCCGGCAGGCGCGCCGGGCGATCTCGACCGACTTGGCGCTGCCCTCGGTGACGGCCAGGACGACGTCGTCGGCGCCCGGCTTGGCCCAGATCAGGTCGTTGAGCCCGGCTTCGAGGTCGGCGATCACGATCCGGTCGTCGGCCCCCAGCTCCCCGAAGAACTGGCGGGTGGTGTTGTGGGAGCCGCAGCACAGGCAGGCGTCCGACGGCCGCTCGATCTTGCCCGTGGCCACCAGGCGGATGCCCTCGGGGGCGTCCACGCCGTAGCGGCCGAGCAGGACCTCGGCCTCGATCTTGGGGTCTTTGTGGGTGTGGCCCGAATCGAGAAGGGCGTTGAGGATGGGCTTCATCGACTCGACCTCCTCCCGAGGCACGCCCAGTGAGATTCCCAGGTTGGGGTTGGGATCGCAGTCGAGGGCGACCACCTTGTGGCCCTGGCGGGCCAGGTGACGGGCGAGGGCGCCGGAGATCGTGCTCTTGCCCGACCCTCCCTTGCCACAGACGGCGATCTTCATACCGGTACCTCCTGGTAGCTAGTCGGGCCCCGCCTCCCGGGCGGCGCTGCGAAAAGGGCGGCGAGCTTGCTGATCTCGGCGATGGCGGGGGAGTCGGGGCAGGCGTCGAGGGGCGGGAGCCCCTGGCGCTCGGCCTCGGCCAGGTCGGGGTCGAACGGGATGCGGAACCGGGCGGGCAGGCCGGGGTGGTCCGGCTCGTCCCGGAAGCGGTTGTTCACGATGGTGACCCGCCGGTCCTCGGCCATGGGCAGCAGGCGCCGGGCCGTCATGGCCGAGCGCCACGCCGGGCCGACCACCACCACCACGTCGTCCGAAAAGGCGTGGTAGCGCTCGAAGGGGGTGGTCGGGCCCGCTTCGAGGTCGGCCAGGACGTCCCAGTCGGCCTCGCCGATGCCGAGGAGCAGGTGGACGAGGGCGGCCACCGACTGCTTGGCCGCCGTCTTCTGCGGCCCCGCACCCTCGATCGAGGGGCCGATCTTGCCCAGGCCCAGGAACCGGACGCCGTCGGGGGCGACGGCGGCGAACTTCTCGACCACGTCGATGGGGCGCATGGCGCCGGTGAGCTGCCAGCCGTAGATCGACCCCGGGTGCTCCTCGACGGCGTCCGGCGGCAGGCCCGCTTCAGTCGGCGGCAGGCCCAGGCTGATGGCCAGGCCGGGGTTGACGTCCAGGTCGGCGGCGAACACCTTGCGGCCGGTGCGGGCCAGGAGCCGGGACAGGGTGGACGTGATGACGGTCTTGCCCGCCCCGCCCTTGCCGATGACGGCCACGCGGATGCCGAGGGCGGCTCGGGCCGCATCGAGGGTGGCGGGGTCGACATCGGCCACCTCCCGGCGGGCCCGGTCCTCGTAGGCGGCCAGGTCGGCGGCGTGGCGGTGGATCTCGGCCCGGGCGCCCGGGAAGATGCGGTCCTTGGCCAGCCAGGTGCCCAGGTGGCGGGCGTAGCTGTGGGCGTGGCGCTCGAGGGCGAGCCAGGCCCGGGGGTCGGCGGCGCGGGCCGCTTCGTCCTCCAGCACGAGCAGCTGGCGCTGCATGCACTGGATGGCCCACTCGTCCCGGTGGGTCAGTTCGTGCTCGTCCCCCATCGGGACGACTCTACCGGCGGATCGTCAATACTCAATGCCCTTCTTGGCCTTGATCCCTTGGTCGTAGGCGTGCTTGACCTTTCGCATCTCTGTCACCGTGTCGGCCAGGGCGACCAGCTCCTCCGGTGCGTCCCGCCCGGTGACGACCACGTTGGTGTGGGGGGCCCGGCCGGCGATGCCGGCGACCACATCCGCTACATCGACCCAGCCGTACTTCACCGCGTAGGTGAGCTCGTCGAGGATGAGCAGGTCGAAGTCGCCCGAGGCCAGCTTGGCCGCGGCCACGTCCCAGGCGTGGCGGCCCTTGGCGGCCGTCTCGTCGAGGTCGGTGGACTCCCAGGTGAACCCGTCGCCCAGGGTGTGCCACTCGATCCCGAGGTGGTCGGCCAGCTTGCGCTCGCCTGTCTTCCACTTCCCGCTCTTGATGAACTGGACGACCCCGACCCGCCAGCCCCGGGCCCAGCCTCGGCCCATCACCCCGAAGGCGGCCGACGACTTGCCCTTGCCATAGCCGGTGTTGACCAGCACGATCGACTCGGCCCGGGCCACCTGGTGAGCGTAGGGGCGTATGCTGCCGCCTGCAGCGCAGGGAACCCGGTGTGAGTCCGGGGCTGTCCCGCAACTGTCACCGGGGAGCAGATCCCACGCAATGGCCACGGTCCGAGAGGGCGGGAAGGCCGGGACGAGCGTCGATCCGGGAGCCAGGAGACCTGTCTGTGTCGGCAGATGCCGGGAGAAAGGTCGCGTGGACGTCGTGGAGCTGCAGGTTCGGTCCCGCCAGGAGGGCGGGCGCCCCTTTCCCGTGTTGGTGTGGCGGTCGCCCGGGCCGCTGCGCATGATCGCCTCGGCCCCGCACGGGGGTGGGCTCGGCCTGCGGCGCTGGGTGGTCAACGCCCAGGTCCCCGTGAGCTACGGGCGGCGCGACCCCGACCATCACCTGGCCAAGCTGGGCGTCTCGCTGGGATTGCCGGGCCGGGGGGTGGGCATGCTGACGGCCGCCGACGTGCGGGCGGTGTCGGTGGCGACCGACTCGGGCGTGGAAGCGTCGGCCACGGTGGGGCTGGGCCATCCGACGTGGGCGGCCGCGCCCGACGAGGGCCGCCCGGTCAGCCTGGTCGGCACGGTCAACCTCATGGTCCTGCTGCCCGAGCGGCTGTCGGACGCCGCCCTGGTCAACGCGGTGGCGACGGTCACCGAGGCCAAGGCCCAGGCCCTGTGGGAGCGGGGGATCCGGGGAACGGGCACCGCCACCGACGCGGTGTGCGTCGCCTGCCCGGACGAGGGGGTGGCCCACGCCTTCGGCGGCCCGCGGTCGCTCTGGGGGTCGCGGCTGGCCCGGGCGGTCCACCAGGCCGTGCTCGCCGGCCTGGCGGTCCAGTGACCGTCACACTGGTCCTCGGGGGCGCCCGGTCGGGCAAGTCGGCGTTCGCCGAGCGACGGGCGGGCCCCGGTTCGGTCACCTATGTCGCGACGGGCGACGCGGCCGACATGCCAGAGCGGGTGGCCGCCCACCGGGCCCGCCGGCCGTCGACCTGGAACACCATCGAGGCCAGCGACCTCGTGGGCGTGCTGTCGTCCGTCGTGGGGACCGTGCTGGTCGACAGCCTGACCACGTGGGTGGCCGGAGCGGCGGGGTTCGAGGCCGACATCGACGCGCTGTGCCGCGCCCTGTCGTCACGGTCGGGGGACACCGTCGTGGTCAGCGACGAGGTCGGACTGGGGGTCCACCCGTCGACGGAGGTGGGCCGGGCGTTCCGGGACGCCTTGGGGCTGGTCAACCAGGCCGTCGCCGCCGTGGCCGACGAGGTCCTGCTCGTGGTCGCGGGCCGGGCCCTCGTTCTGGGCGCCGTCGTGTGAGGCGCGCCCTGGCCTTCCTCACCCCCTTCGGAGGCGCGGTGGCGCCGTCGCCCGCCGCGGTGCCGTGGTTCCCGGTGGTCGGCGCCGCCCTCGGGCTCGCCCTCGGAGGCATCTGGTGGCTGGCCGGGCGGTTGTGGGCCGCGCCGGTGGCCGCCGCGGTGGTCGTGGCCGCCGACCTGGCCCTCACCGGCATGCTCCACCTGGACGGGCTGGTCGACTCGGCCGACGGCCTGCTCCCGCCGCTGGCCGATCGCCCCCGGCGGCTGGAGGTCATGGCCGACCCGGCCACGGGCGCCTTCGGCGTGGGCGCAGCCGTCGCCGTCCTCCTGCTGCGCTGGGCCGCGTTGGCCTCCCTGGCCCCGTCGGCGTTGCTGTTGGGGGCGTTGTGGTGCGGGAGTCGACTGGCCATGGCGGTGACCGCCCAGTGGGCCCCCTACGCCCGGCCAGGCGGGGGACTGGCCAGCGCGTTCCTCGACCCAGGCGGTCGCCGCCGGTCGCCGCCGGTCGCCGGGATCGTGCTGTGCGCCGGGCTCGCCGTTCTCGGCCGGGGCGACGCCGTGGTCGGCGTGCTCGCCCTGGGAGTGGCCGCGGCGGCCGTCGTCGGCCTGGCCGCCCGCCGGATCGGCGGGTTCACCGGCGACGTCCTGGGCGCCGCGGGCATGGTCGGCGAGACCGTCGGGCTCCTCGCCGCCGCGGCCCACCGGTGAACCGGGCCCTCGGCGCCGCGGTCGGCGTCGCCGCCGACCGGCTGATCGGCGAGCCCCCGCGGTCTGTCCACCCCGTGGTGGGCTTCGGCCGGATCATGCGGGCGGTGGAGCGAGGCCTGTACGCGGACGACCGGGGCCGGGGTGTGGTCCACGCTGCGCTCGGGGTCGCGGTCGGCGCGGGCGCCGGCGCCCTGGTCGGCTCCACCGCCGCGGCCACGTTCCTGGCTGTCGGCGGCCGGGCGCTGGGCGAGGCGGCGCTGGCCGTCGGCGACGCCCTGGCCGACGGCGACCTCGACCGGGCCCGAACGTTGCTCCCGGCGTTGGTCGGCCGAGACCCCGGCGGGCTGGACGAGAAGGAGATCGCCCGGGCGGTGGTCGAGTCGGTGGCCGAGAACACGGTCGACGCCGTCGTCGCCCCCGCCCTGTGGGCCGCGGTGGGGGGCGCGGCGGGCGCGCTCGGCTACCGGGCCGTCAACACGATGGATGCCATGGTCGGCCACCGCTCGCCCCGTTACGGGAACTACGGGTGGGCCGGCGCCCGGCTCGACGACCTGGCCGGCTGGGTCCCGGCCCGGGTGACCGCCGCCCTGGTTGCCGCCGTCCGGCCCCGCGGCGCCGGCGCGGTGTGGACGGCGGTGCGGGACCAGGCCCCGGCCCACCCGTCCCCGAACGCCGGCGTGGCCGAGGCCGCCTTCGCCGCCGCTCTGGGCCTGCGGCTCGGTGGGGAGAACCGCTACGGGGACCGGATCGAGCTGCGCCCCCCGCTCGGCATCGGTCGCCCGCCCGAACCGGCCGACATCGGGCGCGCCATCGCCCTCTCCCGGGACGTCGCCGGCGCGTTGGGTGCATTGCTCGTCGTGAAATCGGCCTGCACGGCCCGGATCACGACGCGGAATGCACCGGGACGGCACCGATGATCCCCCCGCCCGGGGCGCACGGGGGGGACGGGGCGCGACTGGCGGCCGCCCTGGGGGTGGACCCGGCGGCGGTGCTCGACCTGTCGGCCAGCTTCAACCCCGTGGCGCCCGACCCCGGTGAGGTCGTGGCCAAGCACCTCGACGCCCTCGGGCGCTACCCGGACCCGGCCGCCGCCACCGCCGCCCTGGCCGCGGCCATGGACGTGGATGTCGACAGGCTGCTGCTTACCAACGGCGGCGCCGAGGCCATCGCCCTGGTGGGGGCCGAGCTGGGCGGCCGGGTCGACGAGCCGGACTTCGACCTGTACCCCCGGGGCGGCGGCCCGTTGTGGCGATCCAACCCCCACAACCCGAGCGGCCGGTTGGCCGGCGCCGACGAGGAGGCCGGCGTCTGGGACGAGGCCTTCTACCCGTTGGCCACCGGGAGGTGGACCCGGGGCGAGGCCGTCGTCGTCGGCTCGCTGACCAAGCTCCTGGCCTGCCCCGGCCTGCGGGCCGGCTACGTGCTCGCCGGTCCGGAACTGATCCACCGCCTCCGCCGCCGGCAGACGACCTGGTCGGTCAACGGGCTGGCCGCCGCCGCGCTGCCCGACCTTCTGGCCGCCGTGGACCTGCCGGCGTGGGCGACGGCCGTGGCCCGGCTGCGGGCCCGGCTGGCCGACGTGCTGCGTGGGGCCGGCCTGGACCCCGAACCTTCGAACGCCAACTTCGTCCTGGTCCGCGCCCGGGGGCTGCGGGCCGCGCTGGCCCCTCATGGCGTCCTGGTCCGGGACTGCGCCAGCTTCGGCCTGCCCGAGCACGCTCGGATCGCCGTCCCGGACGACGCCGGGCTGGCCCGGCTGGAGGAGGTCCTGTGCGGGGCGCGCTGATGGTCTGCGGCACGGCCAGCGATGTCGGCAAGAGCTCGGTCGTCGCCGGCCTGTGCCGGGCGTTGCACCGCCAGGGTGTGCGGGTCGCCCCGTTCAAGGCCCAGAACATGGCCAACAACGCCTACGTCACCCCCGCGGGCCACGAGATCGGCCGGGCGCAGGGGGTGCAGGCGCTGGCCGCCGGGGCGGTGCCCGAGGTGGCCATGAACCCGATCCTGCTCAAGCCGACGGGGGAGCGGACCAGCCAGGTGGTGGTGATGGGCCGGCCCCTCGGGCACCTGGACGCCGCCGCCTACCAGGTCGAGAAGCCACGGCTGCTCGGCACCGTGCTGGGCGCGTTGGCCGACCTCCGGGACCGGTTCGACGTCGTCGTGCTCGAAGGGGCCGGTAGCCCGGCCGAGATCAACCTGCTGGACGGGGACATCGTGAACCTCCGGCTGGCCGCGGCGGCCGGTGGCGTGCCGGCCGTCGTCGTGGGCGACATCGACCGGGGCGGGGTGTTCGCCGCTCTGTACGGCACGGTCGCCCTGCTGCCGGACGACCTGCGCCGGCTGGTCAGGGGGTTTGTCGTGAACAAGCTGCGGGGGGATCCCGCCCTGCTGGCCGACGGCCCCGCCGAGCTCGAGCGGCGCTGCGGCGTCCCCACCCTCGGGGTGCTCCCGTACCTGCACGGCGTGTCCCTGGACGCCGAGGACTCGTTGGCCCTGCCCCCGGCCCGGCCCGCCGCCGGGACCGATCTCGACGTGGCCGTGATCCGCTTCCCCCGGATCGCCAACTTCACCGACCTGGACCCCCTGACGGTCGAGCCGGCGGTCGGCGTGCGGTACGTGGAACGACCGGCCGCCCTCGGACGGCCGGACCTCGTCGTGCTGCCCGGGACCAAGGCGACGGTCAGCGACCTGGAGTGGCTGCGGGGGCGGGGCCTGGACCGGGCGGTCGAGGCGTGCGGCGCCCGCGTGCTCGGCATCTGCGGCGGCTACCAGATGATGGGGCGGACGATCGTCGACGACATCGAGTCCGGCCGGGGCGAAGTCCACGGGCTGGGCTGGCTGGACGCCGGCACCGTGTTCCAGCCGACGAAGGTGACGCGCCAGCGCCGCGGCAGGGCCCTGAACCAACGGGTCAGCGGTTACCAGATCCACCACGGCCGGGTGACGGCCGCCAACCCCTGGATCCAGCTGGACGACGCCTACGGGACCGAGCCCGACGGGGCGACGGCCGGCGGCCGGTTCTACGGCACCACCCTTCACGGGCTGTTCGAGGACGACGGCTTCCGCCCCGCCTTCCTGGGGATCGACCCGTCGGGGGCCTCCTTCGCCGGGGCCCGGGAGGCCCAGCTCGACCGCCTGGCCGACCTGCTCGAAGCCCACCTCGACCTGGCGGCTGTCTACTCATTGATCAAGGAAGCCAATTGATTCTGTTCCTCACCAACGCCGATACCGAGATCCTGGCCGTGCGGTCGGTGGTCGAGGGCCTGCCCGCCGGCTTCCCACCGGTCCGGGCCGGGAACCCGACCACCCTGGCCACCGCGCCGACCCTCGACGGCGTCGACGTCGTCCTGGTCCGCCTCCTCGGGGGCCGCCGGGCGTGGGAGGAGCAGTTCGACGACCTCCGGTCCCGCTGCACCGCCGCCCACATCCCCCTGCTGGCCTTCGGCGGCGAGTCGACGCCCGACGCCGAGCTGACCGCGCTGTCGACCGCGCCGCCCGCCACGGTCAGCCGGGCCTTCGAGTACCTTGCCCACGGCGGCCTGGTCAACGTCGAGCAGCTGTTGCGGTTCGTCGCCGGCTACCCGGCGCAACCTCCCGTGGAGGTCGAGGCCTTCGGCATCCTCGGCGACCGCCCGTATGACCCGGCCCGCCCAACGATCGGGGTCGTCTTCTACCGGGCCCACGTCCTGGCCGGGAACACCGGGTTCGTCGAGGATCTGTGCACGGCCATCGAGGCCCGGGCCGCCAACGCCCGGGCCGTCTGGTGCTACTCGCTGCGCGCCGACCCCGGCGTGTTCGACCTCCTGCGCGACGTCGACGTCCTGGTGACCACCGTCCTGGCCATGGGCACGCTGGACGGCGACGACTGGGACGCCGGCGCCCTCGCTGCCCTCGACGTACCGGTCCTCCAGGCGGTGGCGGCCACCCAGCCCGCGGCGGCGTGGGCGGCCAGCACCGCCGGCCTCACCCCGATCGACGTGGCCATGAGCGTGGCCATCCCCGAGTTCGACGGGCGGATCGTCGGCCCGGCCTTCTCGTTCAAGGAGCTGGTCGACGACGGCGACGAGCTGGGCGCTCCCGTCCACGCCTACCGCACCGTGCCCGACCGGGTCGCCCGCGTCGCCGGCCTGGCCATACGCCTGGCCGCCCTCCGCCACGTCCCCCCGGCAGAGAAGCGCGTCGCCGTCGTCCTCTCGGCCTACCCGACCAAGCGCAGCCGCATCGGCAATGCCGTGGCCCTGGACACGCCGGCCTCGGTCATCGACCTCCTCCACGCCCTGCGCCAGGCCGGCTACCAGGTCGACCGGATCCCTGACGACGGCGACGCCCTCATGGCCGAGCTGGCCGACGGCGCGACGTGCGGAGGCTGGCCCCTCGAGGAGTACCTGCGGGCCGTCGGCCCCTTCGGCGTCGGGATCGACGACACCTGGGGCCCGGCCGAGGCCGACTTCGAGTTCGCCGGCATCGACCTCGGCGGTGTCCTCGTCGCCATCCAGCCACCCCGAGGGTTCGGTGACAATCCCATCGCCGTCTACCACTCGCCCGACCTCGCTCCCACCCACCACTATGTGGCCTTCTACCGGTGGCTCGAACTGGCGTGGGGGGCCCACGCCGTGGTCCACGCCGGCAAGCACGGGACCCTGGAGTGGCTGCCGGGCAAGGGGGTGGGCCTGTCGGCCGCCTGCGCGCCCGACGCCGTCCTCGGCGACCTGCCGCTGATCTACCCCTTCGTGGTCAACGACCCGGGCGAGGGGACCCAAGCCAAGCGGCGCGCCCACGCGGTGATCGTCGACCACCTGCTCCCCCCCATGACCCGGGCCGACTCCTACGATGACGTGGCCCGCCTGGAGACCCTGCTCGACGAGCACGCCCAGATCGCCGCCCTCGACCCGGCCAAGCTGCCCGCCATCCGGGCCCAGGTGTGGGATCTGCTGGTCCAGGCCGAGCTGCACCGGGACCTGGGGGTGGCCGACAAGCCGGGCGACGACGAGTTCGACGACCTCGTCCTGCACGTCGACGGGTACCTGTGCGAGCTCAAAGACGCCCAGATCCGGGGCGGGCTGCACATCCTCGGCCGCCCCCCCGAGGGCGAGGCCGAGCTGGACCTCGTCCTGGCCATCACCCGCCTCCCCCAGGGCCCGAGCGTGCCCGCCCTCCGGCGCCCGACCGCGACCGCGGACCGCCACGACGTGGACGAGGCCGAGGCCGAGGCTCGGGCCACCCTGGCCGCCCTCCAGTCCGGCGGCTGGGCCTACGGCGGGGACCACCCCACCCTGCACTGGGTGTGCGACCGCCTCGTCCCTGCTCTGCACCGCACCACCGACGAGGTCGGCAACCTCCTGGCCGCCCTCGACGGCCGCCACGTCCCCGCTGGGCCGAGCGGTGCGCCGACCCGGGGGATGGCCCACGTCCTGCCCACGGGCCGCAACTTCTTCTCTGTCGACCCCAAGGCGATCCCCAGCCGGCTGGCGTGGGACGTCGGCCAGAAGCTGGCCGACCGGCTGCTGGAGCGCCACCGCCGGGAGGAGGGCCGCGACCCAACCGCGGTCGGGCTGGTGGTCTGGGGCACGGCGGCCATGCGCACCGGGGGCGACGACGTGGCCGAGGCGCTGGCCCTGCTCGGTGTCCGCCCGGTATGGGCCGACGAATCGGCACGGGTCACCGGCGTCGAGCTGATCCCCGACGCCGAGCTGGGCCGGCCCAGGGTCGACGTGACCCTGCGCATCTCCGGCTTCTTCCGCGACGCCTTTCCCCACGTCGTCGCCCTGCTCGACGATGCCGTGCACCTGGCCGGCTTCGACGACGACCCCCGCATCTTCGGTTCCAAGCCGGGCGCCTACGGGTCGGGGATCCTGCCCTTGCTCGAGACCAGGGAGTGGGAGAACGACGACGACCTCGCCGCCGTCTACCTGGCGTGGGGCGGGTACTCGTACGGCCGGGCCGGGATGGGCGCGCCGGCCGCCGAGGCCATGCAGCGGCGGTTCTCGCGGATCGAGGTGGCGGTCAAGAACCAGGACAACCGGGAGCACGACATCTTCGACTCCGACGACTACCTGCAGGACCACGGCGGCATGATCGCCACCATCCGGGCCCTGCGGGGGGGCGAGGAGCCCAAGGCGTGGTTCGGCGACTCCGCCAACCCGGCCGACCCCAAGGTCTGGTCGCTGGCCGAGGAGGCGGCCAGGGTCGTGCGCACGCGCGTGCTCAACCCGAAATGGATCGGGGCCATGTGCCGCCATGGGTACAAGGGCGCCTTCGAGATGGCGGCCACCGTCGACTACCTCTTCGGCTACGACGCCACCGCCCACGTCGTCGAGGACTGGATGTACGAGAAGGTGACCGACGCCTACGTGGCCGATCCCGCGGTCCGCAAGCTGTTCGAGCAGTCCAACCCGTGGGCCCTGCGGTCGATCGCCGAGAAGCTGCTGGAGGCCAAGGACCGCGGCCTGTGGGACGCCTCGCCCGAGGCCCTGGCCACGCTGCGCTCCGCCCTGCTCGAGGCCGAGGGTTGGGAGGAGGCCCGGTGAGCACCGATTTCCCGTTCGCCGCCGTCGTCGGCCACGACGAGGCCAAGCTGGCCCTGCGCCTCGCCGCCGCCGAGCCCGCCATCGGCGGCGTGCTCCTGCGGGGCCAGAAGGGGTCGGCCAAAACCACCCTGGCCCGCGGCCTGGCCCGGCTCCTCGCCCCCGGCGCACCGTTCGTGGAGCTTCCCGTGGGGGCCACCGAGGATCGCCTCATCGGCTCCATCGACCTGGCCGCCGCCCTGACCGGGGGCGAGATCCGCTTCTCACCCGGCCTACTGGCCGCGGCCCATGGGGGCGTGCTCTACGTCGACGAGGTCAACCTGCTGCCCGACCACCTCGTCGACGTCCTCCTCGACGTGGCCGTCAGCGGCGTCAACCGGGTGGAGCGCGAGGGGGTGTCCCACCAGCACGCCAGCCGCTTCGTGCTCGTCGGCTCCATGAACCCCGAGGAGGGCGATTTGCGGCCCCAGCTCCTCGACCGCTTCGGCCTGGCCGCCGACGTGACTTCGCCCGTCGACCCGGCCGAGCGGGCCGAGGCCGTCCGCCGGCGCATGGCCTTCGAGCGCGACTCAGCCGCCTTCGTCGCCGAGTGGCCGGAGGAGCCGCTGCGCCCGAGCCCGGGGGCGACCCTTCCCGACGAGCTGATCCGTACCGTCAGCGCCCTCTGCGTATCGGTGGGCGCCGAGGGGTTGCGGGCCGACCTGGTCATCTGCCGTGCCGCCGCCGCCCTGGCCGGCCTCGAAGGGCGCGACGAGGCCACGGTCGACGACGTCCGCCGCGTCGCCCCGCTGGCCCTGGCCCATCGCCGGCGGCGTCACCCGTTCGACGACCCCGGGATGAGCCCTGATGAGGTCGACCAGGCCCTGGAAGAGGCCGCCGAGCCCGACCACGGCGCTCCCGAGCAGGACCGGGTGGCGGCGCCCGGTTCGCCGGCTCGAGTCCGCCGCATCGAAGCGCCCCGCACGGCCACGCCCGGCTCGGGCGGGCGCCGGTCGATGGTCGAGGGGAGCCGGGGCCGGCTGGTCGGCGACCGGACGCCGAGCGGCGGCGCGCTCGGCTCGGTCGCCCTCGGGCCCACCCTGCGGGCCGCGGCCGCCCGCCGGGCCGGCGACCCTGCCGGCCCCCTCGTCGTCCCGGCCGACGTCCGGGAGGCGGTGCGCGAGGAGCGGGCGGGGAACCTGGTCATCCTCGCCGTCGATGCCTCGGGCTCGATGGGGGCCGAGGCCCGGATGGAGGCGGCCAAGGGCGCGGTCCTCGGGCTGCTGCTCGACGCCTACCAGCGGCGCGACCGGGTGGCGTTGGTCACCTTCCGGGGCGACGGGGCGGACGTCGCCCTGCGGCCCACGGGGAGCGTGGAGGTGGCTCGGGCCCGGCTCACCGACCTGCCGACCGGGGGCCGCACCCCGCTGGCGGCCGGGATCAGCGCCGCCCTCGATTTGGCCGGGGACCCCCACGACCGCCCCCTCGTGGTGCTCGTGTCGGACGGGCGGGCCACCGCGGCGGCCGACGGGCAGGACCCCCTGGTGGCCGCGAAGGAGGCCGCCGCCGAGGTCCGGCGGCGCCGGGTCCCCGCCGTGGTCGTCGATGCCGAGGACGGCCACACCCGCCTGGGCCTGGCCGCCGAACTCGCCGAGGTGATGGGCGCCCGCTACCTGACCCTGGCCCAGCTCAGCGCGCCGAACCTGCGCGGCTTCACCACGGAGGGCTGAACGAGGCGGGGGCGTCGGCCCGCCGCAGCCCCGGCTCGCCCGCCACCAGCCGCCAACCGCCGGCCCACCGCTCGGCCCGGTCCCGGCGGTCGATCGTCTCGACGTGCCACCAGTCGGCCTGCAGGTCGTCCTCGGTGACCTCGACGACGACGTACCCGTGCCGGCGGATGTCGCCCATGCGGACGTGGCGGTTCTGGGACAGGAAGATGCGCCGGGCCAGCCAGGCTGCTCCGGGGAAGGAGGGGAGCACCGTGTCGGCGAAGCTGTCGGTGGTCACGCTCGGCGTGACGAACTCCGCCCCCACCGGCAGGTCGGAAGCCCACGACGAGTGCAGGTCTCCGGTGAGCACGGCCACGTTCGCCCCCCACCCCGTGCGCCGCAGCAGCTCGTAGAACCGGTCCCGCTCGGCCGGGTACCCGTCCCACTGGCTGGAGTTGACGCCCAACCCGCCGCCGACGTTCAGGGCTCGCAGCGGGGCCATCATCACCTGGTTGGCGACCAGCAGCCAGCGAGCCGTCGACGCCGACACCTCCCCCTCCAGCCATCGCCACTGGTCGTCGCCCAGCAGCGACCGGTCCCGGTACGAGATCCGCCGGGCGGGCCCGACGCCGTTGTTGGCCGGACGGTCCCGCCCGAACAGGCGGGTGTCGAGGAGGACGAGATCGCCGAGGGCGCCGAGGTGCAGGGTGCGGTGCACCGTGCCCGGGAGCCTGGGGCGGACGGGGATCCACTCGAAGTAGGCCCGGGCCGCCGCGGCCCGGCGGTCGGACCACAGGCCGTGCCGGCGGGGATCATGGTTCGTCGCGCCGTCCCGCCACGCCCCGCCGGCGAACTCGTGGTCGTCCCACACCGCGGCCACGGGATGGCGGGCGTGCAGGGCCTGCAGGTCCGGGTCCAGGCGGTACTGGGCGTGGCGGGCCCGGTAGCCGGCGAGGTCGTAGATCATCCCGCCCGGGCGGTGGGCTCGGACCGCCCCCTTCCGCGCGCTGGCCGAGTCGGTCTCGTAGATGTAGTCACCCACGTGAACCACGAGATCCAGGTCGCGGGCGGCCAGGTTGGCGTAGGCGTTGAAGAACCCGCACGGCCAGTTGGCGCACGACGCCAGCCCGATACGGAGGCGCTCCGGGCCTCCCGGGGCCGGGGCCGTGCGCGTCCGGCCCGTCCGCGAGGCCGCGCCGCCGGCGCGGAAGCCGTACCAGTAGGTCGTCGACGGTTCGAGCCCGCGAACGTCGACATGGACCGTGTAATCCGAGTCGTCCGCCGCCGCCACCGTGCCGGTCGCGATCGGGTCCGACCCGTCGTCGCACGTGCCCAGCCACCAGTCGACGGGAACCGGGCTGCAGCCCTCGGTCGTGCAGCGGGTCCACAGCAGCACGCCATCGGGCAGCGGGTCGGCGCTGGCGACGCCGTGGCGGAAGGTGACCAAGTCGGGGTCGGACGCTACAGGGCGGTCACGGCGCGATGGGAGCAGCCCGCGCCGGCATGACAGTGTGTCGGGATGCGTGTAGGAATCGTGGGAGGGACCGGCCCCGCCGGCCGTGCGCTCGCCGCCCGGCTGGCGTCGGTGGGCTTGGACGTGGTGATCGGCTCGCGCTCGGCCGAGCGGGCCCAGGAGATCACCGACGAGATCGCCAAGAAGTGGCCGGACCGCGACCTGCCGCTGTCGCCCGCGGTCAACGCCGACGCCACGGCCGCCGACCTCGTCGTGGTGGCCACGCCATGGGACGCGGCGGCGGACACGGCGGGGTCTCTGCGGGCCCGGTTGGCGGGCAAGGTCGTCATCTCGATGGGCAACGCCCTGGCCAAGATCGACGGCGAGCTGCAGGCCGTGGTCCCGCCGCTGGGCTCGGTGGCCGCCGGCGTCCAAGCCGCCGCCCCCGAGTCGATGGTGGCCGCTGCCTTCCACCACCTCCCGGCCCGCTCGCTGGGTGACCTCGACCGGGACGCGTCAGGCGACATCCTGGTGTGCAGCGACCACGCCGCCGCCCTCGATGCGACGGCGGCCCTGATCCGGCGGGTCCCGGGGCTGCGCCCGTTCTCGGCCGGCTCGCTGGCTGCGGCCGGGCCGGTGGAGGCTTTCACCGCCGTGCTCCTCGGGCTCAACGCCCGCTACAAGGGCCGGGCCACCATCCACCTGACGGGCATCGACGACACGCCCCGGTGATGCGGCTGTACGACACCGCCCGCCGGGCGGTCGTCCCTTTCGCGCCGGGCCCGCTCGTGAAGATGTACACGTGCGGCATCACGCCCTACGACGCCACCCACGTCGGCCACGCCGCCACCTACGTCCTCTACGACGTCCTTCAGCGGCGGCTCCGCGATCTCGGCCACCAGACCGAGTGTGTGCGCAACGTCACCGATGTGGACGACGACATCCTGCGCAAGGCCCGGGAGGTGGGCGTCCCCTACCTGGAGCTGGCCGGGTCCGAGGTGGCCCGGTTCCAGTCCGACATGCGGGCGCTCGGCATGCTCCCGGCGTTCAGCGAGCCGGCCGCCACCTCGGCCATCCACGACATCCTCGGCTTCATCGGAATGGTCCTCGACCGGGGCCACGCCTACCAGGCGGCCGGTGCGGTGTACTTCAGCGTCGCCAGCTTCGACCGCTTCGGGCAGGTCAGCCATCTCGACCGGGACGACATGCTGGCCCTGGCCGCCGAGCGGGGCGGCAACCCGGGCGACCCGGCCAAGCGGGACCCGCTCGACTTCGTGCTCTGGCAGCCCTCGGCCCCGGACGAGCCGGCCTGGGACTCGATGTGGGGGCCGGGCCGGCCCGGCTGGCACATCGAGTGCTCGGCCCTGGCCTTGCGCGAGCTGGGCACCACCCTCGACCTGCACGGCGGCGGCCGCGACCTCATCTTCCCCCACCACGAGTGCGAGACGGCCCAGTCCGAGGCGGCCACCGGCGAGCCGTTCGTCCACCACTGGCTGCACGCGCCGATGGTGGAGTACGAAGGCACCAAGATGTCCAAGTCGTTGGGCAACCTGGTCTTCGTCAGCGAGCTGGTCAAGGACTGGGAGCCCATGGCCGTCCGCCTGGCCATCCTCGACCACTCCTACCGCCACGACTGGTCCTGGCACGACGGCCTGCTCGAACAGGCGGCCGAACGGTTGGACCGCTGGCGGGCGGCGGGGCGCGGCGGCGCCGGCCTGGACGAGGTCAGGGCCGCCCTGGACGACGATCTCGACCTTCCTCGCGCCGTCCGGGCCATCGACGACGCCGCCGGTGCCGGCCACGGTGTGAGCCAGGCCGCCGCGCTCCTGGGCGTCAGCCTCGGTGGGTAGCCTGGGATGGCGATGACCACGACCTTGTCAAACGCCTTCACGGTCGCCGACCTCGAAGCCATGCCCGACGACGGCAAGCGGTACGAGCTCATCGGAGGCGCCATCGTGATGACCCCGGCCCCGGAACCGGTTCACCAGCGGGAGGCCCAGGGTCTGTTCCGGCTGCTCGAGGACGCCTGCCCGCCCGGCCACGAGGTGTTCCTCAGCCCCATCGACTTCGACCTACCGGCCGGCCGGGTCGAGCCGGACATCATCGTCGTGCCGGACGCCAGCGTGGGCGAAAAGCGGCTGTCCGGCCCGGCGCTGCTGGTCGTGGAGATCGTGTCGCCCGGCTCGGCCATCAATGACCGGGTCACCAAGCGCGACGTCTACGCCGAGGCCGGCGTGCCCGCCTACTGGATCGTCGACCCTCGCCGGGGTCACGTCTTGGCCCTCCGCCTCGTCGACGGGGCGTACGAGCCCTACGCCGACAGCACCGGCCCGGTCACCCTCGACTGGCCCGTTCCCGTGGCGTTCTCCGTCGCCGACCTGGCCCGGCCCCGAGGCCGGTGACCGACGGCAACCGGTCGTTCTGGTCCAGCGTTCCCGGGCTGATCACCGGCCTGGCCGGCCTGCTGACCGGCATCGTCGGGCTGGTGACGGTCCTCATCCAGCTCGGCGTCATCGGCGGCGGCAAGGACAAGGCGTCCCCGCCGGCCGGTTCGGTGACGACGGTCACGGTGGCGCAGGGGGGGAGCACCACCACTGGGCCCGTGGGCGGCGGCGCGATCACCCCGACGACCGAGCGGGGCCGCTTCACGGTGAGCCCCACCCTGCTGAGCCTGCAGTCGAGCGACCGCCAGAAGCCGCTCGTCGTCACGAACGTGAGCAGCACGGCCACCATCACCATGCTGGCCCCCGACTTCGACGGGCCCGACAAGGCCGTGTTCCGCGCCGACGCCGGGTGCACGAACGTCCTGCTCCCGCCGGGCGCGTCCTGCACCTTGAACGTCCTGTTCTCGCCCACCGGGATTCTCCGGACCTACAGCGCCAACATGGTCGTCAAGGCGTCGGGTGCGGACTCCACCTCCGTCCCCATCGAGGTGAAAGCCGGGCTCTGACGCCCGGCGTCAGTGCCCGCAGCGGACCTGCCCGATCACCATGTCGCCGACGGCGTGCGGTCCTTGGAGGTACATGTGGGCCGCGTTCAGGGTCGTCGAGCCGTCGGGGTTGTCGATCCGCTCGTTGAACACCATCACGCCGTGGTCGTTCACGTTGTTGATGATGTAGGCGACGGTGTAGTTGACCGGTGGCGTCCTGGGCACCGACACCGATGTGCGCGGGTTCCCGAAACGATCAGTGCTGGTGACGACGACGGCGTCGGTGAGCTGGGCGATCATCACCTTGCCCGCGGGACCGGCCGTGCACGTCGCCAGCACGGACCGGGCGTAGAACGGCTGCGGGCCGACCGACGTGGCCAGGGCCACGCTCTGCACCGCCGTGGTGCCGACCGACTGGGCCAGCAGCATGCCCGACGGCGGGACCATGCCGTCGGCCGAGAAGCGGCCACCGAAGAGGACGGCGATGTCATAGACGGCCCGAGCGCCGTTGGTGTCAACGGCGACGAGCGGCGTGGCCGACCCACCCGGGGGGAGTGTGACGTCCGGGCTGGCGCTCGCGGCGTCGCCCGGCGGCGTGGTCTGACCGCACCCGCGCACGGTGGCCGCGGCCCCGAAGAGGCTCACGCTGCTGCGGTACGCGCAGGCGGCGCCGACCGGCGCCGCGGCGTGGGCGGGCGCGACCAGCGCCCCTGCGGCCAGGGCGCCCGCCATCCCCACCGTCTTCACGATCCGCACGACTCGTCTCGTCCGCCTTGCCATGTCGCCGTCCTCCCGAGCTGCCCGCCCCCCTCGTTGAGGAGCCGCCGCTCAGACCATGCCATCCTTCCGGGAACAAGACCTGGCCAGCCCGCGGTAGGGGCTACGGCTCCAGCGAGAACGGCGGGTACTGGTCGGTCATGAGGAACAGGTAGGCGCTGGCCCGGATGCTCCATCGAAACGCGCCGATCACGAAGTTGCGCATCCCTTCCGGCCACCGGCCGGTGAAAAGGACGGCGAAGAAGGCCGCGATGTAGACGAAGAACACGGCGATGAAGAGCAACATCAGGACGATGAACTGCGGGATCAGGAGGAGCCACTTCACGAAGATGAGCCCTCGGCTCAGGTGCTCGGGGCGCTCGATCGAGAACCGAGCGGGGTCAACCCCCGGATCGAGGTTGGAGGAGGTGAAGTCGAAGGGCGGGTAGGGCTCGCGGAGAAAGCCCGAGTATGAGTACACCCGCCACTGGTACCGCAGGATCGTGGCCATGAAGTCGAAGATGCCAGCCGGGATGTTGCCGGTGAAGAGGATGGCGAAGAACGACACGAAGGCCAGTACTTCGAGCACGCCGTTCATCACACTCAGCACGATGAGGTGGGGGATGGCCAGGAACCACTGGACCAAGGGCCGCCACCGGGCCACCTCCAGCGGCGAATCTATGTCGAGCTGGACGGGGTACGCGGACGAAACAGCCATGCCGTACAACCTCCTCGCGGCCCGATGTTGGACCGCCCCCGCGCTGATGGTACCGGGTGTCGTCGCCGTTCGGGTGGGTCAACACCTGTCCCGGCCTTGGGGGGTGACCTCTCGACCGCGCCGCCAGCCTCCGGCCCGGGTTACCCGAGCGGATGGTCAACCGGGAACGCGGCGGAGGCTGCGGATGAGCTGGTGGTCGGCGGTGAACAGGCGGGCGATCGTCAGGCGGCCGGCGACGAGGGCGGCGAAGGCGTTGCCGCCGAGGAGCATGTACATGACGACCATCTGCAGGCGGATCGCCGACGAGGGCGACGCACCGGCGAGCAGCATGCCGGTCATGGCGCCGGGCAGGGCGACGAGGCCGACAACCTTGGTCTGGTCGACGATGGGCAGCAGCCCGCTGCGCAACGCGGCCCGGTGCCAGAAGGCCGCCGCCTCGGTGGACGTCTCGCCCAGGCTGAGGTGGGCCTCCACCTCCCGGCGGTGGGCGCCCAGGTCGTCGCGCAGCCGGGCCATGACCAGGGAGGTGGTGTTCATGGCATTCGAGATGATCATGGAGCCGAGGGGGATGGCGGCGCGGGGCGCGGCGGGGACGATCCTGAGCAGGAGCAGCACACCGAGCGTGGCCGCCGCCGCTACTGACACGGAGATGGCGGCCACCCAATGCGCGCCGGGGATCCGCTTGCCCCTCGACGCCGAGGTCAGCGTGGCGGTGCCGATCATCACCAGCAGGACGACGGGGGTCAGCGCGCCGTGGTTCCCGAACACGAAGTCGAGCACGAAGCCGACGGCCAGCAGCTGGGCGAACGACCGCAGCGTGGCCACGCCGATGTCGCGCTCGAGGCCGGTCCGGCGGACCCGCGACACCACGACCGAGACCGCGACGAGGAGCAGGGCCAGCCCGACGTCGGCCCACGAGATGCGCCCGCTCAGGTCGTTCAACGCGTCCCCACCGGCAAGATGCGGTCGGCCAGCTCGTCGGCCTGCCGAGGGTCGTGGGTGACCATGACCACCGTGAGCCCGTCGTCGGCCAGGGAACGGATCAGCGACTCGACCCCACCCTTCGACCGGGTGTCGAGGGCCGACGTCGGCTCGTCCAGCAACAGGCACTCCGGCCCCCGTGCAAGGGCCCGGGCCAGGCACATCCGCTGCGCCTCGCCCACCGAGAGCCGATCGGCGTCGCGTGCCGCGAGGGCGGGATCGAGGCCGACCCGGGCCAGCAAGGCGTCGACGTCGGGCCCGACGTTGGCCGCCACCGAGCCGGGGAACGTCACCGGGACCTGGCCGACCATCTGAACGCGCCGGCGCAGGTCCAGCACGTCGTAGGAACGCAGGTCGCGACCGTCCAGGAGGATCTCCCCGCCGTCGGGGTCGTCGAGGCGGTTGAGGAGGCGCAGGAGCGTCGTCTTGCCCGCCCCCGACGGGCCGACCATGGCCGTGAGACCGTCGGCCGGGATGCGGGCCGAGAACCCCTTGACGATGGGCCCCGAGTCCCCGTCGACCCGGACGTCGCGGAGCTCGAACCGGTCGCCCATCCTGCCCACCAGTATCCGCCACCCGGATGGGCAGGCCGGCCGGTGGGGCAATCTGTGTACGTGACCCACGGACACCGGCGCCACGCCGGCGCGCACGAACCCCACCACGACTCGTCCCACGCCCACCGCCGCCGCACGGTCGCCGGCACGCGTCGGCCCGGGCAGGCCAGGTGGGTCGACCGGCTCCGCTACCGCTTCGACAGCGGCCTGTCCCGGAGCCCCTGGGTGCTGGCCGCCTGGCTGGGGATCCTCACCCTGTCGATCGTGCTCGTCGCCACACTGGCGATCGTGGTGTTCGACCTCGGGATCGAGCACGGCGAGCCAGCCGGGTTCCTCGAATCCTTCTGGCAGGCCATGCTCCGCGTCCTGGAGCCGACCAGCCTGGCCGAGGACCGCGGCTGGCCCCTGCGGCTGATCTCCCTGCTCGTCACCCTCAGCGGGATCTTCGTCGCCACCGCCCTCATCGGGCTGATCGCCGCCAGCCTCGACCAACGCATCGCCAGCCTGCGCAAGGGCCGCAGCGTGGTGCTGGAGTCCGGTCACGTCCTGGTCCTCGGCTGGTCGGCCCGCCTCTTCTCGGTCGTGACCGAGCTGGTCGAGGCCAACCGGAACCGGCGCGGCGCGGTCATCGTCGTGCTCGCCCAGCAGGACAAGACGCACATGGAGGACGAGCTGCGGTCGCGGATCGGCGACGCCGGGGGCACCCGGATCATCTGCCGGACGGGTGACCCGGCGAACGGGTCCGACCTCGAGCTGGTGAACGACACGGGAGCCCGGGCCATCCTCGTCCTGGCTGACGAGAGCACCGACGGCGACGCGGCCACCGTGCCCGCCGCCCTCACCGTGCTTCACCGCGACCCGAGCCGGTCGAACCTGGTCGTCGAGATCCGCGACCCGCGCACGGCCCGGGACCTGATCGTCGCCACCGCCGGCCGGGCGGCGACGGTCGAGCCGCACGATGTCATCGCCAAGATCGCGTCACAGGCGTGCTACCAGGCAGGGCTGGGGGCGGTGTACGAGGAGCTGCTCGACTTCGCCGGCGACGAGCTCTACTTCACCTCCGCCGCACCCCTCGCCGGGCGGACCTTCGGCGATGCCGTCCTGGCCTGCGAGCGGTCGTCCGTCGTCGGCCTGATGACGGCCGACGGCGAGGTCACCCTGGCGCCACCACCCACCAGTGTTGTCGACGGGGGGGACCAGATCGTCGCCATCTCCCCGGACGACGACACGCTCGTGTTCGACCGGACGCCCACGGTCGAAACGCCGGTCCGGCCGGCCAGCGCCCGAACGGCTGCGGCCGCCGCCCGGCTCCTGGTGGTGGGCTGGAGCGCCCTCGGCGCCCGGGTGCTGGCCGAGCTCGAGCGGTTCCCGGACCGACCGGAGGTGGTCGACGTCCTGGTCGACGATGCCCTGACCGCGCCCGGTTCCGCGGTCGGCGGATCGAGCGACTGGACGTCGCTCAGGTTCATCCGCTCGACCGACGAGCGGTCCCAGCTGGCGGCCATGCTGGCCGAGGGGGGGTACGACCATGTGCTGGTGCTCGGGTACCGCGACCGGCTCGCCCCGGCCCACGCCGACGCCCACACCCTGCTGACGCTGGCCACCATCCGGCACGCCCTGCCCGCCGCCGTGGCCCAGCCGCGGATCGTCGCCGAGGTGGTCGAGGTCCGCAACGTCGAGATCGCCGAGGCGGTGGGGGCCGACGACCTCGTCGTCAGCGACCGGCTGTGCAGCCTGCTGATGGCCCAGCTGGCCGAAGCGCCTCGCATCCGCGGCGTCTTCGCCGAACTGTTCGACCCGGACGGGTCTTCGATCGAGCTCCGATCGGCCCAACCCTTCGCCGGCGGGCCCACGACCTACGGCGCGGTGGTGGCCGCGGGCCTCGACTGGGGTGAGGTGGTGATCGGGTACCGGCTGGCCAGCGGCCAGGTGACGATCAACCCGGCCAAGTCGACCCCGGTGACGCTCGGCGCAGCCGACCAGGTCATCGCCGTGGTCAGCGCCGGCCACGGGGGACCGCCGGCACAGGTCGCAGATACTCGAGTGGGTGGGTCCTCGCCCCGCCGGTAACCTCGCCTCATCATGAAGGTCACCCTCCCCGACGGATCCCCCCGCGACCTGCCCGAGGGCGCCACCGCAGCCGACCTCGCCACGGCGATCGGGCGGGGCCTGGCCAAGGCGGCAGTGGCGGCGACGGTGAACGGGAAGCAGGCCGACCTGGGCGCCCCCCTGCACGACGGCGACACCGTGGCCATCCTCACGGCCAACACCGACGAGGGCCGGTACGTCCTGCGCCACTCGACCGCCCACGTGCTGGCGCAAGCGGTGTGCGACCTGTTCCCGGGAGCCAAGTACGCCATCGGCCCGCCGATCGAGGACGGCTTCTATTACGACTTCGAGCTCCCCGGCGGGGCCCACTTCAGCGACGACGACCTCGAGCGCATCGAGGCCCGCATGCGCGCCATCGTGGGCGAGAACCAGCCCTTCATCCGTGAGGAGTTGTCCCGCGACGAGGGCCTGGAGCGCTTCGCCGAGCAGCCGTTCAAGGTGGAGATCATCCAGGCCGTCGACCCCGAGGAGGGTGCGGAGGGCTCGGCGGTCAGCGTCTACCGGAATGACGGCTGGGCCGACCTGTGCCGCGGCCCGCACGTGCCGTCGACTTCCCGGCTGGGCTCGTTCAAGCTGATGAAGGTGGCGGGCGCCTACTGGCGGGGCGACGAGCACCGGCCCATGCTCCAGCGCATCTACGGCACGGCCTGGGAGTCGGACAAGGCACTGGCCGACCACCTGCACCGGCTGGAGGAGGCCGAGCGCCGGGACCACCGCAAGCTCGGGCTGGAGCTCGACCTGTTCCACTTCCCGCCCGAGATCGGCGGCGGCCTGCCCGTCTTCCATCCCAAGGGCGGGCTCATCCGCAAGCTGCTGGAGGACTACTCCCGGGAGGAGCACGAGGCCGCCGGCTACGACTTCGTGTGGACCCCCCACCTCACCAAGTCGACCCTGTTCGAGATCTCCGGCCACCTCGGCTGGTACGCCGACTCCATGTACCCCCCCATGGAGATGGAGGGGGCGACGTACTACCCGAAGCCGATGAACTGCCCGATGCACATCCTGATCTACCAGTCGCAGTCCCGCTCGTACCGGGACCTGCCCATGCGGCTGTTCGAGTTCGGGACCGTGTACCGCTTCGAGCGCTCCGGCGTGCTCCACGGCCTCACCCGGGTGCGGGGCATCACCCAGGACGACGCCCACATCTTCTGCGCCCCCGACCAGCTGGCCGGCGAGCTGACCTCGCTGCTCCAGTTCGTCCTCAAGGTGCTGCGCACCTTCGGCCTCACCGACTTCGAGGCCGAGCTGGCCACCCGCCCGGAGAAGTTCGTGGGCGAGCCGGCGGAGTGGGACGCAGCCACCGCCGCCCTCCGGGAGGCCCTGGAGGCTGCCGCGCTGGAGTACAAGGTGGCCGAGGGCGAGGGGGCCTTCTACGCCCCCAAGATCGACGTCCACGTGCGCGACGCCATCGGCCGGCGCTGGCAGATCTCCACCCTGCAGGTCGACTTCCAGCTCCCCAACCGGTTCGGCCTCGAGTTCGTGGGCGCCGACAACGCCCGCCACCGCCCGTTCATGATCCACCGCGCCCTGTTCGGCTCCGTCGAACGCTTCTTCGGCATCCTGCTCGAGCACTACGCCGGTGCCCTGCCAGCCTGGCTGTCGCCCGTGCAGGCCCGGGTTCTGCCCGTACGCGCCGACCACGAGCTGTACGCCACCAGCATCGTCGGCCGGCTGCGGGCCACGGGGTTGCGGGCCGACATGGTCGAGGCCGACGAGCCCCTCGGCGCCCGGATCCGCAAGGCCAAGCTGGAGAAGGTGCCATACGTCCTGGTGGTGGGCGACGACGACGTGGAGGCCGGCACCCTCGGCGTCAACCCCCGGGGCGGCGAGATCGAGCGCGGTGTGGGCGTGGGCGCGTTCGTCGACCGCTTGCGGGAGGAGGTCGAGGCGCGCTCGTGACCACATGTCGTTAGAGCGGCTGTGGGCGGGCTGGCGCAGCGAGTACGTGACCGGGGCGGGGCACTCGGACGACTGCGTGTTCTGCCGGATCCTGGCCAGCGACGAACCAGGGGAGACCACCTACATCGTCCGCCGGGACGAAACGTGCGCGGTGATCCTCAACGCCTACCCCTACACCAGCGGGCACCTGATGGTCATGCCGGTGCGCCACGTCGCCGATCTCGAAGACCTCGATGCCGACGAGGCCCGCGGGCTCTGGCGTGAACTGGCCGAGGCCGTGCGGGCATTGAAGAGCGCCTACTCGCCCGATGGGCTGAACGTGGGCGCCAACCTCGGCCGGAGCGCCGGCGCGGGCGTTCCCGGGCACTTCCACATGCACTGCGTCCCCCGCTGGAACGGCGACACCAACTTCATGACCACCCTGGCCGAGACCCGGATGCTCCCAGAATCACTGCCGGCCACGTACGAGAAGGTCAGCAAGGCGTGGCCCGCCGATGGCTGAGCCGCCCGCCGAGGACGGCGAGGAGCACGGCGACGAGCTTCCGGCCGACCTCGACGTCACCGCCTACGTCGGGATGTACACCTTCCCCGACATCCGTCGCCGCCGGGCGCCGGGATTCGCCTACCTGATCCTCGCCGTTCTGCTGGGGATCCTCGTCGCCACCCACCGCGGACAGCGGGTCCTCGTGAACGATGGCTTCCTGGTCGTGGCCATCGTCCTCGGGCTGATTGCGGTGTACCACTTCGCCGCTGCCTGGCCCCTGACCGTCCGCGACACGGAGGCCCTGCTGGCCGCCGCGGCCAAGGTGGACTTCCCCGTGGGCCACGCTTCCGCCCAGCTCGGCTGGCGCGGCCTGCGCAGCCGCCCGACCTGGCGCATCCTCCTCTACTCGGGCGAGGACCCACCGGCCAAGCGCGGCCTGGTCCTCGTGGACGCCGTCGACGGCCACGTCCTCGACCAGCTCGTCGAGGACAACCCCGAAGACTGGTCATGACCTCACTGGCCATGTCCATCCCGCGACCGTCTTACGTTTTGTCCGGGGCGCCGAGGTCAACCGTTGGGAAGTAGGTGCGGTACCGGGTGGCGTCGCGTGTGAGCAGCCGGAGACCGGCAACGGCAGCGTGCGCACCAATGAAGAAATCCGGGAGGGTCGACGACGGTGTCCTCTGTTCCGCCGGTAGGCAAGGAAAGCCTTCCCCGCGAGGAGCGCCGCTTCCCACGGGATTGCGAGCCGTCCGTAGTTCGAGCGGGGGAGTACCTCTTCAAGGTCTTCGATACGGCTGAAGCGCACCGACACCCTCGGCATAGATGATCGGGTTGATGAACACTGGTCCGTCATCGGCGGCGCTGGCCAGGGCACTCGATGACCACCCTTGCCACGCCTCGTGCTCGGTGATGACGTCGAGCAGCACGTTGCTGTCGACAAGCGTGCCGAACGCCATGATCAGGCCTGCCGGGTGAGCGCCATGATCTCCTCGGTACTGAGGCGGACATCGCCCCGGCCGCGCAGGCGGTTCACCATCTCCCGGCCCCGGGTCGATCCGCCCTCTACTTTCCGGACGAGGATGGTGTCCCGGCCATTTCGAACGCGACCTCGGTGCCGGCGCCGATCCCCAACGCGTCCCGGAGTTCCTTCGGGATTGTGATCTGGCCCTTCACGGTGACTCGCATGTAGGAATTTACCGGTAGGAGTCTTACGCTGGCCGGCCCAACCCCGTGGGCCCTGTCCGTGCTTCGCATCCGGGCGGCAGGGAACGGTCGGTCCATGGAGGCCGAGGCCCGCGCCATCATCGACGCGCGAATCGCCTCGATCTGCCGGGCCGGTGGGGCCGCGTTGGCGACCAGGAACGTCGAGGACTTTGAGTACACGGGCATCGACGTGATCGAACCGTGGCACGCGCCGTGAGGTGACGCGCGGTCGAGGACAACTCCGACGGGTACCGCAAGCCGTGGCGACGGCCGAGAAGCCGTCTTGCACAGCGTCCTACGCTGGCGAACTCACCCTGTAGCCCAGTTGACGGGCGGCCTGTGCCATGCGCTCGTCGTATATGACCAGCTCACGAAGGTCGCGGCCAAGGCGCTCCGCGGTTGCGAGATGAATGGCATCGAGCGATCGGAGCTCATGTGGCTCCAGCATTCCTGCTCGGGTGAGAACGCGGTCGCTCACGCGCACCAGATCGCACCGGGCCAAGACGGCACGGCCGGCGGCGGCCGCGCTTTCACCACCCGGTAGCAGGGCGCGCAGCACCTCGGCTCGAGCGAGGGAGCTCGAGATCCACGGCCGTCGACGGCGCAGGTACCGGCGAAGCGCGCCGGACTCCGGCTCCAGAACGGCGAGTTTCACGAGCGCGGACGAGTCGAGGTAGACGGCGCTCATCAGCGCTCGTCGCGCCGAAGGCGTTGTAGAGCCGAAGACGCTGACTCGGTCTCGGGGGGAAGCACCAGGGGCTCGGGCAGATCATTCGGATCCGCGGATGCGGACTCAATCTCGCCCGCGGCGCGCAGTCGGTCGAGCGGACTGCCCTCGGGGAGGGGTGTGAGCAGCGCCACCGGCCGGCCTCGGTCGGTGATCTCGACGGTCTCGCCCTGCTCGACAAGGCGGAGAAGCTCGCTCGCTCGTTGCCTGAGTTCCCGGACCCCGACGGAAGCCATGAGCTATTTGTAGCACATCGGCACAACCCGGGGGACTGGCGGTGCCGACGCCCGACGACGCTCTCAGCGGGAGATGGTGAATGTCGCCGGACGGCCGGCGTCGGCGGGCTGGACGCACGTCGGGGCGGCGCTCCGGAACGTCGGTGGCACCGCGTCGTCATCGACCCTGGCCGCATGCGCCAGGGAGGGGCTCGTCGCCGGTAGGACGTAGCACCGGACGCCCTCGTAGCTCCAGCCATGCCCGCCCGGCCCCAGCTCTTCGAACGAAGTCGTGTAGAAGTGGTCGCCGATGCTGGGGTTCCAGTAGCGGTGCAGGGCGACGGCGCCGGCCGCCGGTCCTGGGTACACGAAGCCGGCGATGCCCTCGTAGGCCCATCCGAACCGCCCCATGCCGAGCTCGTTGAGGTCGACCGTGTAGAAGTGGTCGGTGACGGCCGGGTTCCAGTAGCGGTGCAGGGCGACAGCGCCGCCAGCCGGGGCCGGGAAGATCCGGCACTGGACGCCGTCGAGGACGTAGTTGGCCCGTCCACGGTTCAGCTCCGCCCAACTCGTGGTGTAGAAGTGGTCGCCGACGGAATGGTTCCAGTACCGGTAGAGAGGGACCGTCGACGTCGAGCACAGGCCGACGCCCAGGGTGGAAAGCACGGGGCCGATCGGGTTGGCGATGCCATACCCCGTACTGTCGTCACCGGCGAAATACAGCCCCACCACCCGGTTGGCCCCGTCGACCACGACCGAACCGGAATCCCCGGGGCCGCCGAAGCGGGGCGAGCGCGACGTGTCGGGCCTGACCCCGACCTGGTGGCTGAGGGTGCGGGCCCCGATGCCGTCGCCGTAGTCGAGGGTGATGGTGAGGTCGACGGTGTCCACCGTGCCGAACGTGAGCCGTGTCGTGCGGCCCCGCTTGCGGACCGCGGAGCCCACGGCGGCTTGGGCGGTCCCAGCCAGGGCGCCGACGTCAGCCACCTGGCACGCGACGCCCCGCTGTGTCACCCAGCCGACGGCGGCGTCCACCGAACCGCCGAGGGACCACCGGGCCAGGACGCCCACGACCGACGCCGGGCACGTCCCGCCGTCGAGCCGGCTTGGCTGCGTCATCGCGTCGCCTGCCGCGGCGGCGTTGTCGACGCCGAGCACGTGGAAGTTACTCAGCAGCATCGGCTGGCCGGTGGCGACGTCGAACACCACGCACCCGAGCGTCCCGGCCAGCACCCGGCCCCCGGGCGACCGGCACGGCCCGATGCTGACCCCGCCCACCAGCGGGTCGTAGGCGCCGGAATCGGCCTGGGGGACGACCGCCGTGTCGTCGACGCTCAGCACGTGGAGCCGGAAGCGCCGCTCGATCACGTCGGTGGGGTGCCCATCGATCTCGGCCGGGATGGCCTGGTCGGGCGGTACGTCGCGCTTTTCGGCGACCAGGACCCGGATGGCGACCACGTCGGTGGGCCGGCCGCCCACCTCCTTGTAGCCGATGTCGACGCCGGTCACTCCCGGCCGCCCCAACAGATCCGCCTCGACAGCTTCCTTGGCCTCCCGTAGGTCGGGGCTCACGTCCAACGGATCCGCACCTCCGCGTTGGTCGATGGGACGGCGGAAAGCCTAGGCGGCGAGGCCGGACTACGGCAGGGTCAGCGTGGAGGCCACGCGGATGACGAGGATCACGAGATGTTCGTCACTGCAGCCACTCGGGCCGCGTGTGCCGCGAAGCACGGCTCGGGCGCTGAAGGTGCCGCCGCCCGTGGCGCCGGTGAACCGGCCCGAGCCGCTGAGGACGGCCAGCGTCCCGGAGGACGTGACGGTGCGGACGCACGTGGTGGCGTCGAACGACGCGGAACGGCTGCCGGCCGTCGCCGTCACGAGCGTCCCCTCGGGGAACACCAGCCGCTCCCTCGCGGTGAAGGTCCCGTTCGGGTTGTCCTGGCGGGCGTCCACAAACTGTGACCCGACGCCGTTGAACACCCCTGTCCCGGTGACCGTTCTGGCGCCACCCGAGCTGAAGATGGTGAACGCCTCCGTGCCCGATACCGCCGCCGAAGCGGCGGCCACCGGCCCGAAAAAGGCCACTGCCAGGGCCGCGAGCACCTTGATCACCCGTCGCATCGTCCCCCGCTTTCTGCTGGATCCGTCTCCCCCCGGAAGCCGGGTGAAGGGTAACCTGGGTGATGGAGTCGACGCTGAGGTTGGGTGACGCCGAGATCCCCCGCATCGGCCTGGGGACCAATCGGCTCACGGAGACAACCGCGAACGTCGCCTTCGTTCGTGATGCGGTCGCCGCCGGGGTCGGGATGATCGACACTGCCCACCTCTACACCGGCGGACAGAGCGAGGAGACGATCGGTGCGGCGCTAGCCGGCGGGGCCAGCGACGTCGTGGTGGCGACCAAAGGTGGGTTTGGCGGTCCCGGTCACGGCCGCCCTGGGCGCCTGAAGGTCGAGATCGAGAAGAGCCTTCGCCGGCTCCGAACCGATTGCATCGACCTCTACTACCTCCACCGCGTCGATCCAGAGACCCCGCTGGAGGACAGCGTGGCCGCCATCGCCGAATACCGCCACCGGGGCGCCATCCGCCACGTCGGCCTCTCTGACGTCTCGATCGACCAGATCCAGCGGGCCGCGGCTGTCGTCCCCATCGCCGCGGTCCAGAACCGGTACAACCTGTCCGAGGGCAAGCACGACGAGGGGGTGATCGACTACTGCGAGCAGCAGGACATGGTCTTCGTCCCCTACTTCCCGCTCCGCGGCGAGCACGGTGCCGACCTTGCTCAGATCGCGGCACGGCACGGCGCGACCCCGAAGCAGATCGCCCTGGCCTGGCTGCTCAAGCGTTCGCCGGCCATGCTGCCGATCCCGGGAACGCTTTCGCTGGCGCACCTGAAGGAGAACCTCGGCGCCCTCCGGATCGCCTTGACCGACGAGGAGTTCGAGACGCTCGCGCTTCGTCGGTAGCGTCTCGCCCATGAACGGCCGGGGCCCCGAGGAGGAGCGGGACGGTGTGCCGCTCACGAACCTCGACCAGCCGCTGTTCGACGGCGCCGGCGCCACAAAGCGGGATCTGGTCGACTACCTCGACGCGGCCGGGGACCTGATCCTGCCCGAGCTTGAGGACCGGCCGTTGTCCGTCATCCGGGTCCACCGGGGTCAGGAGGCGTTCATGCAGAAGAACGTCCCGAAGTACACCCCGTCGTGGGTCCGCACGGTGACCTTCTGGGCCGAGACCTCGAAGCGCGACGTCACCTACGCGCTCTGCAACGACCGGCGGACCCTGCTGTGGTTCGCCAACCAGCGTGCCGTCGAGTACCACCCGACGCTGGCCCGGGCGGATCGTCCTGACCGCGTCACGCACCTCGTGCTCGACCTCGACCCGCCGGACGTCGCCGCCTTCGCGATGGCCGTCCGGGTCGCTCATCTCGTGCGCCACGCGCTCGCCGAGGTCGGGCTGCATGGGGCGGTGAAGACCAGTGGAGCCAAGGGCGTCCACGTGTTCGTCCCCATCGACGATCAGGCCACGCCCGCTGACGCGGCCGCTGCCACTCGGGCCATCGCCGTCCGTGCCGCCCGCCTCGACCCCGCCGTCGCCACCACCGCCTTCATGAGGGAGGACCGGGAAGGCAAGGTGTTCGTCGACGCCACCCGGGTCGGGGGCGCCACGGTGATCTCGGCCTACAGCCCGCGCGTGCGGCCGGGCGTCCCTGTGTCGTTCCCCCTGAGTTGGGATGAGCTCGACGACGCCGCCCCCGGCGACTTCACCGTGCACACCGCACTCGCCCGTCTGGCCGGCCCGAACCCTTGGCGCGACCACATGCCCGCGCCCCAATCGCTGCCCGCGGAGCTCGTCGACGAGGGTCACGCCATTCCCGGTGGGCGCATGGAAGCGATGCGCGAGGGCCGTCGGCGCCGCAGCTCGGGGGCGTAGGAGTACCGTCGCGCCGTGGCCGACTTCGAGGTTCCTGCCGATCTGGTGTTCAACCGCGGGCGCATCGCCGACCCCCAGGAGTTCGCCCGTGACGCGGGAGCGGCGTCGTGGCTGTACATGTGCGGAGAGGAGTTCGCGGAGATGGAGGGCGGGATGTCGTACGCCCAGGTCGAGGCCGCGGTGCCGGAGTCGGTGAACATCGTTTCCGATCCGCCCCGCGTGCTCGACCTCGACACCGTGCGCCCCCATCTGGCCGCCCTCGACCGCCTGCCCCGCCCCACACTGGTGACGTGCCGGGCCGGGCCCCGCTCGTCGGCGGTCGTCTATCTCTACGCGGCGCTGAAGTCGGGCGCGACCGCGGACGACGTCCTGGCTCGGGCCGACGCCGACGGCGCGCCCTTCGCCGCCAACGAGGAGCTGCGGGCGTTGCTGCGCAAGGGGCTCGACGAGATCCCCCGGGAGTAGGAACGCTCGTCGGGGGGGCGAATGCCTCATGCTCCCGAGCCCCGGCGTCCGTAGGTTTCCTCCAGGAGCGATCACCGCTCCCCGTGTGAAGGAGGAGAGCCACATGCCGAAGTACATGATCGAGCGGACCGTGCCCGGTGCGGGCCAGATGGACGGCGCCGCCCTCGCCGCCATCGCCACCAAGTCGAACGGGGTCCTGCGCGACCTCGGCCCCGACATCCAGTGGGTCGAGAGCTACGTCAGCGACGACAAGATCACGTGCGTGTACCTGGCCGCCAACGAGGAGCTCATCCGCGAGCACGGCCGCTGCGGCGGCTTTCCGGTCGACGCGGTCCTCCAGGTTCGGGCCATCATCGACCCGGCGACCGCGGAGCTCGTCGGGTAAAGAGGTCGGTCCGCCCGGCGCCCCGTCAACCGATCGTGGACAGGTGGTCGAAGACCGAGCGGACGGCGCTGGACCCTTCGCCCACCGCGGCGGCAACGCGCTTCATCGAGCCGTGACGGACGTCGCCGACGGCGAAGACGCCCATGACCGATGTCTCGAACGGGAGGGGATCGCGGGCCGGGAACGGGGCGCCGAGTTGCCGGTCGGTGAGGATGAACCCGTTCCGGTCGAGGGCCACCGCGTTTCCCAACCACTCCGTGGCCGGCTCGGCCCCGATGAAACAGAACAGGCCGGAGCACGGGACAGTCGTGCGGCGGCCGGTGGCGGTGTCCTCGAGAACCGTCGAAGCCAGGTGCTGCTCGCCGGTCAGGGCGCGCACCTCGGTGGTAGGGAGAACGGCGATGCGGCTGTCGGCCTCGATCCGATCGACGAGATAGCGGGACATGTTCTTGCTCAGGTCCGTGCCGCGGATGGCGATGCTGACCCGGCTCCCCTGCTGCGCCAAGTAGATGGCGGCCTGGCCGGCGGAGTTGCCGCCACCGACGACGACGACGTCCAACCCACCGCAGATCCGTGCCTCGAGGTCCGTGGCCGCGTAGTACACGCCCGCCCCCTCGAACCGCTCGAGGCCGTCGACGTCCAGCCGGCGGTAGCGGGCGCCCGACGCAATGATCACCGCCCGCGTCGGGATCTCGCTGCCGTCGTCGAGGGTCACCACGTGGAAGCCCTGCTCGGGCCGGAGGCCGGCGGCCCGGCAGGGGGCGTTCAGCCGCGCCCCCAGCCGCTGGGCCTGGATGGCGGCGCGGGACGCCAGCTCGTCGCCCGAGATCCCGTTCGGGAAGCCGACGTAGTTCTCGATGCGCGAGCTGGCGCCGGCCTGGCCCCCGATGGCCACACCGTCGACGGAGACCGTGTCCAGGCCCTCCGAGGCGCCGTAGACGGACGCGGCCAGCCCGGCCGGCCCGGTGCCGACGACGATCAGGTCGAACAGGTAGCCCGGCCGCGGGCGGAAGGTCAGGCCCAGGTGCTCGCCGAGCTCGCCCGGCGTGGCGTGGCGGAGGACGACCGTGGAGGTGGCCACGACCGGTAGGTCATCGAGGGCCAGGCCCATGCCGGCCAGCAGGGCATCGGCATCGGCTGCGTCCTCGATGTCGATCCAGGTGTGGGCCACGTGCGACCGGGTGGCGTACCCCCGCAGCGCCATGGCTTCGGGCGAGTACCGGGACCCCACGATGCGCAGGGCCCGGGCCGCCTCGCCCCCGCCGAGGTACTTCCGCCGGGCGGTGAGAGCGTTGAAGATGACATCGGCCACGTCGGGCACCGAGCTCATGAACCGCCGGAACTCCGGGTACGGGACGGCGAGGACCCGCCCCGGGGTTCGCATGCGGGCGGTGAGGTAGGGGGTCTGGCCGGTCAGCACGTTGAGCTCGCCCAGGAAGCGCCCGGCGCCGTGGACGACGACGAGAACCTCGCCCCTCTCGTCGTCCGGGCGGACGACCTCGACCTCGCCGTCGAGGATCACGAAGAACTCCGACGACGGGGTGTCGGCTTGGTAGAGGACGTCCCCGACGGCGACGGCGCGCTCGGCGCCGAAGGGAGACAGGGCCCGCAGGGCCCGGGCGCCGAGCGTGGGGGCGGCGGCGTCATCGACGGCCGGGCCCGGCGGCGCGGCGGCGGCCTCGGGACTCGTCATGTCGCCTCCTCTGCGGACCGCACACCACCAGCTCGCGGACCCACATCTCAGCACGCCGCTGGGCGTCACGGGAGACGCGGTCGGCGGCGGGGCCGTCGCCGACGGAACGGCGCAGTCGCCCGGCTGTCGGGAACGGCAGCGACGTTGGTGCCGTTCCCGACCAGCGGGCGAGCCTCCGCTACGGGTTGCAGCGGGCGGGAGAGGTGCTCGTGTCGGGGTTCAGGCACAGCGGCCCGAGGTTCGTCGCCGCGCTCGGACGGGTCACGAAGGCCAGCGGTCCGGCGTTGTGCTCGCCGTTGAACGGGGTGGTCCCGGTGAACCCGCATGCCGCGGCGTCGGCCGGGTTGTTGAACCAGAAACCCATGTGGAAGGTGTTGGTCGGGGCCAGGGCGACGTCAGGGTCGAACCCGAAGATCTGGTCGACGAGGACGGTCTTCAGGGCGACGCTGCTGTTGGCGTCGACGTCCGACTGGTACCAGGCCATGCCGACGCCGGGGACGGTGGCCGGCGAGCCGTCGGCCTGCTGGCTGCTGCGCTGGATCGTGAACAGGTCGAACTTGAGCCCGGGCTTGAAGCCGCTGGTGCTCAGCACCAGCGTGTCGTTGGGGTCGCCCTTGACCACGGTGGCGGTGGCGGTCGGCGTCTGTCCTGGCGCCGCCATGCACGGTAGGAACTTCGCCACCGGGAACAGGGAGAACCGGGCCAGCTCGGGGGACGACGTGGCTGCCTGGGGAAGGGCGAAAATGGCGGCCAGGGGGAGGGCGGCGGCCAGCGGCAGCCAACGGTGGCGGGTGGGGCGGGGGAGGTGCATGACGTCCTTTCGGGTCGGGGTTCGTTCGTCGACCCTTGGTACGCACCCCCGCCCGGCGGCGGTTCTCGAAAGCAGGCGCCCGCGGCGATTTCAGGAGGGTGGCTTGACGGTGCCGGCGAGCACCCGCTGCCCGGACGACGCCTGGTTGCCGTCGGCCGCCTCGACCGTCACCGTGACCGTGGGGAAGTCGACCGGCGACACGCCCGCCCACAAGGTGACGCGCCCGCCTTGGTTGAAGGTGCCGACCGGCACGAGCAGGCCGGCGTCGTTCTTGAGCCAGGCTTGGTAGTAGGCGCCGTTGTCCAGCCGGGGCAGGTCGCTGAGCGTCAGCTCGATCCGCCACCCCGCGTCCGTGCGGGTGAGGGTGCCCGAGCCCGATGGCCCCGCCGGGCCGACGGCGGCCAGGGCCACCTGCAGGCGGGTCCGGCCGCCCGCCCCGCCGCCCGACAGGACGCCCGCGGCCAGCACCGCGACCAGGACGACGGCGGCGGCGGCGACCGCGGCCGCCACCCAGGCCCGCCGGCGCGTTCGTCGATGGGCAGGGGGGGCGGCGGACGGACGGGCGTTCGCCTCGGCGGCGATGGCGGCGACGACCCGGTCCTCGAGGTCGCCGGGCGGCGCGGCCCAGACGGCGGGGTCGCGCAGCAGGTCCCGCAGGTCGTCCAGCGCGGCGACGTCCGCCTCGTCGAGGTCGTGGGCAGGTTCGCCCTGCAGATGGGCGATTCGGTCTTCGTCGGTCATGGGCGGACGCTCTCTGTCGTCAGAGTACGGCGCTGCCCCTGTGAGCGGTTCACCCGCCGGTGTCCCGGAGATGCCCGAGGCGCCCGGCCAGGCGGGCGTGGGCCCGATGGGCACGCGACTTGACCGTGCCGAGGGGGATGCCCAGCCGCTCGGCCACCTCCACCTGGGTCAGGCCCTCGAGGTGCTGGAGCCGGACGACCTCCCGCTCCTCCGCCGGCAGCCCGTCGACCGCCTCCCGAACTGCCCACACGTCGTAGGCTCGTTCCGCGCTCTCGGGAACGGACTGAACGACGACGGTTGGCTCCTCGGCCCGGGCCAGGCGGGCGCGGGTTGCCTCCCGTCGCTGCAGGTCGATGGCGGCGCGCCGGGCGATGGTCGCCAACCAGGGGCCCAGCTCGCGGGAAGGGTCGAAGTGCGATGCCGCCTTCCATGCTTGGACGAACGCCTGCTGGGCCGCGTCCTCGGCCAGGCTCCGGTCGCCCAGCACCCGGACGGCCACGGCGAAGACGAGCCCACCGTAGGCACGGACCACCGCTCGCACGGCGGCGGGATCACCGGCGCGGAAACCGTCGACCGTCTCCGCGTCCACGGCCCGGCATCGTAGGGGTGAGCCCGGCGCGTGTGCCCGGTTACCAGCCTGGCGGCACCCACCGGGCCTCGGCGGGAAGCTTCGCCTGCCGCGACTGGTACAGGAAGGCGACGAGCCCGCTGCCGAGCAGCAGGACGGCGACCGCGCCCAGGGTGGCGATCATGGCGATCCAGATGCTCGAGTCGAGCTCGGTGCTCGACTCGCCCAGCTCGTCGCCGGTTGGCGAGCGCAGCGCGGCCACCGGGCCCCGGCCGGCGAGCACCCTGAACTGGGTGCGCGCCGGTGTGCCCAGCTCGGCCACCTGGACGGGTGGGGCATCGGCTGGAGCCTCGGCAGAGCGCCGGGCCGTCACCTGGGTGGCGACGACGGCGTAGTCGCCCGGCTCGGCCGCCGGGACCGTGAACGAGGTCGTGATGGCCCCGAAGCGGTCGGGGACGGTCTGGGCGAGGACCGGACCGGTCTCGTTGCGCCAGTGGATCACCACGGGGGTGGGCGCCTGGCCCCCGGCCTGGGGGTAGGAGAAGGACGAGCCGTTCACGGTCACGGTGGCACCCGGCGTCGCCTGGCTCGTGCTCAGGCTCAGGGTGGCCAGGTTGGCGCAGGCGAACGCCATGCCGCCGACGGCCACCAACAACAGTGTCCCCGCCGCGCCCGCAGCCCGTTTCACCATGACGATGATCCCATGGGTACATGCGGGCAGACCTCGGTGGCCGACCCCGAGCATCACCCGCCGCGCGTCAGGGTCCGCCCAGGGTCATCCCCGATTGACGTGGCTTGCGTCGGTCCCGGGTTCGAACACCACGGGCGGTTCGATGAGGTGCGGGCCCGGCGCCTCGGTCGCCGGGACGAGCCACGGCGAGGACGGAGGAGCACCGGGATCAAAGCGCCAGCGACGGGTGACACGCTCGATACCGACCGGATAGAGGGTGAGGCTGCCGTCGGCGCCGATGTGGAGGCGGAGGAAGTTCTTCTGGTCCGTGTGGTGCAAGGCGGCGAACGCCTCGTTGCCGTGGAAGCCGAGACAGTTGGTGGCCCACAGGTAGCCCGACACGCCAAGAGCGCCACCGACCCCGCCGAGCAGGAACACCAGGACCAGGAACACGGCGAGCGATGGAGCGCTGTCGCCCAGCGGCGACGAGATGCGCGAGGCCACCACGATGGCGAGCCCCAGCCCGCCGAACTGGAGCAGCGAGTGGCCAAGGCCGATGAGCAGGCGGACGAACCCCTTGGCGTCGTGGGCCAGGCGGATCATGCCGCCGAACGTCAGGATGATGAGGCTGATCAGCAGGAACGCGGTCGGGCTCTCCCACAGTGCCTGGCGGAGGTCATCGAACCCCACGGATACGTGGCGGCCGTGGAGGTGGAGGTTCAGCATGAACACCAGAAGCACCTGGATGACCCCGAGGGCGGCGGCCAGCGGCACGTTGTAGGCGGGCAGGAGCCACACCCGCTTGCGCAACCGCCTGGATGCGGCTCGCGACGGGTACAGCGCGGCCAGCCGGAAGGGGCCTGAGGGCTCGTCGCTCGGCGGCTCGGCGACCTCGGGAAGATCGTGGGTCGGGTGCAGGAAGGCGCCGCCGCCGCCGGCGGTGATGAACTGCTTGCCCTCCTCCGTCGACTCGTACCGGCAGTAGTGGTGGCGGCCGCTCTTCAGGTAGAGGGCGATCCGTGCGCCCGCGGGCCGCACGACCTCGCGCTCCAGGTGGCCCAGGTTCCGGTCGGAGGAGACCTCGGCGCTCTTCCGCCCGCTTTCGACCTCCTTGGCCAGGCAGATGATGATCCGCTCGCCGGGCTCGAAGGCCCGTGCCGCCTCGGCGAAGTAGGCCACCTGGGCTTCGTCGAGGTAGTCGCCAAACTGGAGGTCCACGCCCCACAGCGACCATTGGTGCGGGAGGCGGAGGGCGAAGTAGCTGCGGTTCTGGCTGGTCTTCCAACCGCCGATGGAGCGTTGGCGGCAGAAGACGTTCACGAAGTTCAGCAGCCCGTCGTACCAGTCGTGGCTCCCTGGGATGGCGAAGAGCTCCGGACCGTCGTCGTCCGGAGCCCGGGGCAGCGCCGCCCGGTAGGGACCGATCAGGCGGTTCTCGTACTGCGTACGGCTGGGAACGGGGTACACCTGGTCGCCACCCATCACGAGGATCTGACCCCGCTCCGTCGGGTGGACCTCGTCCCCGTGGTCGAGGTCGAGTTTCTCCTGCGACAAGAGATAGGCGACGGTATAGGTGGGGTTCCAGCCGTCACCCAGGTCCGAGACGTAGTCGATCCACATCTCTGCCCCGCCGGAGCGGTCGAAGGCGCACCCGCTCGCGAAGGCCTGCATCTCCCGGCTGTCGCTATAGGAGGTCAGGAGGCCGGAGGCGAGGACTCGGGCCGACGTGTCGAGGAGCTGGTGGGGGTCGAGCCAACGCACCATCGGGCGGCGCTCGAAGCCCAGCTCGGCATCGGACGCGGGGCGGGCAGGACCGGGGGAAGGCGTCACGATTGCTCAGCCGCGACGGCCCCGCACCTCGTTCAGTACCCGCTGGGCGTCACGGAGGTGGTGCGACCCCTCGTGCACGGCGTTGCGCGCCATGTCCAGAGCGGTGCGGTCTCCCCACTCGAAGTGCCCGACTCGGCTCCAATCGTCGGCGTTCGTGGCGTCGAGGATCGAGGCCAGATCCTCGCAGGCCAGCTCCAACCAGCCGAGCACCTCGGCCCGCGGCATGTCGTTGTAGGCCTGCTGGACGGCCCGCTCGTCGTTGTCGAAGAAGGTGATCGTCGGCTCGTCCTCCACCGAGATCCGGCGTATGGCGGGGCCGAGATGGTCGAGGACGTCGGCGACGTGGGCGGTGTACTCCAACGCCGACCAGGTCGACGGGTCGGGCCGGCGGCGGATCACGTGGCCGGGGGAGTCGGCGTCGCCCGGGTCGGGCGTGGCCAACAGGGCCCGGTAGCGGCGGGGATAGGACCGGACGGCGGCGACCGCGTCCCGGGGTGAAACCGAGTCGTAGGCCAGCCCGCACTCGGGGCAGACGTACCCCCTCAGAGCTGTGCCGCCTTGCGGCGCTCCCGCCCGGCCCGCAGGCCGCGCCCGATGTCGAGCAGGTGGTGGCTGCCCTCGTGGACGACGCGGCGGGACATGAACAGCACCGTCCACTCCTCGTCACGCCGGAGCCCGGTGCGGTCCCACCCGTCGGCGGGGACGGCCTCGACCGTGGTGGCCAGCCGCTCGACGTTGGCCACCAGGGCGTCGGCCACCGCAACCGGGTCGTCCTCGTTGTAGCGCCGCTCGGCGGCCAGCTCGTCCGGCGGCGCACCGGCCAGAACGGGCCGGTCCTCGGCCAGGATCTGGCGGATCCAGCCTTCGTACCGGTCGAAAACGTCCCGCATGTGGGCCGCGTACTCGAGCGGCGACCACGTGCCGGGCTCGGGCCGCTCCCGCACCACGGCGTCGCCGTCCTCGCCGGGCAGGAACCGGGTCAGCGGGGCCCGGTACCGCTTGGCGAAGGCGCGGATGGCGGCCGGCAGCTCAGCCGGGCCGACCGACTCGTACTCGAAGCCACACTCCTCACACGTCAGGCCGCTCACTCGCTGGTGGCCTTGGCCACCTTGTCGACCAAGTGGGCGGGCAGGACGTCGTAGTGGTCGTGGCGAACGGTGAAGCGGCCGCGGCCGCCGGTCAGCGAGCGCAGGTCGATGGCGTAGCGCATGATCTCCGAGGTCGGGACGAGGGCGCTGATGGTCTGCTCACCCTCGCCGGCCACCTCGGTGCCCTGCACCCGCCCCCGGCGGGAGTTGAGGTCGCCCATGACGTCGCCCTGGTAGGCGGCGGGCACCGTGACCTCGAGGAGCGAAATGGGCTCGAGGAGCACGGGGTTGGCCTTGGCCATCGCTTCCTTGAACCCGAGGGAGCCGGCCATCTTGAAGCTCATCTCGGAGGAGTCGACGGGATGGAACTTCCCGTCGAAGACGGTGACCCGCACGTCGACCACGGGATAGCCGAACACGCCGGCCGTCGCCATGGTTTCCATGACACCCTTCTCGACCGCCGGGATGAACTGGCGGGGGATGGCGCCGCCGACGATCTTGTCGACGAACTCGAAGCCGCCGCCGCGCTCCATGGGCTCGACCTTGAGGAAGGCGACACCGAACTGGCCGTGCCCGCCGGTCTGCTTCTTGTACTTGCCCTCGGCGTCCGCGCTGGCGGTGATGGTCTCCCGGTAGGGGACTCGCACGTCCTCGGTCACGACCTCGACGCCGAACTTGCGCTGGAGCCGCTCGTTCACGATCGAGAGGTGGGTCTCGCCCATGCCGGACAGCAGGGTCTGGTGGGTCTCGTCGTCGCGGCGGATGTGGAGGTTCTGGTCCTCGTCCTGCAGCCGGTGCAGCGAGGTCATCAGCTTGTCCTCGTCACCCTTGGACTTGGGCTGGATGGCGACGGTGAGGACCGGGGTCAACGGCTCGGGCGGGACGATGGTGACGGGCGTGCCCTTGGGGGCCAGGGTGTCCCCGGTGCCCGTGTCCGACAGCTTGGCCACGGCCCCGATGTCGCCCGCCGGGAGCTCGGACAGGCCGTCCTGCTCCTTGCCCCGCATGGTGAAGAGGTTGTGGAGGCGCTCGTCGGTGTGGGTGCGGGGGTTGGTGAGCGTGGCGTCGGGCCGGATGGTCCCCGATAGGACCTTGAGGAAGGACACCTTTCCGACGTAGGGGTCGGCGAGCGTGCGGTAGACGAGGGCCAGGGGCTGGCCGTTGGGGTCGGGCGACACCTCCGTCGGCCCGCCCGGAGCCTGGACGGTCACCGCCGGCCGGTCGAGGGGGGAGGGGCCGACCTTGACGATCAAGTCGGCCAGCCGGTCGATCCCGATCAGCTTGGTGGCCGAGCCACAGGCCACCGGGAAGACGGTGGCCTCGGCCACCCCCTTGGCCAGGGTCTCCTCCAGCTCCTTGGGGGAGATGGTGTCGCCGTCCAGGTAGCGCATCATCAGGTCGTCGTCGGCCACCACGATGCCCTCGACCAGGTTGTCGCGCACCTCGTGTTCGCGCTCGGCCATGTCCTGGGGGATCTCGGTGACGGTGGGCTTGGGCCCGTCGTAGAGCACGGCGGTATCGGTCAGCAGATCGGCCACCCCGCGGAAGGCGGCCTCCTCGCCGATCGGCAGCTCCAGGGGGGCCACGCCGGCGCCGAAGCGCTCCCGGAGCTGCTCCAGCGTGCGGTCGAAGCTGGCCCGCTCCCGGTCGAGCTTGTTGACGAAGAACATCCGGGGCAGCCCGAAGTCGGACGCGATCCGCCACGCCGCCTCGGTCTGGACCTCGACCCCCTCGACCGCGCTGACGACCAACACGGCCAGGTCGGCGACCTGCAGGGCGGTCCGCATGTCGCCCACGAAGTCGGCATAGCCGGGGGCGTCGAGGAGGTTGATCTTGCAGCCGTCGTGCTCGAACGGCGCCAGCGCCAGCGAGAGGGAGAGGTGGCGCCGCACCTCCTCGGGATCGAAGTCGGTGGTGGTCGTGCCGTCCTCGACCCGGCCCATTCGATTGATGGCGCCGGCGCAGAACAGGAGGGCCTCGGCCAGGCTGGTCTTTCCGGCGCCACCGTGGCCGACCAGGGCGACGTTGCGGATCTTGGCGGGAGGGAAGCTCTTCACGGGCGCCTCGCTGCTGTTCTCGGAAAACCGGGTAAGGGGACCAAGCTACCGGCCTCCCTGGTACCCTGAAAGGGCGGATCGATTCTTTGTGATCGGCTCGCCCCAAAGGGCGGGACCACCTGAAGGAGTTGCATTGTTCGACAAGCGGTGCCGGGCCGGCGTGGAGCGGAGCCTGCGGCCGGTCGGCACGGGACTCAAGAAGGCCGGGATCAGCGCCGACCAGTTGACCGTCCTCGGCCTGGTCCTGTCGGCCGCGTGCGCGTTCGCGGTCGCCGAGGGTTGGCTCTTCGTGGGGTGGTGCCTGCTGGCCGCCTCCGCCGTCCCCGACGTACTCGACGGGGCGGTGGCCAAGGCATCGGGCACGGCGTCGCCTCGTGGCGCCTTCTTCGACTCCGTGGTCGACCGGGTGAGCGACACCCTTGTCCTCGGTGGCCTGGCCTGGTACCTGGCCGACACCCACAGCGCCCATACCGCCCTGCTGCCGCTCGCCATCCTGGGCGCGTCCAACCTCGTGTCGTACGAGCGGGCCCGGGCCGAGTCGCTCGGCTTCACCGCTCGCGGCGGGCTGATGGAGCGGGCCGAGCGGATGATCGCCATCGGCCTCGGCCTGCTGTTCAGCGTCGTGCTCGTCCCGCTGCTGTGGCTCATGCTCGGGCTCACCGTGCTGACCGCCGGCCAGCGCTTCGTCATGGTCTGGCGCCAGGCCAGCGCCACCGTCCCGGGTCGCCGCCAGCCCGGCGATCGCCTCTCCGGCCGGTGGTCGGCGCTGCGCCCCTCGGTCGGGTTCGGTCCCGACGGTGAGCGCGCCCGCCTCCGGGGCCAGCGGGGCGAGGCCGGGAGCTGGCGGGCCCGCCGGGCCGCCCAGTCGCGTCCGGCCACCTGGCGTCGGTCGCGCACCCGCCCGTAGATCGCCACCTCCGAGCCCGCGCCCGGGCGTGGTGGGAGCGCCGGCTCTTCCATTACATCCGCGTGACCGCGTGGGCCGCCAACCGCCTGCCCCGCGGCGCTGCGGTGCCGGTTTCGCGCGCCCTGGCCGACGCCGTCGTCACCCTGCCCATGTCGGACCGGGACCGCCATTTCGCCGCCCTCCACCAATCGCGGGCCCGCGGGGTGGTCCTGGAGGGCCGGGCCCGGCAGCAGGCGGTCAGGGAGGCCTTCGAGTCCTACGCCCGGTACTGGATGGAGTCGCTGCGGCTCCCGGAGCTGGATCCGGCGGACGTCGACGCCGGGTTCTCGATCGAGGGCCTCGAGCACATCAAGGCGGCCCTGGACGCGGGGACGGGCGCCATCCTGGCCCTGCCCCACGTGGGCGGTTGGGAGGTGGGCGGGTCGTGGTTCGTCCGTCAGGGCTTCCCGCTGACCGTGGTGGTGGAGGCGCTCAAGCCGCCCGAGCTGTTCGGCTGGTTCGCCGACCTGCGCACGTCGCAGGGGTTCACGGTGATCGCCCTCTCCCGGTCGGCCGGGCTGTCCGTGGTCCGGGCCCTCCGGGCCAACCAGATCGTCGCCCTGGTCTCGGACCGGGACATCGCCGGCGGCGGGATCGAGGTCGAGTTCTTCGGCGAGCGGACCACCCTCCCCGCCGGCCCCGCCACCCTCGCCTCCCGGCTGAAGGTCCCCCTGCTCCCCACCGCCGTGTACTTCGACGGCCCCGGCCACCACGCCGTCGTCCGCCCCCCGATCCCACTGGACGGCGACGTCGCCACCATCACCCAGGTCCTGGCCCACGAGCTGGAGGATCTGATCCGCGCCGCCCCCGAGCAGTGGCACCTCTTCCAGCCCAACTGGCCGTCCGACCGGTTGTAGGGCGGTGACCTGCGAGTTTACGCCTGGGCCAAGGAGTCGGCCAAGCAGGCCCCCTGCGCGAAGTCCCCGCCGCGGTTCAATACCTGAAAGAAGGTCACGCCCGCGGGAAGGTCGTCATCACGATTTGAGAGGCACGGCACCTGCCAGCGACGATCGCGACCTGTCACCGGAGGGCTCGGCGGCAATTGGGCACGAGACACCGCCGGGCCGGCCAGCTCGACTCGCCTCGGAGCGCTCATCCGGCGACCGCGGCCTGCTCCAGGATCATCGTCTCGGGGACGCCGGCGAGGCCGGGGGCGTTGGTCGGGATGGCCCACACCGAGGTGCGCAAGAACTGGAGGAAAGCGGTCGCCTGCCCGGCGCTGTCGAAGTCCAGGTCGATGACCACGTAGTTCGGATCGTCGACCGGCTGCTGGACGCGATGGCCGCGAACTCCCGCCTGCGCCCTGGCGGCTGCGAACCGGTCGAAGGCGGCGGCCCACGTCACGAAGTCGGTGATCGGGTGCTCGATGTGCAGCGTGGTCAACGCGGTGCCTCCTCGGTCGGACTGCCCTTCGACGGACGGTACGGCGCCCGACCGACCGCGCCCATCCCAGGTTCCTGGGGTTCTCGCCCGTCAGGTCGACGGCCAGCGGTGGGCCTACTGTCGGCCGGGTGCCTTCGACCGCCGCCTACGCCCGGGCGGCGGGGCGCGTGGCACGGGTCTGCAATGAACGGGGCGAGACGCGGGATCTCCGGCTGGCGGTGCTCGGGGAGATTCGGCGGGCCGTCGGGTTCGACGCATACGCCTGGCTCCTCACCGATCCTGAAACGGAGGTGGGATGCGCACCGCTCGCCGACGTCCCCTGCCTGCCGGAACTGCCGCGCCTGATCCGCCTGAAGTACCTGACGGTCGTCAATCGCTGGACGGCGCTCGACACTCCGGTCGCCCTCCTGCGAGCAGCGACGGACGAACACCCGGAGCGAAGCCGGATCTGGCGCGAGCTCCTCGCCAACTACGGCGTGAGTGACGTGGCGTCCGTGGTCTTCCGCGACCGGTTCGGCTGCTGGGCGTTCCTCGACCTGTGGCGCATTGGTGCCGCGGCCCGGTTCACGGCCGCGGAGGCGGCGTTCCTGTCCGACGTGGCCTCACCCGTCACCGAGGCGCTCCGCCGGGCTCAGGCCAGCACCTTCGATCTGGTGGCCCCGGTCACCGATCGCCGCGGGCCGGTCGTCCTGGTGCTGTCCGCCGAGCTCGAGGTCAGGGCCCAGACCGCAGAGACTGAGCAGTACCTCAGGGTGCTCGTCCCGCCCGAGGCCGACCGCCGCCCCGTTCCGGCCGGGGCCTACAACGTCGCCGCCCAGCTGCTCGCCCTCGAGGCGGGGGCTGACGAGCATCCGGCGTGGGCGCGCGTCCACCTGTCCGGCGGCGCGTGGGTGACCTTGCGGGCGGCCCGGATCGGCGGAGAGCCGGGAGCCGGGACCGAGCAGGACATCGCCGTGAGCATCGAGGTCACACCGACGGCAGAGCGTGTCGGGCTGTTCGCACGTGCCTGCGGGCTCACCGCCCGCGAGTCCGAGCTGCTGCGCATCCTCGTGGCCGGTTCCGACACGCGCGCCATCGCCGCGGAGATGTTCCTCTCGGAGCACACCGTCCAGGACCACCTGAAGTCGGTCTTCGCCAAGACCTCGACCCGCAGTCGCCGCAGCCTGCTGGCCCGAGCCACCGGCCGCTGAAGGGCGTCGCCGGTATCCCCAACGACGCGGCAAATGCGCTACGGACGTTCTTGCCCAGCCCGGCCTCTAACCGGTCGTGCTGGCCCATTGCGACCACGGGACGTTCCAGTCGCCGTAGCCGTTGGTCGGGGCCAGCTGCTTGGGCGTGCCGACGACGGTGACGATGTCGCCGGGGACCGTGAAGTCGAAGAACCAGTGGGCGTCGTCAGGAGCCAGGTTCACGCACCCGTGGGAGACGTTGTCGTGACCCTGGTCGTCGAGCGACCATGGCGCGGCGTGGACGAACTCACCCGAGTTCGAGATACGGACGTCCCAGTCGACCGTCTCGTAGTACCCGTCCGGGGAGTTGCGCGGGATGCCCACCGTCGCCGAGTCCATCACGACCTGGGGCTCCTTCTCGGATACGACGTGAACCCCGCTGTCGGTGGGGTACTTGTCGCGCCCGGTGGAGACCGGCAGCGTGCGCAACGTCGTGCCTCCGGCTGTGACCGTCATCATGTGGGTGCCGGCGTCGACGGTTGAGACGTGGGCGTCACCGATGGAGAACGACATGGTTCGCGGTGTGACGGCCCACACGCCGTCGCCGTCGTCGAAGGCGGCCACGTTGGCCTGGATCGAGACCTTGGTCCCGGGAGCCCAGTAGTTCTGGGGCCGATAGTGGAGCTCGACGTCCGAGAACCAGTGCCACGCCCCTGCGACTGCCGGCGTGGTGGTCACCGACAACCGCTTCTCGAAGGCGGCGTGGTCGTGCACCGGGCTGGTGAGGTAGAGGGCGAGCGGCATGCCGATCCCCACCGTCTGGCCGTCGAGGGGCCCGATGCCGACCTTCAGGACCTTCGACGGGGTGAGCGTCGTGAATGTCGACCGTCTGACCTCCCGGCGGCCGGCGAAATCGACGACCGTGGCCGCCACTGTGTACGTCGTGCCCGGCTCCAGCGGAGCGGACGAACGCCACGACCGGTCGTCCCCGGTCCCGGTCAAGACCGCGGGCCCGACCTTCGGCTCTGGCCCGAGGTTCCGGCTCAACCCCGGGGTGGCGGCGCCGGAGGCGGCCGTCACAGTGACATCGCCCAGCTGCCCGTCCTTTACGCTGAGGGTGACGCTCGCGTCCAGGCGGACGTTGTTCGCCGTGTCCTGCGGGGAGACGGCCAGGACGACCTTGCGGACCGAGCCCTCCAGGCTGGGTCGCGAGTGGTCCCCGGGAGGGCGGGACACGAGGAAGGCGAGGACGCCTCCGACGAACAGCAGGGCCGACGCCACGCCAAGGCCGATGTGGACGGCCCGCCCTCGCGTCATCGCCTGTCCCTCACCGAACTCGGCCTACCCGACATGACTTCTCAAGCATCGCACCGCCCGGCCGGTAGGGCAGGCCACACCCGGCCGGCGCAATGCGCGAGCATCGCGCCCATGCCGGCGCCAGAGACCTTCACCTCGATCCTGACGACGGACGACCGAGGGCGCGTCGTGGTTCCGGTCCCGTTCGATCCCAACCGGGCGTGGGGCGACAAGCCCCGCCACCACATCACTGGGACGGTCGCCGGGCACCGGGTTCGGGGCCCGCTCGACGCGGTCGAGGACGGGTACCGCCTGACCCTGGGCGCGGCATGGCTACGGGATTACCCCATCGTCGTCGGGAGCGAGGTGGCCGTGACCCTGGCGCCCGAGGGCCCGCAGCGGGCCGAGCTCCCACCCGATGTCGCTGAGGCGCTCGAAGCGGACCCGGCCGCGGCGGCGTTCTTCGACGCACTGGCCACCTTCTACCGGAAGGGCTATCTCCGGTGGATCGACGGGACCAAGCGGCGACCCGACGTTCGGGCGGCCCGCATCGCCGAGATGATCGATCTGCTTAAGGCGGGGAAGAAGGAGCGGCCCCGAGGATGAGTCCTTACGGGTACGGGCTCCAGCGGATGGACGCGCCGATCGCGGCGACGGCGAGGACGGCGCCCAGGGCGACGAAGGTGGAGCTCACCTCATGGCGCCGCTTCTGGACCGTGACATCCTTGGGGAGGTCGGCGAACACCTTCCGCAGCTGGGGAGCGTCCTTGGCGCTATAGGCCATGCCGCCGGTCCGCTCGGCGATCTGCTTCAGGGTCTCGTTGTCGGCCCGCAGCGGCGACCCCCCGCCGCCGAACCCGCCGCCACCCCCTCCGAAGCCACCTCCGCCGCCGCCGAACCCTCCGCCGCCACCCCCGAACCCGCCGCTGCCGAGGCCCCGGGTGTCGCCGCCGAGCTGCTGGGCCGAGCACACCAGGGAGGCCGGCTGATCGGTGCCGAAGCCGATGGTGAAGATGCGCACCCGGCGGTCGACGGCGAAGGGCACGGCGTCGAGGGGGGCGATCCCCCGGGTGTTGGCCCCATCGGTGAGCAGGACGACGATGTCGGGGACGAAACCGTCGGCGCCCGGCGGCTTGGTCGGCGCCGGCGTGGCGCCCGTCGTGCTGGGCCCGGCGGCGGCCGCCGCGTCCCCGACGGGCTTCACGTCGGCGTTGACCTCGGCGATGGCGTCCAGCGACTTGAGCATGGCCGCGCCGATGGCCGTCCCCCGCGCCGTCGTCAACCCGTCGATGGCCTGCGTGAGGGCCTTGTGGTCCGTGGTCGGCGGCACGGTCAGCTGGGCGAAGCCGGAGAAGATGACGAGGCCCATGCGCGTCCCCGACGGTTGGGTTTGCACGAAGTCGCGGGCGGCCTGCTGGGCCACCGTGATCCGGTTCGGGTCGACGTCGGTGGCGCACATCGAACGGGACACGTCGAGGGCGAGGATGATCGACGTCCGCCCGATGGGCACGTTCTGGGTCAGCTGGGGGCGGGCCGATGCAATACCGAGCACGCCGATGCTCGACAGCAGCAGGCCGACCGGGAGGTGGCGCTGCCAGCGCGAGCGCCGCGGCACGACCGAGCGCAGCAGGGCGACGCTCGAGTAGCTCACCGCCTGCTTGCGCCGCCGCCGCATGGCCAGCAGGTAGACGCCGAGCACGAGGGGGACGGCCAGGACCAGCAGCAGGGCGAACGGCCAGGCGAACGTCACGTCAGACCACCCGTCCGAACCACAGCACCGAGAGCAGCGCCCCGGCCAGCAGCAGCACGACAGCGGCGGCCGAGAACAGCCCGGTGACCTCCGTGTGCTGGGAGACGATCTTGAACCGCAGGTCGATCGTCTTGGAGATGGCGGCCAGCCCGGCGGCGTCGTCGGCCTGGTGGTAGGTGCCGTCGGTCGTGGTCGCCACCTTCTCGAGTAGGTCGCTGTCCAGGGCGGTGGCCACGCTGAACCCGTTGATCTGCACCACCGTGCCCTGGTCGGTGCCGATGCCGATGGTGTGGATGCGCACGCCGGCCACGGAGGCGACCTCGGCCACCGAGACGGGATCCGGTTGGCTCGTTTCCTCGCCGTCGGAGAGCAGCACGATGGTCGCGGACCCGAAATACCCGATGTCGACCTGGGCCGAGTCGCTGGCCAGCGCTTCGGGGTCGATGGTCACCGGCTTGCCGGCGATGGCGCCGAGCGCAGTCACGAGGCCCTGGCCCAGTGACGTGCCGCCCCCGCTCGACAATCGATCGATCGACTTGACCACGTCCTCGTGCACCGTGGTCGGGGGCTGGACGACGACCGCTCCGTCGCCGAAGGCCACCACCCCGATACGGACCGCGGGTGGTTGCCGCTGGATGAACGCACGGGCGCTGGCCTTGGCCGCGTCCAGCCGGGTGGGCTTGATGTCGTCCGCGAGCATGCTGTTCGAGACGTCGACGGCCAGGATCACCGTGCCCTCCCGCCGGGGGGTCTTCACGGTGGCCATCGGCCGGGCCAGGCCGACGAGCAGGAGCGTGAGGGCGGTGGCGAGGAGGGCGAACGGCACGTGGCGACGGACGCGCATGCGGCGGGCGGCTCCGGTCGTCACCAGGCCCTGCGACGCCAGCGCGGCCGTCCGCTGGGCGCGACGCCGGCGCGACGACACGTAGGTGGCGATCAGGGCGGGGACGACGATCAGCAGCGCGAGCCTCCACGGCGAGGCGAAGGTCATGTCAGCGCCGGGGCCGTTTGCGGGAATCGACGATGCGGACGAACGCGGTCACCAGGTCGTCGTCGGTGGAGATGACGTGAAGGTCGACACCGGCCCCGAGCGCCCCGGCGCGGACCGCTTCTGCCCGGGCCTCGCCGGCGTCGCGCAGGCGGCGACGGAACACGGGATCGCTCGAGTCCACCATGAGCTGTTCGCCGGTCTCCGCGTCCTGGACGACCAGCAGGCCGGCGTCCGGCAGCTCGAGCTCCCGCGGGTCGACCAACCGGACGGCAACCACCTCGTGGCGCTCGGTGAGCCGCAGCAGCGACCGCTCCCACCCGGGCTCGCTGATGAAGTCGGACACGATGACCACCAACGAGCGCCGCCGGATCTGGCGGGCCGCGGTGTCGAGCAGTTTGCGCAAGTCGGTGACCATGCCCCCGCCGCCTGCCGGCCGGAGCAGCTCGTCGAGCAGCCGCAGCACCTGCGGCCGGCCCTGCCGAGGCGGGATGGTCCGCACGACGTCGTTGTCGTAGACGATGGCTCCGATCTTGTTCCCGGTCCGGACCAGGAGTTGGGCGATCGTGGCCGCCACCTCGGACAGGACCCGCTCCTTGGTCCGGTGCGTGGGGCCGAAGGACATCGAGGCCGAATGGTCGAGCAGCAGCCAGGCCGTGAGCTCGCGGTCCTCGGTGTACTGGCGCACGAACATCTCGTCCATGCGGGCGGTGACGTTCCAGTCGACGTGGCGGACGTCGTCGCCGACCTCGTACTCGCGCACGTCGCGGAAGTCGGTGCCGTGGCCGCGCAGCAGCGTGCGGTAGTTCCCCTGCAGCCGTCCGTCGAGGCGGCGGATCACGTGCCATTCGAGCCGGCGCAGGACCCTGTCGGCGGTCAGCGGGGCGGCGGTGCCCATTTCCTGTCGTCCGTGATGCTCGCCGGCGCCCGGTTGCCGGTCGGCCCGCCCCGGTCCCGCCCCGAACCCTCCGGGGCCGGGATCCGGGCCAGGATGGCGCGGAGGACGTCCTCGGCGGTCACGCCGTCGCCCAGCGCCTCGTAGGAGAGGACCAGCCGGTGGCGCAGCACGTCGGGCGCCACGGAGCGCACGTCCTCGGGCAGGGTGTAGTCGCGACCGCGCAGCAGGGCGAGGGCCTGGGCGGCGAGAACCATGTAGATCGACGCCCGGGGGCTGACCCCGTAGGTCACGTAGCCGGCCATCTCGTTCAGGCCCGCGGACGGCAGGTTCCTCGTGGCCGCAGACACCCTGACCGCGTACTCGATCAGCGACGGGTCGACGAAGACGGTCCGGGTCAGGCGCTGCAACGCGGACAGCTCGGGGGCGCCGAGGACGGCCTGCACCGCATCGAGGCCGACCATCATGCGCTCGACGATCACGAACTCCTCGGTGGCCGTCGGGTAGTCGACCAGCACCTTGAGCATGAACCGGTCGACCTGGGCCTCGGGCAGCGGGTAGGTGCCGTCGGACTCGATGGGGTTCTGGGTCGCCATCACGAGGAACGGGTCCGGCAGCGGGTGGGTCTCGCGACCGATCGTCACCTGGCGCTCCTGCATGGCTTCGAGCAGGGCGCTCTGGACCTTGGCCGGGGCCCGGTTGATCTCGTCGGCCAGGACCAGGTTGGCGAAGATCGGGCCCAGGGCGACCTGGAACTCGCCGATCTTCTGGTTGTAGATCCGCGTGCCCACGATGTCGGCCGGCACCAGGTCGGGCGTGAACTGGATGCGCTGGAAGTCCACCCCGAGGGCGTCCGCCATGGCCTTGACGGCCAGCGTCTTGGCCAGGCCGGGGACCCCCTCGACGAGCAGGTGGCCCCGGGCCAGCAGGGCGACGACCATGCGTTCCAGGAGCACGTCCTGGCCCACGATGACCCGCTTGACCTGGTAGAGAACCTGCTCGATCGACGCATCGGGCCCCTCGGCCCCGCCCTCTCCCCAGGCGCTCATTTCCCCGGCGCTCCCGCGGCCCCGCCAGCGGTGCCGATGGGGACGGCGAAGCCGATCCCGATGAAGTCGTCGTCCCCCGCCGGGTTGGCCAGGCCGGTCACGATCCCGATCACCTGCCCGGCCCGGTTGAGGAGCGGCCCGCCTGAGTTGCCGGGGTTTACGGCGGCGTCGAACTGGATCATCCCCGAGAGGGTCTTGCCGTTCGACAGCGGGAACGACCGATTGAGCCCCGAGATGACCCCGGCGGACAACGAGCCCACCAACCCGAGCGGGTGGCCGACCGCGAACGCCTCCTCGCCGATGCGGGCACCCCCGCCTAGTACGGCCGGCACGACCACCTCCGGGAGCTTGGCCGGCGTGAGCACGGCGATGTCATGGTCAGGGTCGGTCGACTTCACGCTGGCCGGGGACTCCGAGCCGTCGGAGAAGGAGACCTTGATGGTGGCCGCGTCCTGGACGACGTGCAGCGACGTCAGGATGTCGCCCTGGGCGTTCACGATGATCCCCGAGCCGAGTCCCGAACGGGATGCGGGGGGGCCCGGGCCGTTCTGCTGGGTCTGGATGACCACGAGCGGGCCGCGGATGGCGTCGTAGACGGTCACGCTGGCCGGCGGCTGCGACTCGAGGTTCTTGACCGCGGCGGCGACCTTCTTGTCGACGATGCCGTTCACGTCCGCCTTGCTGGTGGACGGCTTCGAGGTCGCCCGCAGGTCGATGGCCACCAGGGCGGCGACCACCAGGACCACTGCGACACCGCCAAGCCACCAGGGCGACAGCCACCGGCGCGAGCGGGCCGGCCTGGGGGGCTCCGTGGCTTCGGCGGAGGCGCCGCCCCGCTCCGTCGGCCCTCGCCCGATCTTCATCGTGCGCAGGGATGATAGGCGACCGGAAGCACGCCGGTAGCTGAGCACAGGAAGATAAGAATCGGCTGTGAGGGGGCGTCAGCCGCCGTCGGCGTGCCGTGCTGCCCGCCGGCGGCATGGATCTCGGGACGCAGGCGGCCCCGGTCGGGCACGGTCAGCCCGGCCGCCCGGGCCCACGCCCGGACCTCGGCCGTGGACGGCGCCGGCTCCGCCGGGCCCGCGGGCGCGCCGACACCGAACAGGCCGATCCGGGCGAGGGCGCGGTGCTCGGCCTCGGCCCACACCCGGGCGGCGGCCAGGTACCGGTACGTCCACTCCTCGGCGAGCTTGCGGGTGTCACAGAACACGATGGGGATGCTCGGCCAGCGGACCTGCAGCTCGGCCAGGCCGTCGGCGACCCTGGCCGGCCTGGCGTGCTCGAGGGCGAAGATCCGGGCGTAGCGGTCCTCGACGACCACGGCGGCGCGGGGCAGGCTGGCCAGCTCGCCCAGGGCGAAGCGCAGGCGGCCCGTGCCCAGGCTGGATACGAGGTCGGCGAGCGACTTCCGTTCGACCGCAGCCACCACTGTCCCGCCGAGGGTCACCGCGTAGTCGCCGCACGGCAGGGCGCGTTTCACCGTGGCGACCTGCTGCCCGGGGAAGCGGTACGGGTAGTGCTCGTGGGCGTCCACGACGATTTCCAGCGTGGGGAGCCCGGCGGCCCGCGCCCGGGGGAGGGTGACCTCGGGGCGGGCCTGCTTGGGGGTCCGGGGCGACTGCCAGAACACCATCTCCCGCCCCCGAGCCTTGGTGTCGACGACCTGGGAGCGCTCCACCGCTTCGAGTCTGCCCCGCTCCGAAGCTTCGCTCGTCGTTCCCGGGGCCGGTACGGCCTGTCTCCTCAGCGATCACCCGCGCCGACGAGCCCTCGGCGAGGGAAACGGCCGGCGGCGGCGCCGGCTTGCGCAATCCGACTGCGCCCGGAAAAACTGCCTGCCTTCCCGAGAAGAGGAGAAGGACATGGCTGGAGTGGGTCGGCCGTCGGAGTCTCTCGACGACCAGGTCCGGCGGGTCACGGCGGCGATCAAGAACGGCAACGGCCTGGAAGCCTCGGACGATGTGATCGAGCAGACCGTGCGCGAATGCTTCGCCGAGCGGGAGGACGCCCGCATCCAGGACTTCGTCAGCCTCCTGGCCGAGCGGTCGGCCCGGGAGCGGCTCCGTCGCCTGGCCGGCACCGAGCGGGACCGGGTGGCCACCTAGCTCGTTCGGCGGCAACGTTCGCGAGTCGTTTGCCCGGCGTTCATTTCCAGTCCAACTCGGCGACGCCCGCCCTCGGTAGGTTCCCCTCAGATCGACAGTCCGTCCTGAGGAGGATGTGTGAAGCGTTCGTTCCCGCTCATGTGCGCATCGGCGCTGGCCGTCGCGCTGGTAGCAGGCGGCTGTGGCACCGACAACAACACCTCGACCCCGTCCTCGCAGGCCACCACGCCGGGGGCGGCGACGGTTCCCTCCGCCGGTGCCAGCGACAAGGCCACGCTCTCCGGCGCCGGCTCGACGTTCGTGGCCACGATCGCCTCGGAGTGGATCAAGCAGTACAAGTCGGCGGCCCCCGGCGTGACCGTCAACTACACGGCGGTCGGGTCGGGTGCCGGCATCCAGCAGCTCACGTCCAAGACGGTCGACTTCGGCGGATCGGACGCCCCCCTGAACGCCGACCAGGCCGCGGCGACGGGCGGCGCAGGCAACGTGGTGCAGGTGCCGTGGATCGCCGGCGGGGTGGCCGTCGAGTACAACCTGTCGAGCGTCAAGAACCTGAAACTCTCGCCCGCGACGGTCGCCGGGATATTCGCCGGCAAGATCACCAAGTGGGATGACGCGGCCATCAAGGCGGACAACGCCGGCACGTCGCTCCCCAGCACCGGGATCCAGGTGGCGTTCCGCTCCGACTCCTCCGGGACCACCCAGGTGTTCACGGACTACCTGCGGGCGGCCGCCCCCGACGTCTGGACGTACGGTCCGTCCAGCAAGGACTGGCCCTCCGGGACGCCGGGGACCGGCTCCAAGGGCTCCGACGGTGTGACCGCGGCGGTGAAGCAGGCGGAGGGGTCGATCGGCTACTCCGAGGTGAGCTACCCGAAGCAGGCCGGGCTCGGTACCGCCCTCATCAAGAACAAGGGGGGCCAGTTCGTCGCCCCCACCGCGGCGGGCGTGAGCGCCGCCCTCACCGGCGCCACGGTGAACCCTGACCTCACCCTGAAGCTGAACTACCTGCCAGACGATCCCGCCGCGTACCCGATCAGCACGACCACCTATCTCATGTATTACAAGTCGAGCGGCGACGTGAACAAGGATGCGGCCATCAAGCACTTCGCCGCCTGGGTGCTGACCGACGGGCAGAAGCTGGCCGAGGGCCTGGACTACGCCCCGATGCCGCAGAGCATCCTTTCGAAGGCCATGTCCACGGTCGGGACGTAGGTCGACGCCCCATGCAGACGATCGAGAAGAGCACGGCAGGAGGCCGGTCTGAACCCCCCGCAGACCGGCCTCCTGCCGGGCAACGGGGCGACCGGATTTTCGCCGGCCTGACGACGGGGGTGAGCGTCGCCATCCTGGCCCTGCTGGTGGTCATGATGCTGTTCCTCTTCGGGAAGGCGTGGCCGGCGCTCCACAAGGCAGGGTTGGCGTTCTTCACCGAGCGCCAGTGGTTCCCGGACGCCCCCAAGCCGCGCTTCGGCGTCGAGGCCCTCGTCTGGGGGACGGTCGTCTCCAGCGTCCTGGCCCTGCTGATCGCCGTGCCGGTGGCGGTGGCCTCCGCCCTCTACGTCACCGAGTACGCCCGGCCCGTGGTCGGGCGGTGGGTGGGGTACCTCGTCGACGTGCTGGCTGCGGTGCCCAGCGTGGTGTACGGGCTCTGGGGCCTCTACTTCCTCGTGCCCCGCATGGTCGGGTTCCAGCGGTGGCTGGGCCAGCACCTCGGCTTCATCCCCATCTTCCACAACCCGGAGAACCTCTACGGGCGGTCGATCCTCGCCGCGTCGGTCGTCCTCGCCCTCATGGTGCTGCCCATCGTCGCCGCCGTCAGCCGCGAGGTGTTCCGCCAGGTCCCGCGGGAGATGCGGGAGGCGGCCCTGGCCCTCGGGGCCACCCGATGGGAGACGGTCCGCATGTCCGTGCTGCCCCAGAGCCGCAGCGGGATCATCGGCGCGGTGATCCTCGGCCTCGGGCGGGCCCTCGGCGAGACGATCGCCGTGGCCCTGGTGCTGGCCGTCACCTTCGACGTCAACATCCGCATCCTGCGCCCGGGCGGCAACACGGTGGCGGCCAACATCGCCACCAAGTTCGGCGAGGCGGGCGTGGTCGGCCGGTCGGCCCTGATCGCCAGCGGCCTCGTCCTCTTCCTGATCACCCTCCTGGCCACGGCCGGCGCCCGCAGCGTGGTTCGCCGCACCGGCCGGGCGGCGACGGGGCTGGCGTGAGCGAGCGCCCGTGAGCGTCGACCAGGCCGTGCTCCTCCAAGGTCGGCGGCTCGACCGGCCTCGCGCCATCGGCACGAGCGCGGCCGGGCTGGCCGTCGCCCTTGTCCTGTTCGCGGTGACGCCGCTGCAGGGAAGGGCGGACTTCGTCGTCGTCGGTTACCTGTTCGCCGTCGGCGCCTACCTCCTCGCCGCCGCCCGCACCGAGGGCCGCCGCTCGGTCGTGGACCGGCTGGTGGGCGTCCTCATGGTCACGGCGGTTGCCGTCTGCCTCATGGGCCTTGGCGCCGTGCTCGTCTACACCGCGGCGCGAGGGGTCAAGGCGATGAGCGGCGACTTCTTCACCCACTCGATGGCGGGGGTGGGCCCCCGCGACACGAACGGCGGGGCCTACCACTCCATCCTCGGCACCCTCGAACAGGTGCTGCTGGCCACCCTGATCTCGGTGCCGACTGGCCTCCTCGTCGCCGTCTACCTCACGGAGTACGGCCGGGGCTGGATCGCGGCGGCGGTGCGGGCGCTGATCGACATGATGGTCGGCATCCCGTCGATCGTCGCCGGTCTCTTCGTCTTCGCCTTCTGGGTGCTGGCCCTGCACCAGGGCTTCTCCGGCCTCGCCGCCGCCATCGCCCTGTCCATCATCATGCTGCCGATCATCGTCCGGTCGGCCGAGGAGATGATCAAGCTGGTCCCGGCCAACCTGCGGGAGGCGTCGTACGCCCTCGGGATCCCGCGGTGGCGCACGGTCCTGCGGGTCGTCCTCCCGACGGCGTCGGCCGGGATCACCACCGGCGTGATGCTCGCCATCGCCCGGGTGACGGGGGAGACGGCCCCGCTGCTGCTCACCGCCTTCGGGTTCGACTCCATCCACCGCGACCCCTTCCACGGCCCGCAATCGTCGCTGCCCCTGTTCGTGTTCAGCCAGGCCGGCTCCGCCTTCACGACTGCGGTCAACCGGGCCTGGGCGGGCGCCCTCACCCTCATCGTCGTCGTCCTCCTCCTCACCGTCGCCGCCCGGCTGGTCACCCGACGCAACCGCCTCGTCGCCTAACCGGGAACCCCGCCGGCCGCGCCCGGTCGCGTGCATGGCGGGTCGTGAATCGCGCCACTTCGAGCCGGATCACGACCCCCCGTGCACGCGCCTGTCCCTGGACGTGCCGGGGTAGCCGATAGCGTGGCGGTGGCAATGGGACGCAGGCATGGCCTCGTGGCCGTCGCGATGATGCTGAGCCTGGCCCTCGTCGGGTGCCGCGCCGACCGCGGCGCGGACCGGGGCGACGCGTCGCCGGCGCCGACCACCGTCACGGTCGTCGGCAGCCCGACGTCGACGTCAACGCCGGGCCCCTCCGGTTCGACGATCCCGGGGTCGACCACGCCGGGGTCGCCGGCGACACCCGGCCCGGCTGGCGCTTCGCCCGGGGGCACGACGCCGGCCACCGCGCCGCCGACCGCGACCGGCGGGTCGGGCGGGCCGGTTCCTGCCGGGGCCGCGGCCACGGCGACGACGGCGGCCGCCCCGACGACCACGGTCGCCCGCTCGGCTGACCCGTCCCCGCCCGCCCCGCCCGCCCCGCCGGCATCGTCCTCGTCCTCGGCGTCGCAAGTCACCCCTGAGCAGTGCGCCCTCCTGCGCCAGCTCCTGAACCTGGTCGACGACGCCGACCTGCGCTCGGCCGCGGCGCAGGCCGGCTGCCTCTGACCCAGGGTCAGTAGCCGAGGGCGGGGTCGACCACGCCGAGCAGCGGCTCGCCCGCCGCGTACCGGCGCACGTTCGCCGTCACCCGCTCGGCGAACAGCGGCTCGGCCATCTCCCACGTGTTCGCCGTGTGCGGCGTGATCAAGCAGTTGTCGAGGTCCCAGAGGGGATGGCCGGCGGGCAATGGCTCGGGGTCGGTCACGTCGAGGGCGGCGCCCCCGATGGCGCCGGCCCGTAGCGCGGCGACCAGATCGTCGGTGACCACGTGGCCGCCCCGGGCGACGTTCACCAGCCAGGCGTCGGCGCCCATGAGTGCCAGCCGGCCGGCGTCGATGATGCCCGTCGTCTCCGGTGTGAGGGCCAGGGTGAGGAACACGACGGCCGCGGCGGGCAGGGCGGGGTCCAGCTCGTCGGCGCCGACGACCGTGGCCGCCCCGGCGACGGGAGCGACGTGGCGGCGCACGACCGTGGCGTCCACGCCGAAGGGGCCCAGGAACCGGAGCAGCGCGTCGGTGATGCCGCCGGCTCCCACGATGGTGACGGGGGCGCCGGCCAGGCGCAGGCCGGCCTGGTCGCCCCACGCCCGGGCCCGGGCCCGGCGGGGGAGCTGGCGCAGCCCGGCGAGGGCCAGGGCCAGGGCGTGCTCGGCCACCGGCTCGCTGTAGGCCCCCTTGGTGCTGGTCCACGTCCGGCCGTCGTCGAAGAGCCCCAGGAAGCGGTCGACTCCGGCGAAGGGCAGCTGGACCCACCGCACGCCGGCCAGGCCGGCGAGGAGGTGCCGCAGCCCGGCCGCATCCACGGGGTCGGTCCAGATCAGCGCCTCGGCCTGGCCGGGATCGACCAGGCGGCCGCCACCGGCGGCCACGGCCGCGGCCAGCGCGGGGGCCACCGGACCGGGAGCGACAGCACACCGAAGGGTCACCGCCTCACCCTCTCACGGGCCCGGGGCGATACTGGGCCGATGAGGAACAACATCGTCGAGGGCGAGCCGGGAATCTTCCCCGACCCCATCGCCCGCCTGCTGGTGTGGATAGGCCGGCAGGCCCGGCGCCTGACGGAGCGGAAGAAGAAGGACTAGCGGCTCTCCCTAGTCCCGGTCGGCGGCCCGGGCCCGCAGGGCCCGCTCCATGCTGTCCTTGGACTCCAGCAGGATCCGCCGGAGGGGGCCGGCCAAGTCCTCGTCGGCCAGCGCGGTGTCGGTGGCCCCGACGACCGGGGCGCCGATGAGGGTGCTCGGGTAGAGGCCCCGCGCCAGGCTGAGCGCTTCGTCCCGGGTCCGCTCGGCCCACCAGGCGGGCAGGGCGTCGAAGTAGGGCTGGACGTAGGGCTCGAGCAGCTCGTCCTGGCCGATGACGTGGAAGCCGCCGGTCAGGGCCCGCAGCGTGGCCAGCGGGAGGCCGGCCTCGCCGGTGAGCCGTTCCCAGGCCGCCGCCTTGGCCTCGGCCGTCGGCCGGGACGCCCGGGCCGAGGCGGCCCGGCGCTCGCCGATGTCGGTGGGGTCACGCTCCAGTTCGACCTGGATCAGCGCACCGTCGTCGTCGGCGGCCACCGACGCCAGGGTCATGACGATCTGCCACCGCAGATCGGTGTCGATGGCCAGCCCCTCCACCGCGACCGACCCGTCGAGGATCCCCCGGGCGTAGGCCAGATCCTCCGCCGAGTCGGCCACGGACAGGAAGTGCCGGGCCCAGATGAGCTGGCGGTCCGTCCCCGGCTCGGCCCCCTCCAGCCCGGCCCGAGCAGCGGCGGCCAGCTGGGCCCGAGCGGCGGTGCGGTTGGCGGGGTCGCCGTAGGCGTCGACCGCGGAGCCGGCCTGGCCCAGCAGGCGGGCGAGGGTGGCGTCGTCGGTCTCCGCCGGGGCGTGGGCCAGGACCAGGGCGACGTAGCGGCGGGTGGGGAGCTCGGCGTCGCGCACCATGTCCCAGGTGGCGGCCCAGCACAGGTTCCGAGCCAGGGGGTCGACGACGCTGCTCAGGTGGGCGGCCAGGGTAGAGACCGAGCGCTCATCGAGGCGGACCTTGGAGTAGGTCAGGTCGTCGTCGTTGACCAGGAGGAGGTCCGGGACCGCCTCGCCGGCCAGCTCGGGCACGTCGGTGCGCTCACCGACCACGTCGAGCTCGACCCGCTGGTCCCGGACGAGGCCGGCGCCGGTCAACCGGTAGAGGCCGACGGCGACCCGGTGGGACCGGATGGTGTCGTTGCCCGGCTGTCCGGACTGGACGACCGCGAACGAGTTGTAGCGGCCGGCC
>DATJHJ010000041.1:0-11002 GCA_035494015.1 Acidimicrobiales bacterium
ACGTCGATGCCCATCGGCGTGCCTCGGTAGTCGAGGGTGGGCAGCTTCAGCCGGCTGCTGCGGGCCACCGCGATGCGGTCGACCTCCTCGGTGGTGGCGATGGCGTCGGCCATGGTCCCACCCACGAACGCGGCCACGGCCGGCGACGCCGCCGCCGCCGAGCCACCGAGCCCGATCAGCTCCAGGACGGCGCTGTCCCCGATGTCCGGCGCGGCCTGCTCCGGCCCGTAGCCCGAGTAGTACATGGCGTTGCCCACCGGCGGCGAGGCCGTCATGAACCACTCGTCCGACCCGGCCAGGCGGATGCCGTAGTCGGTCCCGTTGCGGGACATGGTCGTGACCAGGCTCGAGCCCTGGACCTGCTCGGCCCACAGCGTCAGCGACTTGGCCGCGGCCATGACCAGGTTCAGGAAGAACAGGTGGTTGCCGGCGAGGAACTTGCCGAGCTCGGCCCGCCGGGGTGCCTCCAGCCCCATCAGCTGGGGCAGGAGGGCCCGGACGAACAGGTTGGTGGTGGCCTGGGTCCGCATGTGCAGGTCGTCGCCCATCTGCAGGCCTTGGGCGGCCAGCCCGAACACGTCAAGCGGCCCGACCTGGGCCAGGCACTCGGACAGCAGCGGCCCGGCGACCTCTCGGAGGAACACCAGTCGCTCCACCGCCGCTGGCGTCTCCCGGCCGAACCAGGGGACCTCGCCCGGGCCCTGGTTGATGGCCGAGTAGGCCCGGGTACCGCCTTGGGGATTGTCGACGACGAACACCGGCATCGACGGCCCGACGGCGCTGGCCATGGGGACGACGGCCTGGTGCAGGTTGGCCGGCTCCAGCTCCACATCGCCCGCCTGAAGGAGGACCTCGGCGGTGTCGGGGGAGTCGGCCCAGCCCTCGGCCATGACCGCGGCGCGTACGGAGCGGCGCAGCGGGTCGCAGACCCGGTCCCAGGCGATGCGGGGGCCGCAGTGGATGATCGTGCGCTCCCCCACTCCCGGCACCACCGCGCCGGCCGTCTCGATGGCCACCAGCATCGGCGTGCCCTGGTCGAGCCGGCGCGCCACCTCGGCGTTCGCCGCATCGATGGCCGCCGACCGCCTCCCGTACAGGCGGCTCAGGGCGGCGACGACCTCGGCGTCGCCGTCGGCCGGGGGCCGCCAGTCCACGTGAACCACGGGCCGGCCCTGGTCGCGGATGGCCTCGGCGAACAATGGCAGGCCGAGGTTCACCACCTCCACCTCGGTGGGCAGCTCGACAGTTTTCATGACGCGACCTCCTTGCGCTCGACGATCTCGCGGGCGGCGGCGAGGAGCGCCTGTTCGGCCTCGTCGAACGTCGCCTCCCACCTCGCCGCCTCGGCGTGAAGGGCGGCGGCCTCGGCGCCGCAGGACAGGACCATGGCGTGGACGGCCTCGGGCGCAGCGCCGCCCTGGGCCGACCGGGTCATCACGATGCGGCGGGGGTCGAGGACGGCGGCCAGGTCATGGCCGGCCAGGCCGAGCGGGCGGCCCTGGAGGGCGACCGATGCGTTGTCGAGCATCTCGCCGGTCACGTCCACCCCCCGCAGCCCCTTCGCCGCCGCTTCCCGGACGGTGCGGCCGACGATCAGGTAGGCCGTGCGGTAATCGATCCGGCACACGGTCACCACGTACTCGGCCAGGTCGGTGGCCTGGGTGAAACCCGAGTTGAGGGCGTCGGCCATACGCCCGTCGTTGACGGTCAACGTGCGGACTACGCCGCTCATCAGGCGGGTGACCCGGCCGGCCAGCTCGAGGGACCGGGGCACCTCGCCGTAGGCGAAGATCAGGTTGTCACTTCGGGCCGACGGGCTCTTCACCACGGCCAGGAACCCCCCGAGGCGGCCGATCAGGATGCCCGAGGCGCCCCGAACGATCGACAGCGAGTACGGGTTGCGCTTCTGCGGCATGAGCACGCTGGAGCGGGTGTAGCCGCTGTCCAGGTCGACGTAGTCGAACTCGCCGCTCGACCAGATCTCCAGATCCTCGGCCAGCTTGCTCTGGTTGGACAGCATGCTGGCCGTCGTCGCCATGATGTTGATCAGCCCGTCGACCTGCCACATGGCGTCACGGGTGTGCTCGATCACGCCGTCGAAGCCGAGCAGGCGGGCGATGACGGTGCGGTCCTCCAGGAGCCGGCTGCCGTTAACGCAGCCGGCTCCGCCCGGGCTCGTGTCGACCCACGCCAGCCCGTCGAGCAGGCGCCGGGCGTCGCGCAGGGTGGGGTAGGCGAACGAGAGCACGTAGTGGCCGAAGGTCGACGGTTGGGCCTGCTGGAGGTACGTCTGGTCCGGCATCAACGTCTCGGCGTGCTTCGCCGCTTGGGCGACCACGCTGTCGACGAAGCCGGCCGCGTCCTCGACCAGCTCGACGAGCTGGCGGCGGAGCAGGAGGCGCAGCGAGAGTCGGGTGGCTTCTCGGCGGGGCCGGCCGGCGTGGAGCCAACCGGCGACGTCGCCCAGCCGGGAGGCGAAGTAGTACTCCCGGGAGTTGTAGGCCTCGCCGTGGGCGGGGTCGTAGGGGAAGTCCTCTGCCGGTGTGGCGTAGACCTCCAGGAGGAGGCGCAGCAGCTGGCGGGCCGCGTCCTCGGGCACGACCTTGCGGCCCCGCAGGTCGAGGACATGGGCGATGTCGGCCAGGTTGAGACCATGGTGGAGCAGGGGGGCGTCGGCGTTCTCCAACGTGAAGCCGGACTCGATCAGCTCCCGGGCCGGGGCGCCGGTGACCGCCTCGGCGCCGGCGACGTCGCTCATTTGCTCTCCAGATGGGCGGCGGCGGCCAGCAGACCACCGGTGTGCCAGAACACGACGGGGCCTGCGGCCCCGCCCTGCATGAAGTCGAGGACGACGGCGAAGGCCTTGGCCGTGTAGACGGGGTCGAGCAGGAGCCCCTCGGTCCTCAGGGCGATCGCGGCAGCGCGCTCCCCTGCTTCCGACGGGGCGCCGAAGCCGGGGCCGCGGGCGTCGACCAGCTCGAACGGACCGGTGCCGGCACCGAGCAACGACGCGCACCTTGCGGCCAGCGCTTGGACCTCGTCGTTGGCCCGGTCGAGGGGTCGGCTCACCGATGCGCCGATCACCCGCCACCCGCCGCCGGCCAGCTGGGCCCCGACGGCCAGGCCGGCGCACGTGGTGCCCGAGCCGCTGGCGATCACGACGGCCTCCGGCTCGACCGACATTTCGTCGAGCTGGCCGGCCAGCTCCTCGGCGGCCACCACCATCCCCACCGTTCCCACGGCGATGGCGCCGCCCCGCGGCACGGGATAGGGCCGCCGCCCGGCAGCCTCGAGCTCGGCGGCCACCTCGTCGACGGCGGTGTCCACCCGGCTGCGGTCCGGGTCGCCGGTGTAGCGGACCTTGGCCCCGCAGGCGAGGGCGAGGGCCAGGTTCGGGTGGTGGCGGGCGGGCTTGTCGCCGTACAGGACCAGCTCGCAACCGATCCCGGCCGCGCTGGCCGCCGCGGCCGCCGCGGCGCAGAAGTTCGACCCCGGGCCCCCGCCCGTGACCAGCACGTCGCGACCGCCGGCGAGGGCGGCGCCGACGAGGAACTCCAGGGGCCGGGCCTTGTGGCCGGCGCCGGCGAAGCCGGTCAGGTCGTCGCGCTTCACGTAGATCGGCGGAGCGCCCAGCCACGCCTCGAGGCGACGGGCCCGCACCAGCGGCGTCGGCAGTATGGCCAGCGGGAAGCGTTCGAGCGTCACACCCACTGGTCGGTCTCCGCGAATCGGGCCGCCCGGGAGCGGGCGACCACCGCGTCGACCATCGCTTGCGCACCGGCGATGGCGGGCGTGGCCAGCAGGGTCCCCAACTCCTCGGGCTCGAGCAACCCTGTCTCCTCCAGGGCCGCGGGCTCGCCGGCGCCGGGGTGGATGGCGGCGTGCATCCGGGCTTGCGCCTCGTGCTTGCCCACGCGTGCGGTCAAGGCGGCCAGGACGCGCTCCGAACCGGCGCCCGCCGGGACGTTGGCGGCCATGGCGTCGGCACGGACCTCCAGGGCGGAGAGAAGCCCGATGGCCGTCTGCAGGGCGACGCCGGTCAGCAGGCACACCTCGGGGAAGGCCACCCACTCCGCCTTCCAGCCCCGGCCGTCCCGCTCGTGGATCTGGGCCATGCCCTCCAGCAGCACACCGGCATTGGCCCGCACCAGGCGGCCCAGGGTGTCAAGGTGCTCGCTGCGCTCGGGGTTGCGCTTGTGGGGCATGGTGATGCTGCCGACGGACGCCGTCGTGGTCGGCTCACGGAGCTCACCGATCTCGGGCCGCTGGAGCTCGAACACCTCGTTGCCGATCCGCGCCAACGTGCCGCAGATCATGGCCAGGACGTGGCCGAACTCGGCCAGGCGGTCCCGCGACGTGAGCCAGGAGATGCCGGGATCGGACAGGCCGAGCTCGGCGCAGAACGCCGAGCGCAGCGCCGGCCCCTGGACGTCGAAGAAGCCCAGCACGCCGACGGCGCCGCCGAGCTGGGCCACCAGCCAGCGCGACCGGCCCTCGCGAAGCCGGTCGAGGTGGCGCCGCACCTCGTCGGCCCAGGAAGCCGCTTTGAACCCGAAGGTGATCGGCGCGCCCGGCTGGCCGTGGGTCCGCCCGACCATGACGGTGTCCCGGTGGCGCTCGGCCAGGTCGACGAGCCGGGCCTCGACGGCCCACAGGTCACGCCACAGCACCCGCCCGACCTCACGCAGGGCGATCACCGTCCAGGTGTCGGTGACGTCCTGCACCGTGGCGCCGAGGTAGACGTGCTCGGAGGCCGGTGCGGGGAGGACGTGCTGTAGCCCGTGGATCAACCCGAGGGTGGAATGCCCGGTGCGGCGCGTCTCCTCGGCGACGAACGCCAGGTCCAGCCGGTCGACGTTGGCGGCGTCGGTGATCTCCTCGGCCGACTCGGGCGGGATGATCCCGAGCGAGGCCTGGGCCCGGGCCAGGGCGGCGAGGATGTCCAGCCAGGACTGGAGGCGAGCGCGCTCGTCGAAGACGGCACGCAGCTCGTCGGTGCCCCAGAGATGGGCATAGAGCTCGGACTCCGCTATGCGGGCGCCCACGCCGGCTCCGCAGCTTTGGCGATGGCGGCCAGCGCCTGCTTGACCTGCTCGAGCGAGGCGCCCCATGGCACGGTCACCGTGATCCCCTGGGGGGCGATCGACTCCTCGAGCAGGCAGCACTTCGTCAGCAGCGGCCGGCCATCGGCGGGGAACAGCCGCCGCGGGCACAGCTCGACCGCCTCCTTCGGGCGGGCACCGTAGAACCACTCGTGGATGCCCCGGGACCGCTCGCAGCCGAGCAGCGTCCAGTCGGCCTGGGGCGGTCGCTCGTCGAGGAAGGCGACGGTGGCCGGCCCCTCCACGCAGAAGCCCGAGCCCCGGCAGGGGACGAGGTACTGCGTGGACGGGTGGGCCGTGGCCAGGTCGACGAGGTCGACGACATCGGCGACCAGCTCGATCGGCGGGAGATCCTCGGCCAGCTCCAGGACCCGGCGAGCCTGGTCGAACAGCTTGGCCGGCCGGGGCGGCACGACGTCGCCCACCCGGATGCGGATGGGCGCGGGGTCGAGGATGAAGCTCACGTGGTGGTAGCGGCCCTCGACGACGACGCAACGGGCGGCCTGGGTGGCGGCCACCTGGGCGAGGGCGGTGGGGACACCGGTGTCGACGTCGGGGGCGACGACGAACGCGCACTCGTCGGGCAGGGCCAGGATCTCGACCGACGTGATCGGCGAGAACAGCGGAGCGCCCTCGGCCTTGGCCACCTGGACGAGTGCCGTGTCCCGACCGGCCCGGGCCACGACGAACCGGGTGTGGCGGTAGGCCTCCCGGCCGAGGAAGTGCCGGGTCAGGGCCTCCGCGGTGAGGGGCCCGTCGACGGTGGCCACCGACACCCGCCGGTACTGGCCGGGGACGACGTTGGTCACCGGTGCAGGGCCGCCTTCGGGGTCAGCAGCATGGTGTCCGCCCGCAGGCCGAGGCGCAGCGTCTCGACCCCGAGGACCTCGGCCGCCGGGATGTTGGCCAGGTTGACGTTGGGGCCGCAGTGGCGCATGAACCACGCCGCCTGGTCCTTCCTCGGCGTCTCGAACACCACCCGCTCGACCCCGCCCGCGTCCAGCACCGCGGCGACCACGTCCTCGCGGATGGTCCCGGCACCGTTGTAGATGCCCACCGTGCCGCTTTCTCGGCCCTCGGTGAGGACCCAGCGGGCGCCGGCGGCCAGGTCACCGCCGACCTCCTCGGCCCACTGCGCGCACGACAGCTGGTCGGCCGCCTTCTTGGAGCCCACCTCGGAGAGCACGGTGAACCGGGCGGTGGCCAGGCGGATGAGGTCGTACTTCTCGTCGGGCCTCATCGGGGCCGCACCCCTCGACACCTCGACGCAGGAAAAGCCGACGCTGGCGGCCCAGTCGAGGAACTCCTCGACCCGCCGCTGTACCCAGGCCACCTCGAGCAAGGTGCCGCCGACGCAGCCGAGGATCCCGTGGGCGGCCAGCGTGCCGAGCTTCGACTCGACGCCTGGATCCAGGTAGGCGGTGCCCCAGCCGAACTTCCAGATGTCGATGTAGGCGCCGCACGTGGCCAGGACGCCGGGGAGCTCGTGGGCGGGGAGCCCCTTGTCCAGCACGTGGGTGATGCCGATCGACCGGGGCTTGCCCGGGCGCTCGGGAAGCTCCAGCGGGAACGGCGTACTCACAAGTCCTATGGTAGAGAGCTGTCTACTTTAGTGCAAACAAGCTGAACGGAGCCTGATGGACCTCGGACATCTGGTCGAAGCGCTGCGGGCCAACCCGGGCCTGCGGAACAAGGCGCCGATCGCCCTGGTGCGCGAGGTGTTCGGCGCCGGCGACTGGCTGGCCGGGCCGGGCGACGATGGCGCGGTCGTCGACGGCGAGCTGGTGGTCGGCGGCGAGGCCATACTGCCGGCGTTCGTGGCCGGCGACCCCTTCGGCGCCGGCGTCGCCGCCGTCCTGGCCAACGTGAACGACCTGGCGGCCATGGGGGCCGTGCCCCTCGCCATCGTCGACACGGTGGTTGCCGATGACCACGTGGCCCGCCAGGCGCTGCTGGGCATGCGGTACGCGTCCCGGCTGTACGACGTCCCGATCGTCGGCGGGCACCTCACCCGCCACGACGGCCCGCCGGCGCTGTCGGCCTTCGGGCTGGGCCGGGCGCCGCAGGTCCTGTCCGTCCGCAACGCCGCCGCCGGTCAGCGCCTCATTCTGGCGTGTGTGACCGAGGGAACGATGCGCAGCGAGTTCCCGTTCTTCGCCTCCTTCGACGAGCGGGGCGAGCGCTTGGCCGGCGACGTGCGCACGCTGGCGAAGGTGGCGGGCGCCGGCGCGTGCGTGGCGGCCAAGGACGTCAGCATGGCCGGGATGGTCGGCTCGCTGGCCATGCTCCTGGAGTGTCACCGCCTCGGGGTGACCGTCGACCTCGACGCCGTGCCCGTGCCCGCCGGCGTGGAGCTGGCCGACTGGCTGGTGGCCTTTCCGTGCTTCGCCTTCCTCCTGTGCGTGCCGGCCGGGCGCGAGGACGACTGCGCCCGGGCCTTCACCGAGCGGGGGATCCACACGGCAGCCATCGGGACACTGGATTCCTCCGGCGAGGTGGCGGTGGCCGCCGGTGGCCGGCGGCAGGTCGTGATCGACCTGGTGACCGAGGCGGTGACCGGCCTCTAGTGGCGGGCGGGCTGGAGGTCGATGGCCATGGGTTGGTGGTGGACGCCGACGTAGACCTCGACCTCGCCGTGCTTGTGCCAGCCGAGGCGCTCGAACAGGGCGACGTTCTGGAGCTGGATGTGGGCCACCATCTCGCGGCCGTCGCGCTCCCCCGCCGTCGCCACCGCGAACCGCACGAGGGGACGGCCCAGGCCGTGGATGCGGGCGGAGCGCACGACGGCCAGGCGGTCGCCCTGCCAGAGCCGCTCGTGGCGATCGAGCGGGAAGAGCCGCACCGTCCCCACGGGCTCGTCGTTCAGGTAGGCGAGCACATGGACGACGTCCGGGTCGTCGTCGTACTGGTCGCGGTCCGAGCCGCTGAACAGCTGCTGCTCCTCCACGAAGACCTCGTGACGGATGCGGTAGTGGGTCGCGACCTCCTCGGCGCTGACCGCGGCCCGGCACTCCACCCGGGTCCGGCGACGAGTACGAAGATCGGTCACGTCGGTCGCTTTGCGAGGAGGGTGACGGCCTTCTCGACCGTGCTCATGGCCGAGCACGCCTGGCAGCGGGCGCAGCCGGCGGCGGCGCCCTCGGCGCTGAGGCCCCGGGCGGTCAGGTAGGGCACGACCTGGCGATATATCGTCTCGGTGTACGCCGCCGACGGCGGCGGGAGGTCTTCCATCAGGCTGCCGGCAATTGGTCGCAGCGGCACGACGAAGGGGTAGACGCCCATGTCGATGGCCCGCTTGCAGCCCTCGATCGTGAGCTGCGGATCCTCCCCCATCCCGAGGATCACATAGGTCGACACCTGGCCGGTGCCGAAGAGGCTGACCGCCCGCTCCCACGCCCCGAAATAGCCCTCGATGCCCGTCCGGGCCTTGGCCGGGGCGATGCGGGCCAGCACCGCGGGGTCGAACGTCTCCACGTGGATGCCGACCGAGTCGATGCCCATTCCGTGCACGCGGTCGATGACCTCGAGGTCGTCGGGCGGCTCGAACTGCACCTCGACCGGCAGGCCGGCGGCCTCCTTCACCGCGGCGCCGCACCGGGCGACATAGAGGGCGCCCTTGTCGATGCCGGTCGTGCTCCCGGTCGTCAGGGTGGCGTCGACCGCCCCGTCGAGCTCCTTGGCCGCCACCGCCACCTCGGCCAGTTGCTCGGGCCGCTTCTTGGCGATCGTGCGCTGGGCATCGAGCGACAGACCGATGCCGCAGAACCGGCACTGGTCCGAGTTGCCCCAGTAGGCGCAGGTCTGCAGCACGGTGCTGGCCAACGAGTCCAGGTGGAGGAGGGCGATCTTCCAGTACGGGATGCCGTCGGCGGTCGTCAGGTCGTAGTACCGGGGCCGGGGCGCACCGGTAGCCCCGGCCACCCGGGTTCCGTCGAGGTAGATCCCGAACCCCTCGTCCTCGGCGCGCAGGGAGTAGGGCGAGGCCTTGGCGAAGTCGGCGTCGACGGGGACGGTGACGGCAACGCCGTCGATCCACAGCATCCCGGAGTCACTCGGCCCCGCGCCGCCGTGGCGGGCCTCCATCGAGGCTTCCACCCTGAGGCCCCTGCTCTGGAGCTCGGTGAGGAGGTGGGCGAGGGTGGCCGGCGGGCCGAGGAGTGAGTCGGTCGGCACGAGACTCCTACTTGAGGGTGCGGATGTGTCCTATAGGAAACGCTCGTCCTCTAGACAACATGGGGGCAGGCACGGATGTCAACTGGCGGGCCGGTTCGCCGCCAGCTCCCGGTAGCGGATCGAGAAGGCGGCACCGCCGATGAGCGACAGGTCGATGTCCGCCGCCGTCTCGGGGTCGAAGGACGCCACGCGGGCGGCCATCTCGGTGGCCTCGGCGTCGGCGGCGACCAGGCTGGCCAGGTCCGAGCAGGACGCCCGCAGTTGCTCGGCCACCCGCCCGACCAGGCGCACGACGGTCTCGTACCGCTCGGGCATGACCATGGCGACGGGGTACAGCCGCTCCTCGGCCCTGAACCACCGGCCCAGCATCTCCCGGGGCACCTCGGCGTCCGAGAACGGCGAGGCTGCCCGTTCCTGGGGCGTCTCGTCGGTGCTCATCGTGCCCTCCTTCCACCCTGGCGACCTCCACAACCCTACACTATGATGAATAGACATTTCCCATCCTGTTTCCCGAGGGGGCTCTCCGGACATGGCCAAGACCGCGGTCGTCGCACTCGGGGGCAACGCCCTCACCCGGGAGGGCCAGGCGGGAACGTACGAGGAGATCGAGGCCAACGCCACGCTCATGGCCCGCTCGGTCTGCTCACTGCTGCGGACCGGCTGGCGGGTGGTGCTCGTCCATGGCAACGGCCCCCAGGTCGGGAACCTGGCCATCCAGGGGGAAGAGGGGGCCCGCATCGTGCCCGCCCAGCCCCTGTTCGCCCTCGGCGCCATGACCGAGGGCCAGCTCGGCAGCGTCATCACCCTGGCCTTGCGCAAGGTGGGCGACGTCGGGCACCCGTCGTGGATGCGCGGGGCCGTCGCCGTCGTCACCCATGTCTCGGTCAGCCCGGACGACGGCGCCTTCGAGAACCCCACGAAGCCCATCGGGCCCTTCTTCTCCAGGGAGCAGGCCCAGAGCCTGGCCGCCGAACGGGGCTGGGTCGTGAAGGAGGACGCCGGCCGGGGCTGGCGACGGGTGGTGCCCTCGCCCCAGCCAGTGACGATCCTGGAGACGCCGGCGATCCGCGCCCTGCTGGAGCAGAACATGGTCGTCGTCGCCGCCGGCGGCGGTGGGGTGCCCGTCGTCCGGGGCCAGAACGGCTACCAAGGCGTCGACGCCGTGATCGACAAGGACTATGCCGCCGGGCAACTGGCCACCGCGCTGGCGGCCGAGGCGCTGGTGCTCGTCACCGGGGTCGACTCCGTCCTGCTGCACTTCGGGACCCCGCAGCAGGTCCCCATCCAGGAGATGAGCGTGGCCGAGGCCGAGACGTACCTGGAGGAGGGTGAGTTCCCGGAAGGCAGCATGGGCCCGAAGGTCCGCGCCGCCATCCAGTTCCTGCGCCGGGGCGGCGAGATTGCCGTCGTGACGACACCGCAGCTGGTCTACGCGTCCCTGGAGGGCACCGTGTCGAAACTGGAAGGTGAGCCGGGCACCCGCATCGTGCGCGTCCGCCCGCTCACGGCCGCATAGATGAGCACCCGGGTGAAGGTGTACCCCGACACCTACCTCGACTCGGTCCTCCAGCTGTCCGGCACCCGGTCGATGTTCGAAGTCGAGGGCGTGGAGTGGGCGGCGGCGGCCATGGCCACGCCCGCCAACGTCGAGACGCTCCTCGGCCAGGGCTTCGACCAGTCCGAGCTGGGCACCACATCGGGCAACGACCTGTTCGTCGCCGTCCGCG
>DATJHJ010000042.1:0-17173 GCA_035494015.1 Acidimicrobiales bacterium
TGCCCGTCGAGGATCTGCGGGTCCGGGCCGAGGCCCTCGCCGTGGGCAAGGTCGTCGACACCGTGGCCGTGGCCGGCGGGGGATCCGTTCCCGGCCAGGACGTGCCCTCGGCCGGCGTGACGATCGACGGGGACCACGCTGCTCGCCTGCGGGCCATGCAGCCCCCCGTCCTCGCCCGGGTCCACGAGGGCCAGACCGTGTGCGACTTGCGCACCGTCGACCCGTCCGACGATCGCCTGCTCGCCGCGTCGCTGCTGGCATGCACGTCGTAGCCACCGCCGGCCACGTCGACCACGGCAAGTCGACCCTGGTCCTCGCCCTCACCGGCATGGACCCCGACCGCTTCGCCGAGGAGAAGGCCCGGGGCCTGACCATCGACCTGGGCTTCGCCTGGGCCACGCTCGATTCGGGCCGGCAGCTGGCCTTCATCGACGTCCCGGGCCACGTCCGGTTCCTCAAGAACATGCTGGCCGGGGTGGGCGCGGTCGACGCCTGCATGTTCGTAGTCGCCGCCACCGAGGGGTGGAAGCCGCAGTCCGAGGAGCACCTGCGCATCCTCCAGCTGCTCGGTGTCGGCCACGGGATCGTCGCCCTGACCAAGGTCGGCCTGGTCGACGACGAGACCCGCGAGCTGGCCCACATGGAGATCGAGGACGAGGTCCAGGGGACGTTCCTGGAGGGCGCTCCTGTGGTCGACGTGGACGTGCCCGCGGGTGTGGGGGTCGACGAGCTGCGGGCCGCCCTCGACCAGCTGCTGGCCGAGACGCCGGCATCGGTCGACCGGGGGCGTCCCCGGTTGTGGATCGACCGGGTGTTCGCGGCGCGCGGCTCCGGCACGGTCGTCACCGGGACCCTGGCGGGCGGCGGGCTGGCGGTCGACGACGAGCTGGTCGTGCTCCCGGCCATGACCAAGGTCCGGGTCCGTGGCCTGCAGAGCCTGCAGCGCCAGCGCGACCGGGTGGAGCCGGGGAGCCGGGTGGCGGTCAACCTGTCGGGCGTGTCCCACGACGAGATCGGCCGCGGCCACGCCCTGGTCCGCGCCGGCCAGTGGCGGCCGACCCGCACGTTCGACGCTTCGCTGCAGGTCCTCGACGGGCTCGACCACCCCGTCAGCCGCCGAGGGGCGTACCAGGCCTATCTCGGCTCCGGTGAGCACGCTGTTCGCCTCCGGGTGCTGGGCAAGGAGGCCATCGACCCCGGCCAGACCGGTACCGTCCGGCTCCACCTGCCCGTCACCGTCCCCCTGCTGCCGGGCGACCGCTTCATCGTGCGCGAGAGCGGCCGCGACGAGACCGTGGGCGGCGGTGAGGTTCTCGATGTGGCCCCGGTGCTGGCCGCCTCCAAGGCCCACCCGTCCCGGGACGTGGACCGGGTGATCGCCGAGCGGGGATGGGTGGCGGCCGACGACCTGGAGCGCATGACCGGGGAGCGCCGGGAGCCGAACGTCGGCCGCTGGGTCGTCTCGCCGGCGGCACTGGAGCAGGCGCTCGCCGAGCTACGGGAGGCGGTGGAGAACGCCGGCCCCCTGGGCGTGGACCGGGCCGGTCTGAGCGACCGCCAGCGGGCGGTGCTGCCGCTGCTAGAGGGGGTCGTCGTCGAGGGGGGCCGGGTGCGACCCGAGGCCGTCGGCGACCCCCTGGCCGGGCACCCGTACGTCGCCGCCCTGGAGGCGTCGCCCTTCGCCCCGCCCGAACCTGCGGGCGTGAACCGGGCCGAGCTGGCCGAGCTGGTCCGGCGGGGGCTGGTCGTGGAGAAGGAGGGCGTCTACTTCGCCCCTTCCGCCGTCGACGCCGCCGCCCGGCGGCTGGCCGAGCTGCTGGCCGAGAACCCCGAGGGGGTCACCGTCGCCCAGGTGCGCGATGCCTTGGGCACGACGCGCAAGCACGCGCTGCCGCTGCTGGCCCTGTTCGACACAACTGGCGTCACCCGCCGCCGGGGCGACATGCGGATCGGCGGCCCCCGTCTACCGCCGCTCTGAGCGTTACCCGGCGCGGGCGATGAGCTGCTTGCGCTCCAGCTCGTTCAGGCCACCCCAGATCCCGTGGGGCTCACGGATGGCCAGGGCGTAGTCGAGACAGGGCCGCCGGACCGGGCACATGGCGCAGATCTCCTTGGCCCGCGCCTCCCGGGTCTCGCGCTCTTCCTTGCGCTCGACCTGGGACGGCGGAAAGAAGACTGCTGCCTGAGGCCCCTTGCAGGCCGCCCGCTGCTGCCAGAGCTCCTCGACGCGTTGGCTACTCAACCGCGCCCCCTTTCCTCCCGGCGGTACCGTACCGCCGCGAGGAAGCCCTCGACAAGGGTCAAATCGCACATAGTGGCTGGTCGCGGCCCCGGGGCCGGCCACGGCGAGTGAGCAGAGTTGGACCTGTGCGCTTCAATTTTGCACACTCGCCCATGTCAATGGTGGGCGTCTTTGGCGCCCCCTGTCTCCGGTTCGACCTCGAGGAGGAGGCCGTCGATGGCGACGACCCGGATGCGGTCGCCGGCGCTGATCGGCGTGGCCCGGTTGGTGCGGGCCCGCCACTTGCCCCCGCGGAGGTCGACCATGCCCTCGGGGTCGATCCCGGTGGTGGCCTGGCCCATTTCGCCGATCATCGACTCGCGGCCGATGGTCGGGGTGGAGAACCGGGCCCGGAGCATGGCGGTCATCCCCGAGAGCATGAACAGGGCGGTCCCGCCGGCGACGAGCACGATCACCAGCCACGGCACGGCCAGATCGCCCGGGAACAGCCGCCACGAGCCGACGAGCAGGCTCACCACGCCGATCCCCGTCCAGGTGCGGGGCGCGCCCGCTTGCACGTCGACCGAGTACCCGAACACGCCCAGGCCGATCAGTCCCAGCCCGAACCAGCTGGTCGGTAGGACGGCCAACCCGTACGCCGACAGGATGAGCGCCGCCGCGCCCGTGATCCCCGCCACCCCCACGCCGGCGGTGAAGAACTCGAACACGATCAGCAACAGGCCGACCATGAGCAGCAGGTACGCCACTGCGGGGTCGGCGGTGAGGTGGAGCAGCCGCTCGGTCAGCCCCAGCTTGCCGAAGCGCACCTGGCCGGCCTGCTCGCGCCGGAACGAGTCGCCCTCGGGGACGACCCGGGCGGTGTGGAGGACCTTGCCCCCCACGTCCAGGCCGTCGAGGTTGACGACGAACTCACCCAGCGTGGGTGCGGTCGTCGACACGAGTCCCCGGGCCTTGGCGCCGTCCGGCCCGAACCCCGCCACCTTGGTCCCCGGCGCCATCCCGGCGACCCCGGCGGCGCCCAGCAGGGCGACGGTCGACCGGGCCGCCGAGGCCCCCGTCGGCCCCACCCAGACCGCCACCGGCACGGGCGACGTGCGGATGCGCTGGGCCAGGGCGGCGAACTGGGCCGGGCTGACCAGCACCCCCTGGGTGTCGAGCTGGATCACCAGCACCTCGCTCTTCGAGGCCGCCGCCCGCTCGACCGCCCCTTGCACGAAGTCCGTTACGACAGGGTCGATGCGGCCGCTGACCTGGATGACGTCGATGACGCCCGCCTCTTGGGCGCCCGCCGCCCACGGCACGCCGGCGACCACGGCCATCACGCCGACAAGGAGGAGCAGGAGCTTTCGGATGGTCCACGGTAACGGGTGGGGTAAGGACGGACCGATGGCAGACGACGACGATCTCGGGCGAGCGGTGGGCCAGCTGGCCGGCGGCCGGGCCGACCGCGGCGCGCTCAGCCAGGTCGCCCGCCTGGCCCGGTCGTCCATGAAGGCGGCGGGCGCCCGCTCCGTGGCCACCGGCCGGTGGCTGGCCGACATCCTGGTCGACGCCGCCCCCCACATCCCCGTGCGCGATGTGGCCACCCTCCACGCCCACTACCCGGGTCTGAAGGGCGACCAACTCGCCGACGAGCTGATCCGGGCCGCCAGCCGGGCGACGGCCGCCATCGGGGCGGTCGCCGGGGCGGTGGCGGGGGCGGAGGAGCTGGCCCCCCCGACCTGGCTGGCCATCCCGGGCGAGCTGCTGGTCGAGACGCTGGCGGTGGTCGCCGTCGAGCTGAAGCTGGTGGCCGAGCTGCAGGAGGCCTACGGGCAGCCGGTGAGCGGCTCGCCGACCCAGAAGAGCCTGGCCATCATCCGGGCCTGGGCCGAGGGCCGGGGCGTCACCGCCCGCACCCTGGCCGAGCCGGGTGGGCTGTCGTCGGCCTTCGGGCGCACCACCCGTCGTGAGCTGACCCGCCTCCTCCAGCGCCGCCTGGCCCGCCGGGCCCTGCGCAACGCCTCGGCCCTCTCCCCGTTCCTCACCGGAGCGGTGGCGGGCGCCGAACTGAACCGGCGGGCCACCCGCACCCTGGGCGACAAGGTGGCCCGCGACCTGGTCTCCAGGGCGTAGCCTGCAGCCGGACGGCCCAGGGCGGGAGGCTTGCATGGCCATGTATCCGTTCATCAGGGTGTTGCAGCCGCAGCCCTTCGACATCGTCGACCGTCGGGTCCTGATCGGAGGAGTCGGCACCGGCTTCGAAGCCTCGATCGGCATCCGGGTGCGGGACGGCAACTCGGCCGAGCTGGCCCGCACGTTCGTCAACGCCGGCGGGACGGGGGTGCTGGGCAACTTCCAAATTGGCGTCGACCTTCCCGAGGTCCCGGATACCCCGGATGGCTTCGTGGAAGTGTTCGACGCCGGGGGCGCCGAGGTGCCGGCCAACATGGTCGTGGTGCCGGTCGTGTTCGGCGAGCACCTGGTGCGGGGCTACTTCGGCTTCGGCGTGCGCACCGTCGTCCCCGGCGACACCCTGGCCGGCATCGCCCAGGAGGCCTACGGCGACGCTAGCGTCTACCTGCGCATCTTCCTCGCCAACCGCAACCAGATCTCGGACCCCAACCTGATCTTCCCCGGCCAGCAGCTCCGGGTCCCGATGGGCAACCAAATCTGACCTCGTAGGCTCGCCGGCGTGGATCCCCGGAGGTTCTGCGCCCAGTCGCGCCTGGTCGTCGTGGCCGGCAAGGGGGGCGTGGGCAAGACCACGGTGACGGCGGCGATGGCTCGCATGGCCGCCGGGCTCGGCCTGTCGGTGCTCATCGTCGAGGTCGAGGGAAAGACCGGGCTCGCGGCCGCCTTCGGCGCCGAGGATCTGGAGTACGAGGAGCGGGAGCTGGCGCCGGGCATCCGGGCCCGGTCGCTGACGCCCGACGTCGCCCTCGTCGAGTACCTGGAGGAGCACGGCCTGGCCCGCATCTCCAAGCGCCTGGTCCGGGGCGGCCTGGTGGAGGTGGTGTCGACCGCCGCCCCCGGGATCAAGGACATCCTCATCTTGGGCAAGGTCAAGCAGCTCGAGCGCAACGGTTCCGCCGACCTGATCCTCCTCGACGCCCCTGCCGCCGGCCACGCGGTCAGCTTCCTGATGAGCCCGAAGGGCCTCGGCGAGGTCGTACGGGGCGGCCCCCTGCGGGCCCAGGCCGACGACGTCCTGGAGATGCTCACCGACCCCGCCCGCTGCCGCGTCATGCTCGTCACCCTGGCCGAGGAGACGCCGGTCAACGAGGTCGTGGAAACGGCGTTCGCCCTGGAGGACCGCGTCGGGGTCGACCTCGGGCCGGTGGTGGTGAACGGCCTCTACCCCGTCCTCGCCGGCCTCGATGTCGACCCGTCGGCGTCCGGGGTCGACCTCCCGCCGGCCGAGGCCACCGCCCTGGCCGCGGCGGCCGAGTTCCGGGCCCGCCGCCAGGAGCTGCAGCAGGAGCAGCTGGCCCGGCTGACCGCGGCATTGCCCCTGCCCCAGCTCCACCTGCCGACGATGTTCAGCGTCGACCTCGACCCGTCCGACATCGATCACCTGGCCGCCGCCCTGGCCTCGGGCGTCGAGCGACTTCCGGCCCGCACCGAGGTGTCGCCCTAGTGGCGACCCTCGGTGAACTGGTCGCCGACCGATCCATCCTGGTCTGCTGCGGGCCGGGGGGAGTGGGCAAGACCACGGTGGCCGCCGCCCTGGCCGTCGAGGCGGCCCGGCGGGGCCGGCGCACCGTGGTGGTCACGATCGACCCGGCCCGGCGGTTGGCAGACGCCCTCGGGCTGGACACCCTCACCGACACGCCGAACCGGGTCGAGGGCGACTGGTCCGGCGAGCTGTGGGCCCTGATGCTCGACCCCCGCAGCACCTTCGACTCCCTCGTCGCCAAGTACGCCCCGGACCCCGCCCAGGCGGAGACGATCCTGGCCAACCGCTTCTACCGCAACATCGCCGGCGCCCTGTCCGGCACGCAGGAGTACATGGCCATGGAGAAGCTGTACGAGCTCCACGGCGACGCCCGCTTCGACCTGGTCGTCGTCGACACCCCGCCGACCCGCAACGCCCTGGACTTCGTGGAGGCGCCCCGTCGCCTGACCCGGTTTCTCGACAACCGGCTGTTCCGCTTGCTCATGGTTCCCGCCCGCACGGGCATACGGGCTGTCAACATCGCCACCCAGGCCTTCCTCCGCACGGTCGGCAAGGTGGTGGGCAGTGACGTGGTGACGGACGCCGTCACCTTCTTCCAGACCTTCGAGGGCATGGAGGACGGGTTCCGCCAGCGGGCGGCGGGGGTGTCCCGGCTCCTCGTCGACCCCACGACCGCGTTCGTGCTGGTGGCGTCGCCCCGACGGGACGCCGTGCGCGAGACCGAGTTCTTCGCCGAGAAGCTGGGCGAGGCGGGGATCGCGGTGCAGGCCCTGGTCGTCAACCGCATGCACCCCCGGTTCAGCCCGTCGCCCACGGGGTCGGTGGTCGCAGCCGCCGCCGGTTCGCCGCTGGCCCCGTTGCTACGGAACATGGCCGAGCTGTCCCGGATGGCCGATGGGGAGGAGGCCCACGTTGCCGCGCTCGCTACCGGTCTGGCCGCGCCCGCCGTACGGGTGCCGGAGCTGGAGACCGACGTGCACGACCTCCCCGGCCTGGCCCGGGTGGCCGCCTACATGTTCGCCTAGGTGGCCTGGCGGCTCTCCGCCGACTATGTCGCCTGGCGGCTCTCCGCCGACTGGCCGTCCTCGCTGGTCAGCGACGCCGCCGCCTCGGCCACCGTGTCGGTGACGGTCACGATGCGGTCGAACCCGGTGGTGTGGAGGAGGCGGACGAGGGTCGGCCGGTTGCAGCAGACGGCCACGTCGCCCCCCGCCTCCCGGGCGCGGCGGATGCCACCGATGAGCGCCCCCAGGCCGGCGGAGTCCACGAAGGGGACCTCCGACATGTCGATGAGGAGCTTGGGCTCGGACGCCAACTCGCCGAGGGCCTCGCGGAACTGGCCGACGGTGTAGGCGTCCAGCTCCCCAACGGGACGGCAAATGGTGTAGTCCTCACGCTTCTCAAGCTCGATGTGAAGCACGGGACGATGCTACCCGTGGGATCCGGGCACTACCCTCCGAACATGCCCGACCTGCTCGTCGTCAGCGACTCCGCCAACGTGCGCGAGGAGGTGATCGCCGCCATCCCCGACAGCTCGATCACCGTGCGCGAGCTGACTCGTGGTGCCCAGGTCCTTCCCGAGGTCCGCCGGTCCAAGCCCGATCTCATCGTCCTCGACTCCCAGATCGGCGCCATGGGCGGCATGGCCACGTGCCTGGACCTGCATCTGGAAGAGGGCGCCGGCCGCCTCGAGCACACCCCCGTCCTCCAGCTCCTCGACCGCCGGGCCGACGTCTTCCTCGCCCGCCGCTCCTCCGCCGAGGGTTTCCTGGTCAAGCCACTGGACCCCATGCGGGTCGCCCGGGCCATCCGCACCCTCCTCGCCGGCGGCACCTACGAGGACCCCGCCTACCGCCCGGTCACGGTCCCGCTCCGCTGAAGTAGGATCAGGGTTTCCGGGAAGTGGCGCAGCTTGGTAGCGCGCAGCGTTCGGGACGCTGAGGCCGCGGGTTCAAGTCCCGCCTTCCCGACAAGCAAGAAGTGGTGCCTCAGAGGGGTGAGGCAGGTCCGGCCATGTGGTCAGACCACCAAACGGCACACTTGTCGCGGAGTGAGCCGTGGTGCGTAGCGGCTCACCCCGGCGGGGGTCTCGCAACCCGCTCTCTCTCGTGTCCCAACGCGCGCGATCGTCGCAGCCGGGACGACATGAAACGCGCACGGTTCGCGTCCGCAGCGTGCCCGGCGCGGCCGACATCCAACTCATACGCCCGAACGGCACCGTGGCCGCTCAAGGCCGAGCCGGCCCCGACGGGCAATTCAGCATCGTCGTTGCCCCCGGGTCCTACGCAGTCCGCGCGACGGCGCCAGCTCCGGCGCAGGTAAGGGGTGCCAGGTCGAGCCAGCACAGGTGACCGTTGTTCCCGGCGCCGTCGCAACCATGGTCGTTCGCTGTGACACAGGCATCCGATGAGGTAGACCCCTGCCGACCGTCGCTCAGGAGGGAACGGCGTCCGGATCCCGCAGGAGGAACAACGACCGGGGCCGGCAGGAGGAACGACGTCGGGGGTCCCGCAGGAGGAACCGCTTCCGAGTCATTCCCGTACCGCGCGTACGGCTGCAGTCGAGACTCGGGCTCAGTTCCCCGCAGCGGATCGTCCTCTGCGGGCCCCCGGGGACGTCTTCACCATCGACGGATGCCTTCAACCCGAAACGAGACGCTGTTCCGGGAGCTCGTGGCCGAGCATGACCACTAGGAGGAGGGGCACTCGTCGACGCGGCTCACGAAACTCGAGCCCCCGGGCCCCTCGTCCTTGGACCAGCGGTACGAGGAAGCTAGGAGGAGCCGGCCGGACGGCTCAACGTGGTGGGTTCCTGTACTGGCGAAACCGGTATCGCCGGCCCGGAACGAGACGTGGACGCTGTAGAGCCGGTAGGAGATGCGGAACGGCGCGAACGTCACCTCGTACACGTCCACGTAGTCGGTGCCGTTGGGATCGTCGGGGGGATCGGCGCGGAACCCGAGCAGGAACCAGCGTCCGGCCCCATCGCGCACGAGCTTGTTCTGCGAGGCGCCCCCGGTGACAGGGAACGGGAACCAGCTCTCCGGCGTCACCGCCCGGAAGGCGTCGACGTCAAGCGCCCCCTTCTCACATCGTGGGAACAGGTCCCGGTCCCGCGCGGTGAAAAGCTTCCCCCACCCCCAGTTGCTGCTGGCCACCCCGAGGTAGTAGTCGTGATCGACGCGGTCGATGAAGACAAAGTTCGGGCCGCCGGCCGGGAACCCCTGACGCAGGCGGCCCTGGAGGACGAGGTCCTGTCCCGGCTCCCACCAGTAGACGGCCAGGCGATGGTGAATGTATTCCTCGGTGACGAAGAGGTAGCCGCCGTCATGCCCATCGACGTCGGGTAGGAACACGATGTCGGATGGATGCTGCTCGTCTATGAGCAGGTTCTGGCGCATCGACGCCACGGTCAGCGGCGACGTCTGCAGGATGTGCTCGCCCTGGGTCGGGCCACGGTACCGGTACTGGGACAGGCTTCCCTTGTCACCCTTGTCCGTCTCGGAGTGGGACAGGAACCAGTAGATCGACCCGTCCGAGAGCTTATGGGTCCGGGCCAGACCCTGATGATGGTCCTCGCCTTCGGTGGACAAGACGTCGTTGCTCATTCCCTCCACCGTGTCGAGGTACATGCTCGTGCAGTGGGAATGGTTGGCGGCCACAGCCTGTAGCTCGCTCTCCAGGCCGCGCCCCGTGGCGTGCGACTGCGGGTAGTCGCACTCCGGTGGGTCATAGATCTCGGCAGGGCTGGTCACGCCGGGGCCCCGGTGGCGATGGGGGCTGTCCTTCGCGCCAGCCGACCATCATGATGCGGCCCCTGCCGAGGGGCCGGCGCATGGGGGACTCTTCCCCCGTCGAACCACCCGCGGTTGGAGGTGGATTTGGACACGGCGCCTCCTCCCCAATCGCCCTGCTCTTGCATGCGAACTCATACTGCACGCCGCGAACGCTCCAGTCCATGAGCAGTGCCAGTCGGGGAACGACGTCCGGGGCCCCGCAGGAGGAGCCGCTTTCGGGGCAGGTCATTTGTCAGCCGCTCAGCGTGCCTGATCCGCACCACATCCGTGGACGCATTCAGGACCCCGGCGGAGGACGGAAAACGAGGGTCGCGAGGAGTCGTCAGTGGCGCTTGTTCTTGTGGATGGTGGTGGTCGTCGTCGACATGCTGGTAGTAGTCGTGGGCCGAACTGTTGTCGTGGTCGTAGGCGAGATCGTCGTGGTCGTCGTGGAGCCGGCCAGCGCGGCGAGGTGGTCGCGGAAGCCGGCCCCGAACGCGGTTGGCGTCCCGTTGTAGGACGTGATGAGCGCCGGCCCAGAGGAGCAGTCCCACACATCCCACGTCCATCCCAGGTAGGAGACGCCGTCGGCGTCGGCCCACGCCATGTAGGCGGCGATGAAGTCGGACGCGCAGTCGTTCTCGCCGACCTCGCCGGTGACGACCGGCACGCTGGCGGCGACGGCCCCGGCCTGCGCGTTCCAGCAGGTGGTGGTCACACAGCCGCCGAAGTTGTAGACGTGGACGCTCGCCACCACCTGGTTCGCCGGGTCGGTGGGCCGGTAGGTGAGCCACGAGGTCAGGTCGCCCGACCAGCCGAGCCCGCCCACCAGCACCGGCTGGGTGGCGCCGGACGCGCGCACGGCGTTCACCAGCGACTGCATGCCGGCGGCCTGCCACCCGCCGGAGGTGGTGCACCCGTCGCGCCAGCACGCCCAGGAGATGTCGTGGGGCTCGTTGTACAGGTCGAACACGACCGCCGGGTCGCTGCGGAAGTAGGTGGCGACCGACGACCAGAACGCCGTCGAGTGGTCGGCATCGGCCATGACCTGCTGCCCGGTGGCCAACGTCGCGCCGGGCGCGTTCCAATGCAGGTCGAGGATGGCGTACATGCCGGCGGCGTGCAGCGCCGATACGTAGGATCCGACGGCGGACTGGTAATTGGCACCGCCGTATGCCGGGTTGACCCCGTTGATGCCGAGCCAGCAGTCTTCGTTCAAGGGGATGCGGACGGCATTGGTGTGCCAGGAGGCGATCGCCGCGATCGATGTTGCATCCGAGGGCCCGTCGAAGAGACCCCAGCCCTGGGCGCAGGCGTACTCGAGGCCGGAGCGGTTGACGCCGAGCAAGCGCATGGGCGAGCCGTTGCCGTCAACCAGCGCGTTCCCCCGGACCGTGAGCGACAGGCTGGCAGCGTGGGCCTCGGGCGCGGCACCGAGGCCGCTCAGGACGAAGCCGGCCACCACGGTGGCGAGTGCTACGCCAAAGCTCACCCGGCGCGTCGCCGGCTGGAGCAGGAGTCGCGGTGCGATCATCCGATCATTGTCGGCATGAGCTGGCGCCAGCTGAAGCTCCTTCAGATGTTCGCCGCCCCCGCCTGGACGGTCGCTCTAGCTCGCCTGGGCGTTGCGGTTCACGACCGACGCACACGGCCGTCCGCTCGTGACGACCGTGTCTGTCCCGTATCGGGATCGCCGAACGGGACCCCGTAGCCGGATCGGCGAACCGGACCCCTACCCGCTCAGTGAGCTCCCGCGCGTCTCGGCGCGCCGGACCACTTGCACGCCACCTCGGCCGCTGTAGCCCGCCGCGAGTTGATCAGCCGGCACCGGCAGCAGCACCCTTCCGCCGGCGCGAGACCGCGATGGCCCCGAGGACGACCCCGGCCACGAGCAGTCCCGCGAACGCCGAGGCGAGGACCGGCAGGGTTGCGGACTTGGATGACGGGATGGCGGAGAACTGCGCCAGGTCACCGAAGAGGTCCTGCGTCTGCGTCTCTGGGGTGCCCAGCCTGGTGTCGGTCCAGCCGACGGCGGCGTACTGGTCGGCCGAGGCAACCCCGGGCGGCTGGCGGACATCGGAGTTGGCGCTGACACCGAGCGTGAAGTCGATGGAACGGTCGGTGAGCCGTTGGTTGGGGCTCCAGGTGGCGCCGTTGTCGCTGGAGTGCGTGTAGTAGAGGTCCGGGGCGAAGCCTTGCTGGAGGCGGAAGTCGTACCAGACCACGTCCACCCGGCCATTGGGCGCGACGTCGATCTGGGGTGTGAAATGGGTGACGAGGGGGACTTGGTCGTCATCGAGACGGACGCTCGGCGACCACGACGCACCGCCGTCGGTCGATCGCACGAACAGGATGTTGGCCTCGCCCTGTTGCTGGTTCACGCCACCCTGGTAGGCGACCAGGAACGTCCCCTGGGAACCTCCCTTCGGGGACCACGATGCCACCGGCCAATAGATCTGCTTCGCCGACACCCCGACAGCCGAGACCGTCCACGTCTTGCCCTGATCGGTGGAGCGGGCGGCGAGGAGCTGCTGGGGCGGCGTCCCGGTGATCTCGATCGGGTAGCCGATGGCCTCGACCACCCCGTGGCCGGCGGCCAGGACGGGGAAGTACATGACCAGCCGGTGCGGGGTGCCGTTGACGTCGAGGTTGACCTGCGAGAACGGGTCGACGTCGACCGGGCTGGCAAACGTGACTCCACCATCGGACGAACGGGCCACCATCGCCTGGGGCACCGAGTTGGGCCCCGTCGTGACGCCGGGGTGGGCCTCGAACCAGCCGACGTAGACGGTGTCCGCCGGCCCCTCCGTGTCCACCGCCACCGACGACACGGTGTCGTTTGTCGGCGGGTCGGTCTTGCCCTCGTTGTCGTCGACGACCGTCGTCGACCAGGTGTCGCCCAGGTTCGTCGAACGGGCCAGCAGGACGCTGTTGCTCGTCCGGAGCGACCCCGAGCTCTGGCCGTTGAGGGCGTAGTACAGGGTGTGGTTGCGCCCCCACGCCAGCTGGGCTTCGGGGACACCGCCGTTGGCCGAGGTGCAGAACGGAAGCGCGCTGGTGGTCGGGAGCGCCTTGAGCCGTCGCCAGGAGCGCCCGGCGTCGGAGGAGCGCAGGAGATAGCACACCCGGGTGCGGAGGTCGGCCGTGGCCGCCACGATGACCCGTGGGTTGTCGGGGTCAGCCAGCATGAACGGCCCGCTGTAGGCCCGAGTCGGCGCCGGCTCGTCCTTGGTCAGGCGCACTGCGGCCGTGACCCTCGGCGTCGGGCCCTGGCTGCGGAAGGTGGCCGGCGTGGCCGCCGTGTCGGCCCCGGCCACGCCCGCGAACGCCGCCATGACGCCAGCGGTCGACGCCACGACCAACCACCTTCCCAATGCACGCACGGCCATCACTTCTCCTGCGTCAGCGCCGGAGCAGCGGGCCGCCTGCCGTGAGAGACGGCGCGCGAGGTGAGCGCGCCGACGATGAGCCCGACCCCCGCCACCGCAGCACCGACCAGGAGGAGGACGCCGATGCTCACCCGGTTGGCCACCTGGACGGGGCGACCGCGGGTTGCTGCGGCAGGGGGGGCTGGCGTCCCGACCTGGAACACGGCCTGGGCCGGGACGCCCTGGGCGGATCCGTTGTTGCGGCCGTCGGCGGTCTCCGGCGCCTGGCTGGCCACCAGCACATGCCGCCCGGCGCCGACGTCCGGGGGGATGGTCACCTGCGCGTGAAAGTTGCGACCATCTGGAACCACGGTCGACAGCAGCCTGCCCGTCGGGCTGTCGAGCCGGATATCGACCGGGTTGATCCCGAACCTGATGCCGTCGACGGTCAGCGACCCGCCGGGTTGCACGCTCGCCGGGCTGATGCTGAAGCTGGCCAGGAAGATGCAGGCCGAGGACATCGAGGCGGGTACCAAGGCGACCACGCCCGCCACCAAGGCACAGACAGTCACACGACGACGTGATCTCCGCATTCGCCCGTCTCCTACAGAGTCCGCTCCTGCTCCCCCACAACTTACTCCGGAACGTCCCTGACACAGAGGGATGCGGCGCATCGGTCACTCCCGATCACTCTGCCCGGCGCCCCGGCGAGCGTCTCCAGGTTGAAATAGTGGAGCCCGAGGTCGGATTCGACCGACGACCTTTTCGTTACGAGTGAGCTAATGGCAGTTCTGTGACCTGGGCTCACATCGCGAAAGTGCTGGTGGGAGGCATTGGCTTGCGCGCTGTTACGCACTGGGACGCCCAGTTCTGCGGTCTTGTGTGGACTTTTGTGGACTCGTCGGGCGCTCCACGCCAGCTGAGGATCAGGCTTCGTGGGCCCAGAGTTAACGATGATGGTCGATGTCGCCCCGGATGCAGCGGACTTCGGCAGGCTGTGCGCCAGGCGCGGCTGTCCGATGAGCCCCCGGATGGCCACACGACCCTGAGCTGCGGCGGTCATGCTGGCTGACACCTACGAGGGCGCATTGCACCAGTCCAGACGCACCCTGCCGCCGGTCGCGCAATGCGTGCTGGACGAAACTTGGCTGGAGCGGTTGATCTCCTGCTTCGATTCCCTAGCGTTCCGCTTCGAGTGGGGGAGGTCTGACGCGACGCGGATCTCGACCTGCACAGCCGAGGAGATGGCGCTGCACCTCACCATCGACGCGGCAGAGGGAGCGACGCGCGGTGGCTATGGCTGTTCGATCCGTCCCTCGAGGGGATCGAGGCACCCGAGCTGGACCTCGATGAGCACCGCCGGTTCGCCAACCTTCATCCACGAGCATGGTTTCTGCCACTCACCGCGATGGCAGCACCCGAGGCATGACATCGGCTTTCGAACGCGGAATCGGGGATCGGCATCCAGGACGCGTCGGGTGCGTGATTCGACAGTGAGCGTCGCTGGGGGTCGGCGAGTCGACGAGTGGATAGCCGACATCGTCACGGCGAGCCTGGGCGCCGTTCCTCCGCCAGGCCGGCCCACGATTATAGGGGATGGCTCCCTCCCTTAAGGCGGCCCTTCCAGGAAATCTGGAATCGGCACCTTGAGCGAGGGTCCATCGCGCTTCTGGCCGCGGGTTCTGGGCGGGTCGAGGGCGAACGTCCATTCGAAGAGCCGCCGCACGATACATATCCCGCCCTACGCCCGTGTAACGGCACGTTCGGGCTAGGCCCCACGCCGATATGGCTGCGCATTATGGGGCGGCCGCTGCGGCATCTCGCCCTCACCTGAACCGTCGTTCGGGCGGGTTGGTCACGGCGTTGCCCTCTCGGAGATGGTGCCCTGTCTCCTTCAGCTCGCCACGGCGCACAGCGCCACGCACGGCAGCTCGTAGCCACCGCGGTCGACAGCGAAGCGGCGGAGGGCGTCCTCGACGTCGCCCCGAACCTCGGCGCGGTCGTGATCCCCCAGTCTCTGGAGCGCCACCCCGAGCGGGCCGGCCGTGTCGCCGATCAGGCCCAGATAGTCGTCGGCGTCGGCGATTGCGATCCTCCCGGAGATCTCCTCGATTCGGACCTGCGTGAATCTCGCGTCGCGCAGGAGGCCGTCGACCCGGTCCGCGCTCGCCAGGCTGAACGGCCCAGGGGCGGGTGGCGGAGGAGGGGGCGGGATGTGGCCGCGCTGACCGAGGCTGATGCCGGCGATGGCGAGCCACGGGTTGCGCTCCATCGCTCCCCAGACGCCCAGCGCCACTCGGCGGCCCGGGCGAAGCACTCGCCGAGTCTCGTTGAACGCGGCCGCTGGATCTGGCATCAGCATGTAGCCGAAACGGCAGAGCACGCCGTCGACCGAATCGTCGTCGAGCGGGATGTGCTCGGCATTGATCACCCGGTAGTCGACGTTCTCGACGCCGAGGTCGGCACCGCGGCGCCGGGCGGCGTCGAGCATCGCCGGGGAAAGGTCGCTGGTGATCAGGCGGCCGCTTCTCCCAATGATCTCGGCCGCTTCGAACCCGGTGTCGCCGATCCCGGCCGCAAGCTCGAGAAGCGTGTCTCCCTCCTGTGGACCGAGCTCCCGCAGCATCCATCGGCGGACCGGCGCCGAGTACTCCTCGATCCGGTCCCGCCGCTTCTCCCAGGTGGGCGCGATCCTGTCGGCGATGTCGAGGTGGAACTGGTATTCCCGCTCGTGCTGCTCCTTGCTCGTCTGGTGTGCCATGCCGTCCTCCTTGCCTGCCCACGGCTCGGCGGGTCGCCGAGCGCTCTCAGGACGAACCTAAGGACGGGCGGGCGGCCGCCCAATCGGGAGTTCTCCCCATGCGACCAGGCCGTGTTCCATCGCGAACAGCGTCGCCGCGGCGCGGGTCGACACGCCGATCTTGCCGTACGCGTTCTGGACGTGGCGATCGGCGGTCTTGACCGAGATCCGAAGCTCATTGGCGACCTGCTTCGTCTGCAGGCCACGAGCGAGCATCGCGACCACCTCCGCTTCGCGCTCGGTCAGCCCCGCGGGGCGCTCCAGACGAGGCGCCCGCTGGCCGGCCGCCTCGATCACCGCGGCGACGGCGTCGGGGTCGAGCCGTCCCGCGCTTGCCTCGGCGGTGAGCACCTTCGCGGCCCGCTCCGGGCCGAGCGGGGGGCGGTGCGGGCGCGGCTCACACATCGCGAGGAACGAGTCGGCCGCGGCCAGTAGGCGCGCCGGCATCGTCAAATCGGAACCAGGCGAGCCGCGGTGGTACCCGCTTCGGTCGAGCCGCTCGTGGTGGGCAGCCGCGGCCGGCGCGAGCGCAACTAGGAACGACGAACGCGAGAGGCACCGCTCCGTGTGATACGGGTGCAACCGCACCTGCTCCAACTCATCCGCGCTCAGCGGACCCGGCTTCTGCCAGACCCGCGCATGGACCGCAACCCGGCCGAGGTCGTGGACCAGGCCGGCACGCCGGACCGCAGCCGCGCCCGCGACGTCCATGCGACACCGCGCCGCACCCGCGAATGCAAGCTCGGCCACGCCGAGCGAATGACCGGCGAAGAACGGCGAGATCAAGTCGGCAAAACGACCCATCGCGGCGAGCCCCCGGTCGAGCGCGTCTCCCTCGAGCATCAGCGGCGGCGACGGCTCGACACCCAGCGCTTCCTCCCAAGCCGAGACGCCGTCCTCGACCGCAAGGACCGCGACGCCGTCGTCGACCAGGCAGGCCGCCACCTCGGGATCGAATGCATGGCCCGCGCGTTCGCGGACGACCCCCACCGCACGCTCCACGCCCCCGAGATGGCGCTGGAGAGCGGCGTCGGTGGCCACATGGACGATCCGCATCGGCAACGGGATCTCCTCGTGCTTTGCTCGACGCAGTGGGCCGTGGCCATCCCAACGATCGCTGAGGTAGGCGAGCAAGCCCGGGACCGCGGCGGGCGCGCCGGTCTGCTCGGCCAGCATCCCGGCGACCTCGCACGACGCGGTGACCGCCGGGCGCGTCTCTCGTGCCATCCGCGGCAGGCGCCGCGCGGTCTGAGCGGCACGCACGAGCCCCGCTGCATCTTCGTCGGGCAGCGCGCGCAGCAGCCCCTTGAAGCCCTGGCGCATCGAGCCG
>DATJHJ010000043.1:0-15446 GCA_035494015.1 Acidimicrobiales bacterium
GCCTGGAGGTTTCACACCCGACTTGCCAAGCCGCCTACGAGCTCTTTACGCCCAATAAATCCGGACAACGCTCGCCCCCTACGTATTACCGCGGCTGCTGGCACGTAGTTGGCCGGGGCTTCTTCTGCAGGTACCGTCAGATTCGTCCCTGCTGAAAGGGGTTTACAACCCGAGGGCCTTCATCCCCCACGCGGCGTTGCTGCGTCAGGCTTTCGCCCATTGCGCAAGATTCCCCACTGCTGCCTCCCGTAGGAGTCTGGGCCGTGTCTCAGTCCCAGTGTGGCTGGTCGTCCTCTCAGACCAGCTAGCCGTCGTCGCCTTGGTAGGCCGTTACCCCACCAACAAGCTGATAGCCCGCGAGCCCCTCCCGAAGCGAAATTCTTTCCTCCCTAGGCCATGCGACCAGAGGAGGACATCCGGTATTAGCACCGGTTTCCCGGTGTTATCCCAGACTTCGGGGCAGGTTGCTCACGTGTTACTCACCCGTTCGCCGCTAGGTCTTCACCGGTGTTGCCACCGGATGGACCTCGCTCGACTTGCATGTGTTAAGCACGCCGCCAGCGTTCGTCCTGAGCCAGGATCAAACTCTCCATCGAGACCTCGAACCGACCGACCCTGCATTTCGACAGGTCTACTTCGATCAGCCCAAAATCGGAGAGTCGGCTTGCGAGCTCACTGAACTCGTTCGCCAACTGGCACCAGAAACGGTGCTGACTTCTTAATGAAATCAGTGTTGTCCGTTTTCAGTGCAAATACTTCTGCGACCCCGTGCGAAGGGGGTCGCCCGCACTGGCTTCTAGCTCTCTGTTCCGTTTTCAAGGAGCGCTGGCCGGGCACTCGTCCCGCAGGACGTCGGTGCCGGTGCTTGTACTGCTGGCGGTCCGCTCCGGCACTGCCGGGGGCGAACCGGTGCTGCAACGCCCCGTCCCGAGTCCGTATTCCTACCGACTTAGGCGCCAGGCGCAAGAGAAGAACTTATCACTTCCTGCCCCGCCCGGCAACCCCACCGCCGAGGACGGAGCTACCTGACGTGGAGGACATGATAGCTCCGTTTCCCCCGGCGGAGGACGACGAACCGGTCGCCGAGCAGGTCGGCGACGCCCACCCGCCGGTCGACCTCGGCCGCCCGCCGGCCGTTCACCGACACGCCCCCCTGGTCCACGGCCTGGCGGGCCGCCGACTTGGACGCCACGAGCCCCGACTCGGCCAGGAGGTCGACCAGCAGCGCCCCGTCGCCCTCCAACCGGGCCCGTGGCAACTCGCTCGACGGCACGTCGGCGAACACCTCGGCGATGGTGTCGGGGTCCACGTCGTCCAGATCCCCGCCGAAGAGGATCGACGAGGCCCGCTCGGCCGCTTCTGCCGCCGCCTGGCCGTGGACCAGGGCGGTGACCTCCCGGGCCAGGACCCGCTGGGCCTCCCGGGACCCCGGCCGCTCGGCGACCTCGGCCTCCAGCTCGCCGATCCGCTCCCGCTCGAGGAAGGTGAAGAACCGCAGGTACTTGCTCACGTCGCGGTCGTCGGTGTTGACCCAGAACTGGAAGAACCGGTACGGGCTGGTCCGGGCCGGGTCGAGCCAGACGTTGCCGCTCTCGCTCTTGCCGAACTTGGTCCCGTCGGCCTTGACGACCAGGGGCCACGTGAGGCCGAAGGCCTCGGCCGACCGCACCCGGCGGATGAGGTCGATGCCGGCGGTGATGTTGCCCCACTGGTCGCTCCCCCCGACCTGGAGCCGGCAGCCGGCCACGTCGAACAGGTGGAGGAAGTCGTAGGCCTGCAGGAGCATGTAGCTGAACTCGGTGAAGGAGATGCCGTCCTCCAACCGCGCCGCCACCGCCTCCTTGGCCAGCATGGCGTTGACGGTGAAGTGCTTACCCACGTCGCGCAGGAAGTCAATGACCGTCGCCGGTGCCAGCCAGTCGGCGTTGTTGACCAGCCGGGCGGACGAGTCGCCGCCGCCGAAGTCCAGGAGCGACTCCAGCTGCGCTCGGATCGCCGCGCCGTTGGCGTCGATCTGGTCCCTAGTGAGCAGCGGCCGCTCGGTCCGACGGCCGCTCGGGTCCCCGATCATCGACGTGCCGCCCCCCAGCACCACGACGGGGCGGTGGCCGTGGGCCTGGATCCGGCGCAGGGTGAGCACGCCCAGCAGGCTGCCCACGTGGAGGCTGTCGGCCGTGACGTCGATCCCGTGGTACAGGCTGAACGGCTCGGCCGCCATCCGCGCCCCCAGCCCCTCGTCGGTCACCTGATGGACCAGGCCACGCCAGGCCAGCTCGGGCAGGACGTCACCGGTCACTGGCCTACCCTCTCACGAGGCCAGTCCAGTGAGTGCTTGTTTGGACCGGCCTCCCGGGCCGGTCACGCCCGGACGGTAGCCGGGAGGTGGTTGGCGGCCGGGGGCAGTTTCCGCCACGCTTGCCGGCCATGGCGACGGCGCGGGCGTGCAGGTTCCTCTTGGCGGCCGGAGCGGCGGCGATGCGACTGCTCCTGGCCACCGGCGTCCTCGTCGGCATCCGCCTCGTCACGGCCGCCCGCCGGGCCGTCCCCACTGTCCTGGCCGTCGTCGCCGCGCTGGGCCTGGTCGTGACCGGCCGCCGGCTGGCGTGGCGGGTGCTGGCGCTGCGGGCCGTGCGGGTCAGCGTCGACGGGGTCGGGATGCTGTTCGCCGCGTTCGACCCCATCGTCCGGTTGGTGATCGGGCCCGGTGGCGGGGTGACACCCGCCCGCTTCCGGGTGGTCCTGGGCCTCCACGCCGTGGTGCTGCCCGTGGCCGTCGCCGGCCTGCTGTGGGCTCAGCGGGGCCGGGACAGTCCGACCGCGCCGGGCACGTAGAACCGCCAGGGCACCTCCGCGGCCACGGACAGCCCGATCCGCCCGCTGGTCCCGGGCGCCACCGGGGCCGGAGTCCCGTCGTCGACCACGGCCACCCCCCGGTCGCCGGTCACCAGGTCGGCGCCGTCGAAGCTGCGGTCGATCCCCAGGGCCTGGCACAGCTTGCCCGGGCCGCTGCACAGGTCCCGGTCCGCCCGCGCCGCCGGGCCGCGGGCGACCCGCATCTCGGCCAGCCCGGAGATCGGGGTCAGCGCCCGCAGCAGCACGGCGGAGGCCTCGCCCTCCTCGCCGCAGACCACGTTGGCGCAGAAGTGCATGCCGTAGGTGAAGTACACGTAGAGGTGCCCGGGCGGGCCGAACATGGTGGCGTTGCGGGGGGAGCGACCCCGGTAGGCGTGGCTGGCGGGGTCGAGGCCGCCGGCGTAGGCCTCGACCTCCACGATCCGCCCCGCTCGCTCGCCCCGCACGAGAACCTTGTTCAGCAGCAGGGGGGCGAGGTCGCGGCTGTCGGCGCGGAAGAACCGCCGGGGCAGGACGGCCACCGCGGTCAGCGGGGGCGGATGCGGATGCTGCCGGCCCCCGTCCGGGCCGTGATGGCCCGGGGCGACGTGGGGTCCTGGGCCACGGTCACCTTGGCCTTGCCCGCGCCCTTGTTCGTCGTCACCCGGTAGCCGCCCGGGGCGTCGGGCAGGGCCAGGTCGATGCTGCCGGCGTGGGTGCGCAAGTCGACCCGGGCCGCGGGTTCGGCCAGCGACATGCGGATGCGACCGGCGTCGGTCGAGGCGTCGAGGGAGGGCGACGTCAGGTCGACGGCGTCGATGGACCCGGCCGACGTGACCACCTTCACCGGCCCGGCGTCGCGGGTCAGGCGGACCGCACCCGACGACGTGGTCACGTCCACCGTGTTCTTCATCCCGTCGACACTGACGTCGCCGTTGCCCGTCCGCACCTGCACCGCCGCCCCCACCGGCACCTGGACCCGCACGTCGACCCGGCACTGCAGGGCGACGAAGCGCGGGCAGTCGGTCCGCAGGCGCAGCACGCCCTCGCTCACCGTCTCGGAGATCGTCGGGGCCCCGTGGAGGTAGTGGCGGACCCGGTCGACCTTGGCCTCGGGGTCGGCGCTGCCCACGACGTCCACGCGGCCGGCATCGACGTCCACTTCCACGGCCCTGATCGGCCCCGGGTGCGTCGTGCTGCCCCGGTCCTCGGTGGTGACCGCATCGGACAGGACGGCGAGGGCCACGCCGGCGAGGCCCACGACGATGATGAGGACGGCCAGCAGGCGACGGATCACCCGGCGATTCTCTCCCGGTCCGCGGCCACTCGCGCGCCGAAGCGGCGCAACTGCTCGGCGACGGGGCCGGGACCGGCCCCTCCCGGGGTCGTCCGCCGGGCCACCGCCACCCCGGGCTCGAGCAGGGCGACAGCGGCGGGACCGAGGTCGGGATGGGCAGCGACCAGGTCGGCCAGCGACCCCCCGCTGCCGCCTGGGGCCGCGGCCCGCACCAGTCCGGCCACGACGTGATGGGCCTCGCGGAACGGCATCCCGGCCGCCACCAGCCACTCGGCCAGGTCCACGGCGGCGGCCGCCGCACCCGGGTCGTCGGCCGCCGCGGTCATCCGTTCGGCGTCGAAGGTGGCGGTCGACAGCAGCCCGGCCAGGGCGGCGAGGGCCAGGCCGACCTGGTCGACGGCGTCGAAGAGCGGCTCCTTGTCCTCCTGGAGGTCCCGGTTGTAGGCCAGGGGGAGGCCCTTGAGGGTCACCAGCAGCCCCGTGAGATGGCCGATCAGGCGACCGGCCTTGCCCCGGGCCAGCTCGGCCACGTCCGGGTTCTTCTTCTGCGGGAGCATCGAGCTGCCGGTGGCCCAGGCGTCGTCCAGGCGCAGGAAGCCGAACTCGGCTCTCGACCACAGCACCACCTCCTCGCCGATGCGGGACAGGTGGACGCCGAGCAGGGCCAGGTCGAAGAGGGCCTCGGCCACGAAGTCGCGGTCGCTGACCGCGTCGAGGGAGTTGTCGAAGGCGGCGGCGAAACCCAGGTCGGCGGCCGTGGCGGCCGGGTCGAGTGGCAGGGACGAGCCGGCCAGGGCCCCGGCCCCGAGGGGCGACACGTCGAGGCGGCGGCAAGTGTCGACCAGGCGGTCGACGTCGCGAGCGAGCGCCCAGCCGTGGGCCAGCAGGTGGTGGGCCAGCAGCACGGGCTGGGCCCGCTGCAGGTGGGTGTAGCCGGGCAGGTAGGCGCCACCCGCGGCCTGGGCCCGGGCGGCCAGCACGGCCTGCAGGTCGAGCACGCGCCCGGCGACGAGCTTCAGCTCTCGCCGGGCCCACAGCCGCAGGTCGGTGGCCACCTGGTCGTTGCGGCTCCGGCCCGTGTGCAACTTGCCTCCCGCCGGCCCGGCCAGCTCCGTGACCCGCCGCTCGACTGCGGTGTGGACGTCCTCGTCGGTCCCGGCGAAGGCGAAGGTCCCCGTCGCCAGCTCCTCGGCCACGGTGTCGAGGGCCTCCAGCAGGGCGGCGGCCTCGGCCGGGGAGAGGAGGCCGCCCCGGGCCAGCCCCCGCACGTGGGCGCGCGACCCGTCGACGTCGTCGGCGGCCAGCCGCTTGTCGACGTTCAGGCTGGCCGTGAACGCCCACAGCTCCACAGCCGGGCCGCCTTCCAAGCGGCCCGCCCAGAGGGTCAAGGCGTGGGGCGGGACTGGCGGCTGGCCCACGTCTGGACGCCCAGGCTCCACAGCCGCACGAAGCCGGCGGCGTCCTCGTGGTGGAAGCTGTCGGCGGCGTCGTAGGTGGCCAGGCCATAGTCGTAGAGGCCGACGTCGCTGCGTCGCCCGGCGACCGTGCACCGCCCCGGCTCACACCGCAGCCGGACCTCCCCGGTGACGTAGCGCTGGGTCTCGTCCACGAAGGCGTCGAGGGCGGCCTTCAGCGGGGAGTGCCACATGCCGTCGTAGACCAGCTCCGACCAGCGGGGCTCCAACCGGGCCTTCTCGTGGGCCACGTCGCGCTCGAGCGTCATGCCTTCCAGGTCGGCGTGGGCCAGGAGCAGGGCCAGGGCGCCGGGGCACTCGTAGACCTCCCGGCTCTTGATGCCGACCCGCCGGCTCTCCACCATGTCGACCCGGCCCCAGCCGTAGGACCCGACCACGTCGGCCACATGCACGACCAGCTCGGCCAGGCTCATCCGCTTCCCGTCGACGGCGACCGGCAGGCCGGCCTCGAAGGCCACCACCAGCTCCACCGGCTCGGTGGCCCGCGGCCGGGTCAGGGTGAACACCTCCTCCGGCGGGGAGGCCCACGGGTCCTCCAGCACGCCGCACTCGATGGCCTTGCCCCACAGGTTCTCGTCGATCGAGTACGGGCTGGCCCGGGTGACGTTGACCGGGATGCCGTGCCGCTCGGCGTAGGCCATGGAGTCTTCGCGGGTCAGGCCCCAGGTGCGCACGGGGGCCAGGACCTCCAGGTCGGGGGCCAGCGCCCGGGTCGACACCTCGAAGCGGACCTGGTCGTTGCCCTTGCCGGTGCAGCCATGGGCCACCCCGTCGGCGCCGAACGTGCGGGCCGCCTCCACCAGGTGCTCGACGATGATGGGCCGGGACAGCGACGACACCAGCGGGTACCGGCCCTCGTACAGGGCGTTGGCCTTGAGGGCCCGGGACACGAACTCGTCCGCGTACTGCTCGCGGCAGTCCACCACCACGACCTGCGTCGCGCCGGCGGCCTCGGCCCGCTGGCGGATGACGTCGAAGTCGCCCCCCTGGCCCACGTCGACGGCCACCGCGATGACGTCGACGCCCCACTCCTCGGCCATCCACCGCACGGCCACCGAGGTGTCCAGCCCCCCGCTGTAGGCCAGCACCACCTTCTTCGCCATCAGTCTCCTCTTCTCATAGGCCCGCCAGTTCGGAAAGTCGCCGGGCCACCGATTCCCCGCCCGCTCGCTCACTGGCCACCACCAGGACGGTGTCGTCGCCGGCCACCGTGCCCAGGATGTCGGCCAGCCCGGCCCGGTCGAGGGCCGAGCCCACCACATGGGCCGAACCCGGTGGGGTGCGCAGGACGACCAGGTTGGCCGAGTGGGCCACCTCCACCACCCAGTCGCCCAGCACCCGCTTCAGGTGGTTTTCCGGGGTGATCCGGTCCTTAGGCAGCTCGGGGATGGCGTACACCGTCTCGCCCCCCGCCATACGCACCTTGACGGCGCCCAGCTCCTCCAGGTCGCGCGACACCGTCACCTGGCTGGCCACCACCCCGTCGGCGGCCAGCAGCTCCACCAGCTGGTCCTGGCTGGTCACCGCGTGCTCCTCCAGCATGCGGGCCACCCGGTGCTGGCGCTGCGGTTTCGCCAGCCTCACGGCTGGCTCCAGTGCTCGTTTGACAGATCCGGCGCGCCAGGACGCGCTAGATCTGCCAAACCGAGCTGGGTGGAGGTCACTGGGACAGCAGCCACAGGAGGAGGCCGCGCTGGGCGTGCAGGCGGTTGGCGGCCTGCTGCCACACCGCGGACTGGGGGCCGTCGATGACCGAGGCCGCCACCTCCGAACCGCGGTGGGCGGGCAGGCAGTGGAGGAACAGGGCGCCGGGAGCGGCGAGGGCCATCAGGGCGTCGTCGACGGCGAAGCCGGCGAAGTCGGCCTCCCGCTCGGCCGCCTCCGCCTCCTGCCCCATCGACGCCCACACGTCGGTGTAGACGGCGTCCGCCCCCGCCACCGCCTCGGCCGGATCGTGGCCGGCGGAACCCCCCGGCGGCTCGTACCCGGGCGGGGTGGCCACCCGCATGTCGACCCCGGCCAGGGCGGCGGCGGCCATGAGCGACCGGCAGACGTTGTTCCCGTCGCCCACGTAGGCCAGTGACCGGCCCTCCAGGGCGCCCAGGCGCTGGCGCATGGTCAGCAGGTCGGCCAGGGCTTGGAGCGGGTGGGCGTCGTCGGAGAGCAGGTTGACGACCGGCACGCTCGCCGCCCCGGCCATGCGCACCAGCTTGGCGTGCTCGAACACCCGGGCGCCGATGACCGCGCACATCTGGGAGAAGACACGGGCCAGATCCTCCGCCGTCTCCCGGGTGTCGATGCCCACCTCCTCGTTGCGCAGGCTGACCGGGTGGCCGCCGAGCTGGACGACGGCCAGCTCCATCGACAGCCGGGTGCGGTTCGAGGGCTTCTCGAACAGAAGGGCGGCGCCCTTCCCGGCCAGGACCGGCGCCGGCGATGGCTGCTCGGCCAGGTCGAGCACGGCGACCAGCTCGTCGGCCGACAGGTCGTCGACCTCCAAGAGGTGCCTCAGCACGACAGCACCGCCTCGAGGATGGCCAGCGCCTGGTCGAGCTCGGCGTCGGCGACCAGGAGCGACGGGGCCAGCCGGATGGCCGTCGGCGTGACCGCGTTGACCACCAGCCCGCGGGCCAGGGCGGCGGCGTTCACGTCCTTCGACGGGCGGCCGTCGAGCTCGGCGGCCAGCAGCAGGCCCCGGCCTCGCACCGAGGTCACCCCGGGGAGCTCGGCCAGGCCCTCGGCTAGGCGCGCCCCCGCCCGGCGGGCCCGGGCCGGCACGTCCTCGGCCTCCATGACGGCCAGGGTGGCCCGGGCTGCGGCGGCGGCGAGGGGCTGGCCCCCGAACGTGGTCCCGTGGTCCCCGGGGACGAAGGCGGACGCCACGTCGGCCCGGGCCCAGCACGCCCCGATGGGCATGCCGTTGCCGAGGGCCTTGGCCATGGTCACCACGTCGGGCTGGATCCCCTCGTGCTGGAACCCGAACCACGCACCGGTGCGGCCCAGGCCCGTCTGCACCTCGTCGAGGACGAGCAGGACGTCGCGCTCGTCGCAGATGCGGCGGACCTCGGCGAACCAGCCCTTGGGCGGCACGTTGACCCCGCCTTCGCCCTGGATGGGCTCGAGCAGGACGGCGCCCACCACCGACGGGTCGACGGCGGCGTCCATGGCCTCGACGTCGCCCAGGGCGACGTGGCGGAACCCCTCGGGCAGGGGCTGGAAGGGCTCGTGCTTGGTCGGCTGGCCGGTGGCGGCCAGGGCGGCGAGGGTGCGGCCGTGGAAGGAGCCGTAGGTGCTGACCACCCCATGGCGTGTGTGGCCCTTTGGGCCCCGGCCAGCGCCGCCGCCCCACTTGCGGGCCAGCTTGATGGCGCACTCGTTGGCCTCGGCGCCGGAGTTGCAGAAGAAGATCTGGCCCGCGGGGCCGCCGATCAGCCGGTCGAGGGTCTCGGCCACCTCGGGGCCGACGGTCGTCCCGAACAGGTTGCAGACGTGCAGCAGGGTCCGGGCCTGCTCGGCCACCGCCGCGGCCACCGCCGGGTGGGAGTGGCCGAGCGACGTCACCGCCAGCCCGCCCAGGAAGTCGAGGTACTCCTTACCGTCGACGTCCCACAGCCGGCTGCCCTCGCCCCGGACGAACGTGACGGGAGGCGGGGCGTAGTTGGGCATGAGGAACGAGGGGCCAGTCACTGGTTCGTGCTCCCTTCGGGAGCGCGTCCCAGTGAGTCGTTGCCGGACCGGCCTTCCGTTGCGTTCCGCACGCAGCTGGCTAGGCCGGTCATGCCGCCACCATGGTCCCGATCCCGTCCCGGGTCAGCATCTCCAGCAGCAGGGCGTGGGGCACTCGCCCGTCGAGGATGTGGGCGTGGCGGACCCCGCCCCGCACGGCCTGGACGCAGGAGGCGATCTTGGGGATCATCCCGCCGGTCAGCGTCCCGTCGCCGATGAGCTTCTCCAGCTCGTCCGCCGACGCCGAGCTGACCAAGCTGTCCGGGTCGGCCAGGTCGCGCAGCACGCCGGGCACGTCGGTCATGTAGACGAGCTTCTCGGCCACAAGGGCCTCGGCCACCGCGCCCGCGGCGGTGTCGGCGTTGATGTTGTAGGCCTGGCCGCCCAGGTCGCTCCCGATGGTGGCCACGACGGGGATGAGGTCCTCGGCCAGCAGCCGTTCGATGATCCCCGGGTTGACGGCCTCGACGTCGCCCACGTAGCCCAGCTCGGGATCGCGAGCGGTGGCCGTGATCAGGCCGGCGTCCTCCCCCGACAGGCCGACGGCCAGCGGCCCGTGGACGTTGATGGCGGCCACGATGTCCCGGTTGACCTTGCCGACGAGGACCATCCGGGCAATGTCCAGGGTGTCGGCGTCGGTGACCCGCAGGCCCTGGCGGAACTCGGGCTCCTTGCCCAGCCGGTTCATCAGGGCGCCGATCTGGGGGCCGCCGCCATGGACGACCACCGGCCGCATCCCCACCGACCGCATGAGCACGACGTCCTGGGCGAACAGCCCGGCCAGCGACGGATCGGTCATGGCCGCCCCGCCGTACTTGACCACCACCACCTTGCCCCGGAACCGCTGGATGTACGGCAGGGCCTCGACGAGAAGCTCGGCCTTCGTGGGCGTCACGAGGTCCTCATGTTCTCGGCGATGTACTCGGGCGACAGGTCGGTGGTGGTCACGGTGGCGGTCCCGTCGCCCAGGCCGAGGTCGGCGGTGAGCTCGACGACCCGGCCCATGGCCGGGGCTGGGTCGCCCGTGGCCACGCCGTCCCGGCACACGACGGTGCCGTCGTAAGCGACGGAGACCCGGTCGGGGTCGAAGGCCACCCCGGCGCTGCCCAGCTCGCTGACGATGCGGCCCCAGTAGGGGTCCCCCCCGTACAACGAGCACTGGACGAGCTGGCTCTCGGCCACCTTGCGGGCCGCCCGGCGAGCGTCGTCGGCCGAGGCTGCCCCCCGCACCCGGACCAGCACTCGCCGGGTCGCCCCCTCGGCGCCGTCGGCCATGAGGGTGGCCAGCTCGGCGCACACATCCGCCATCGCGGCTGTCGCCAGGCCGGCCTGATCGCCGGCCATCCCGCCGGCCAGGGCGACCACCGTGTCGTTGGTCGAGGTCGCCCCGTCGATCGACAGGGCGTTGAACGAGTCGACCACCGCGGCCGACAGGGCGGCCTGCAGCTCGGCGGGCGAAAATGCGGCGTCGGTGACGAGCACGGCCAGCATGGTGGCCATGTGGGGGGCGAGCATGGCCGCCCCCTTGGCGATCCCCCGCAGGGTGAACCCCCCGCCGTCCCGCACGACGTCCTTGGGCGAGACGTCGGTGGTCATCATGGCCCGGGCCGCGGCCGGGAACCCGGTGGGCTGCGCGGCGCGGACCAGGCCCGGGATGCCGGACACCACCGCGCCGATCGGCAGGGGGATCCCGATGAGGCCGGTCGAGCAGACGAGCACCTCCTCGGGCCGGCACCCGATGCCCTCGGCGACCAGGGCGCACATGCGCTCGGCGTGCTCGCGACCGGTGGCCCCGGTCGCGGCGTTGGCGTTGCCGCTGTTGACGACCACGGCCGACGCGTAACCACCGGTGGCCGCCAGGTGGGCCCGGCTGACCTGCACCGGCGCCGCGGGGGCGAGGTTGGTGGTGAACACCGCCGCAGCGGGCACCGGCCGCCCGTCGGCGGTGGCGATCAGGGCCAGGTCGGGGTCGCCGCTCTCCTTGACCCCGCACGCCACGCCGGCAGCGACGAACCCGGGCACGACGTCGTTCACGGGTACACCCCGATCGACGAGAGGCCGGCGGTCTCCGGCAGGCCGAGGAGCAGGTTGGCGCACTGCAGCGCCTGGCCGGACGCCCCCTTGACCAGGTTGTCGATGGCGGCCAGGGCGACCACCCACCCGGTGCGCTCGTCGTAGCGAGCGGTCAGGTGGGCGGCGTTGGACCCCCACGTCGCCTTGGTCGACGGGCTGGCCTCGGACACGACGACGAACGGCTCGCCGTCGTACGCCTCCTCCAAGAGCCGCAACAGGGCCTCGGTGGACGTTGGCGCCGCCGGCCGGGCGTAGCAAGTGGCCAGGATCCCCCGGGTCATGGGGGCGAGGTGGGGGGTGAACAGGACGGTGCCCCCGATGGACTGCTCCATCTCCGACGTGTGGCGGTGGTCGAGGAGGCCGTAGGCGGTGAAGTCCTCGTTGGCGGTTCCGAAGTGGGTCGAGTGCTTCAACCCCCGGCCGGCGCCCGACACCCCGCTGGCCGCGTCGACGATGATCCCCGCCCGCTCGATCACCCCGGCGGCGGTCAGCGGGGCCAGGGCCAGGGCGGCCGCGGTCGGGTAGCAGCCGGGGGCGGCCACGGCGTCGGCCTTCACGATCTCGTCCCGCTGCAGCTCGGGCAGCCCGTAGGCGAAGCGGTCGAGCAGCTCGGCGGCGGCGTGGGCCTCCCCGTACCAGCGCTCGTAGACCGCCGGGTCGCGCAGCCGGAAGTCGGCCCCCAGGTCGACCACCTTGGGCCCGGCGGCCAGCAGCGCGGGCATGAGCCGCTGCGACGCGCCGTGCGGGAGGGCCAGCAAGACCAGGTCGACGTCGGCGGCCATGGCCGGGTCGTAGGTCTGGAACGCCAGCCCCGGGTAGGCGGCGGTCAAGCTCGGGTACAGGTGGCCGACTAGTGTGCCGGCCTGGGTGTCGCCCGTCGCCCACGCCACGTCCAGGTCGGGATGGGAGTGGCACAGGCGCAGGAGCTCGGCCCCCGCATAGCCCGACGCTCCGACCACCCCGACTCCGAACACGGACTGACAATACACGATGATGAATCTTTATTCAAAGCGGTGGTGGGCGGGCGTGATCGTCGCCGCCGGCCTGCTCGGGGCGTGCGGCGGTTCGAGCGACAGCAGCGGCGGGACGGCGGCCAACAAGTCGGACTGGGACAAGAAGAACGGGGCCACGATCAAGGCGGTGAGCATCGACGTGGACGAGTCCAACAGCGCCCTGGACAAGGGCGACCGGGTGGCCATCCTCTCGGCGTGCAACCAGCTCAAGTCCGACGTGGCCGATGCCCGCAAGGGCCTGCCCGTCCCCGACGCCACCGTCGACGGCGCGCTCAAGGCCGGGCTCGACTCGGCCGGCTCCGCTGCGGACAGCTGCGTCAACGCGGCCAGGAACACCGCGGCCGACCCGGTCGAGCAGGCCCAGCGGGACATGAAGGCGGCCCGGACCAAGTTCGACGACGCCCAGAAGGCCATCGCCGCCTGGCAGTGACGCCCGTCCGGTAGGGTTGGGGTGTCGACGGCGCCTTCCGGTGCCGTCGGGGTCGAGTGCGAGTTGGGTTCCCGTTCCCCGGAACGCGTGGCCGCAGCATCAACGGCCACCCTCCGAGTTCGAAAGGAACATCCTCATGCCCACCTACCCCTCGGGTGACGCGGCGCGCCGTCGCCGGCGCCGCCCCGGCCCGCCCCGTCCCGCATCGCTCGCCCGGCCCGCTGCTGCGCCGGCGCCCGCCCTCGACTTCGAGACCGTCGACGTCCCCCTCGAGCCGACCACGTTCGAGGCCCTCGGCGTGCCCGCGCCGGTGATCGCCGCCCTGGTGCGCGCCGGCTGCCCGACACCGTTCCCGATCCAGGCCGCCACCCTGCCCAGCTCGCTGGCCGGCCGCGACGTGCTGGGCCGGGCCCGCACCGGCAGCGGCAAGACGGTGGCGTTCGCGGTGCCGACCGTGGTCGCCCTGTCGACGTCGGGCAAGGCCCGGCGGCCCGGCTCGCCCCGGGCCCTGGTGCTGGTGCCCACCCGGGAGCTGGCCACCCAGGTGGCGGCCGTCACCGAGCCGTTGGCCCGGGCGCTCGGCCTGCAGGTGGCGGTGGTGTTCGGTGGCGTCAGCCAGGTCCACCAGGTCGCCGCCCTGCGCCGCGGCGTCGACATCCTCATCGCCTGCCCCGGCCGGCTGGAGGACCTCATCGGCCAGGGCCACTGCCGCCTGGACGCGGTCGAGGTGTGCGTGCTGGACGAGGCCGACCACCTGGCCGACCTCGGGTTCCTGCCCGCGGTCACCCGGCTGCTGGACCGGACCCCGGCGGGCGGCCAGCGCCTGCTGTTCTCGGCCACCCTGGACAACGCCGTCGCCACCCTGGTCCGTCGCTACCTCGACAACCCGATCACCCATTCGGTCGACAGCGCCGACGCCACCCCGCCCGACCTCGAGCACCACGCCTTCGCCGTCACCGCCGCCGACAAGGCCGCCGTCGTGCATGAGCTGGCGTCGGGCCGGGAGCGGGCCCTGCTGTTCACCCGCACCAAGCACGCGGCCAAGAAGCTGGCCAAGGATCTGACGGCGCGGGGCATCCCCGCCCTCGACCTCCACGGCAACCTGTCCCAGGCCCAGCGGGACCGCAACCTGGCCGCCTTCGCCGACGGCTCGACCCGGGTGCTGGTGGCCACCGACATCGCCGCTCGCGGCATCCACGTCGACGACGTGGCCCTCGTGGTCCACGTCGATCCCCCCACCGAGCACAAGGCCTACCTGCACCGCTCCGGTCGCACGGCCCGGGCCGGGGCCAAGGGGACGGTCGTCACCGTGATCCTGCCCGACCAGGCCCGCGACGTGGCCGCCATGATCCGCCAGGCCGGCATCCGCCCGGCATCGGCCCGGGTCGGTCCCGGGGCGGTCGAGACCCTGGCCCTGACCGGCCCGACGGCCGCGCCCGTGTTCCGCCCCCAGCCGGCGGTGGCGGCGGCGCAGCCGCAGCCGCCCCGCAGGCCCGCCGGCCGGCCGCCGGTGCGGGCCCGGCGCCGACCCCGCTAGAGACCCGGCCCGCTCAGCCCCGCAGGCGGGCGGGGTGGGCGGCGGTGACCGCCTCGATGCAGCGCAGGCGCAGGGCGGTGAGCTCGTCCTCGGTCAGGGTGTGGTCGAGGGACGAGAAGCGCAGCCGCCAGGCCAGGCTGCGGCCGCCGGGCAGCTGCGGGCCGCGGAACACGTCGAACAGCTCGATGCGCTCCAGCAGGTCGCCGGCCGCTCGGCACAGCGTGTGCTCGACCGCGGCCGCCGGCGTGCCGTCGTCGACGACGAAGGCCAGGTCGATGTCGGCGGAGGGGAACCGGCTGACCGGCCGGTAGACCGCGGGGTGGCGGGGCGACGCCAGCAGCTGGCCGAGGTCGACCTCGAACCAGCCCACCCGCCCCTCGATCCCGTGGGCGGCGAGAACCTGGGGGTCGACCTCGCCGATGGCGCCGACCTCCTGGCCGCCGGCCACCAAGCGGTCGCTCCGGGTCGGGTGCAGGCCGGGCCGAGCCGCCGCCTCCATGCGGACGTCGGCCAGCCGCAGCCCGTCGACCAGGCCCCGCCATATCCGCACCGCGTCGGCGGCGTCGCGCTGGCCCAGGGCCACCGCGAGGCGCTCCGGCTCCACCGGCAGCTGCTCGGCCGCCCCGTCCGGCGGGAGGAAGACGTGGCCGATCTCGAACAGGCCGACGTCGGGGCGGCGGTGGCCGGCGTTGACGGCCACGGCCCGGAGCAGGCCGGGCAGCAGCGAGGGCCGCAGGATGCTCTCCTCGGCGGCGAGGGGGTTCTCAACCTCGACGGCGTCGACCGGGAGCCCGGCCCGGACCAGGTCCTCGGGGGCCAGGAAGGTCGTGGCCCACGCCTCGGCGAGGCCGGCGCCGACCAGGATGTCGCGCACCAGCCGGCGGTCGCGCTGGTACGGGTTCAGCCCGCCCACCCGAGAGACCGGCGGCATGGTCCGGGCGATCTGGCGGTAACCGTGGTGGCGGGCCACCTCCTCGATGACGTCGATCTCCCGCTCGCTGTCCGGTCGCCACGACGGGATGTCGACCCTGAAGTCCCCGTCGCCGGTCGGGGTGCAGCGGAA
>DATJHJ010000044.1:0-21762 GCA_035494015.1 Acidimicrobiales bacterium
GGACGAGGTCCGCAAGGTGGTGGCCCACTGGCGCCGGCAGGCCCAGCCCTCCTACGTCGAGGGCGTCGAGGGCGACGAGGGCACCAGCGGCTACGACGGCAACGGCTCCGGCAGCGACTCCGACGACATGCTGGAGCAGGCCATGGAGCTGGTCGTGCGGTCGCAGCTGGGCTCGACGTCGATGCTCCAGCGCAAGCTGCGCCTGGGCTTCGCCCGGGCCGGGCGGATCATGGACCTGCTGGAGCAGCGGGGCGTCGTCGGCCCGTCGGAGGGATCGAAGGCCCGGGCCGTCCTTATGACGCCCGAGGAGCTCGACGAGCTCAAGAACCGGGCATAAAGAAAGGCCGGCGGCGCCTCGTCATTGAGGCGCCACCGGCCGGGCGATTGAGGGACGGAGCTAGGCGGCGATACGGGGACGCTCGTTGCGCACCGTGGTGGTGCCGCTGATCGACGTGGCGCCGAACCACCCGAGCAGGGCGGCCCAGGCGCTGGCCAGGGACCCGATCACCAGGCCGGTGCCGACGGTGCCCATCCACGCCTCACGCACGGTGACTCCGAAACCGGCGAACATCGAGTAGTCGAGGGCGATGGCGAAGACCACGGCGAGGGTGAAGGTGAACAGCGTACGGATCTTGTCGAGACCGGGCACGCTCTCGACGACGAGGTCGGTGACCTTCAGGGCCGCCAGACCGAGCAATGTGACGACTGCGAACTCGTACATGTACGAGCCTCCAATTTTGTGAAGTGATTTCTGGGCCTTGCAATCAATACGACCTGGACCGCCGGCGAAAGGTGACACGCGGCTTGTGTCGCGGGCGGGGTTGTGGGAGAGACTGTCGGCATGGCCAACTACGAGGGTTACTGCGTCAAGTGCCGCGAGAAGCGTGAGTTCGAGGGCGCCGAGGTCGAGCTGGCCAACGGCCGGCGCGCCGCCCAGGGCGCCTGCCCGGTCTGCGGCACCAAGATGAACCGGATGCTCGGCAAGCAGAAGTAAGCGCAGCGCAACCCGCATAGATTGAGCGGGTGCCGCAGCGTTACTGGTTGGAGACCCTGGGCTGTCCCAAGAACCAGGTCGACTCGGACAAGCTGGCCGGCACCCTGGTCGCCGACGGCATGGAGGAGGCGGACCGGCCCGAGGACGCCGACCTGGTGGTGGTCAACACCTGCGCCTTCATCGAGGCGGCGCGGGAGGAGTCGGTGGAGACCATCCTGGCCCTGGCCGGGGCCCGCCGGCCGGGGGCCCGCCTGGTCGTCACCGGCTGCCTGGCCGAGCGGGCGGGCGCCGAGCTGGCCGAGGCCCTGCCCGAGGTCGACGCCGTGGCCGGCTTCGGCGTGCCGGTGACCCTCGGGCGGAAGGTCCCCAGCTTCGACCTGCTGAACCTGCCCCGGCCGAAGTCCACGGTGCCGTGGGGCTACGTGAAGGTGGCCGAGGGGTGCGACCGGACCTGCGGGTTCTGCGCCATCCCGTCGTTCCGGGGCCCCCAGCGGTCCCGGAGCGAGGAGTCGATCCTGGCCGAGGTCGACGCCCTGGACGTGGCCGAGGTCGTCCTGGTGGCCCAGGATCTGGCCTCGTACGGCCGGGACGAGGGTCGCAAGGGAGCGATCGTCCCCCTGGTGCGAGCGGTGGCGGCCCGGGTCCCCCGGGTGCGGCTGCTGTACCTGTACCCGTCGGAGCTGGACGACCGCCTGGTCGACACCATCTGCAGTACCGGCGTCCCCTACTTCGACCTGTCGCTGCAGCACGCGTCCAAGCCCCTGCTCAGGCGGATGCGCCGGTGGGGCGACGGCCAACGGTTCCTCGACCGGATCGACGCCATTCGCGGACGCGAGCCCACGGCCGCCTTCCGGTCCTCGTTCATCGTCGGCTACCCCGGGGAGACGGAGGAGGACCACGACGTCCTCCTGCGGTTCCTGGAGGGCGCCCAGCTCGACTGGGCCGGCTTCTTCGCCTATTCCCGGGAGGACGGCACGCTCGCCGCCGGCCTGGACGGCCGGGTCGACACCATGCTGGTGGCCGAGCGGTTGCTGGAGCTGAGCGAGCTGCAGGACCGGATCACCGCCGCCCGTCGTGACGCCCTGGTCGGCGAGCGGGTCGAGGTCCTGGTCGACGAACCGGGGGTGGGCCGCACCCACCGGGAGGCCCCCGAGATCGACGGCGTGGTGGCCGTCCCCGAGGGGTTGGTGGTCGGCGCGTTCGCCGCCGTCACCGTCACCGGCGCCGCCGGGCCCGACCTGGAAGCTGCGTAGGAGCGGGCCGCGCCCGTGGCGACGAACACCTTCGGGCCCTCCGCGCTGGCCACCCCGGCCAACGCCGTCACCCTGGCCAGGGTGGTCGCCCTGCCGTTGCTGATCGCCCTCATCATGGGGACGGGCACGGAATGGCTGGCCCTGGCCGCGTGGGTGGTGCTGGCCGGGAGCGACTGTGTCGACGGGTGGCTGGCCCGCCGCCACGGCACCACCCGATCGGGCGCCTTCCTCGACCCCCTGGCCGACAAGATCCTCGTGCTCGGGGCCATGGCCGCCCTGGTGGCCAAGGGGGTCCTGTGGTGGCTGCCGGTGGCGATCATCGCCGTGCGGGAGGTCGCCCTCAGCGCCTACCGGTCCTACGTCGGCCGCCGGGGCGTCTCCGTCCCCGCCCGCCTGCAGGCCAAGGTCAAGACCTGGGTGCAGGCGGTGGCCGTGGGCCTGGCCATCGCCCCCGTGTCCGGCGACGGCTACCGCGGCTTTCTGATCGGCGTGCTGTGGGCCGCCGTCGCCCTGACCGTGGTGACCGGCGTCCAGTACCTGTGGGACGGCCGGAAGGTGATCCGTGCGTTGTGAGGTGGTGGCGGTGGGGACCGAGCTACTGCTCGGCCAGGTCGTCGACACCAACGGGGCCTACATCGGGGACCAGCTGGCCCTGGCCGGGGTCGACTGCCACTTTCACACCAAGGTGGGCGACAACCAGGGCCGGATCGCGTCCGCCCTGCGCATCGCCCTGGGCCGGGCGGAGGCGGTCATCGTCTGCGGCGGCCTCGGCCCGACGGCCGACGACATCAGCCGGGAGGCCATCGCCGAGGTCATGGGGGTGCGCCTGGTGCGCGACCCGGCCATGGTGGAGCGCATCCGCACCATGTTCCAGGCTCGCCGGCGGGACATGGCCGGGACCAACGCCCGCCAGGCCGACCTCCCCGAAGGTGCGACCTTCATCCCCCAGGAGCGCGGCACCGCACCCGGCTTGATCTGCCCGCTCGGCGAGGGGCAGGTGATCTACGCCATCCCGGGGGTCCCGTTCGAGATGAAGGAGATGCTCGACCGGGCCGTGATCCCGGACCTGAAGCGCCGCCGCGGGCCGGCGGCGGTGATCCTGTCCCGGATGGTGCGCACGTGGGGCGTCCCCGAGTCCACCCTCGGCGAGATGGTCGCGGCCCGGGTCGAGGCGCTCGAAGGCCGGGGCAACCTCACGATCGCCTTCCTGGCCTCGGGCATCGAGGGGATCAAGATCCGGGTCACGGCCAAGGCGCCGTCGGAGGACGAGGCCCGGCGGATGCTCGACGAGGAGGAGGCCGAGCTGCGGGCCATCTTGGGCGACGTGGTCTTCGGCGTGGACGACCAGGGCATGGAGCGGGTGGTGGCCGACCTGCTGGTCGAGCGGGGGATGACGGTGGGGGTGGCCGAGTCGCTGACCGGCGGCCTGGTCGGCGCCCGGCTGGCCGAGACCGAGGGGGCCAGCAAGTGGTTCCGGGGATCGATCGTCTGCTACGACAGCAAGGTCAAGTTCGACCTCCTCGACGTGCCCGAGGGCCCGGTGGTCAGCGCCGAGGCCGCCGAGGCCATGGCCCTGGGGGCGTGCCGGCGGTTGGAGGCCGACGCCGGGATCAGCGTCACGGGCGTGGCCGGCCCCGCCACCCAGGACGACCAGCCGGTGGGCACGGTGTTCATGGCCGTGGCCGTCGGCGACGCGGTGGAGTCGGCCGAGGTCCACTTCACCGGCGACCGGCAGCACATCCGCCAGTTCTCCACCATCTCCCTGCTCGACATGCTGCGGAGGCGGCTGCTCTCGACCGCCCGCTGATGCCCCGCCTGTTCGTCGCCGTGTGGCCTCCCGACGAGGTGCTCGACCGGATAGCGGCGCTACCCCGGCCCGAGGTCGACGGCCTGCGCTGGACCCCGCGCGAGCAGTGGCACGTCACCCTCCGGTTCCTGGGGTCGGTGTCCGACGTCGAGCCGCTGATCTCGGCCTTGGCCGGGCTGAAGGGTCGGGCCGCACTGGCGCACCTCGGACCGGCCACCGACCGCTTCGGCCACCGCGTCCTCCACCTGCCGGTGGCCGGCCTCGACGCGCTGGCGGCCGACGTCGTGAAGGCGACGGCCGGCCACGGCCGGCCACCCGACGGCGGGCCACCCGACAACCGCCAGTTCCACGGCCACCTCACCCTCGCCCGAGTCGGCCGGCGGGTCACGGTCGACCTGCGCTCCCTGGCCGGCGTCCCCGTGGCGGCGCGGTGGCCCGTGACCGGGATCAGCCTGGTCGAGAGTCGTGCCGACCGCGGCGGCGTCCGCTACGAGGTCCTCGACCACTTCCCCGTGGTGAACGGCTGACGCCTACCCGACGAGGACCTCGATGTGATCCTTGCGCGAGAGCAGCACGTCCAGGTTGGCCGCGGCCAGCGACGCCGCCCGGGCACAACCCTGGTCGACCACCCGGCGGAACTCCGCCTCGGCGCGGGCGACGTCGCCCTGGGCGGCGAGCAGGACACCGAGGTTCACGGAGGCGTCGGCCGCCTGCTCCGCAGGACCGGACGAGATCACCCGCCGGAGCTCGGCCTCGGCGCCCTCGAAGTCGCCCTGACCGGCAAGCAGCAGTCCCAGGTTGCGGCTGGCCACCCACATGCTGTCGAGCTGGCCCGAGTCGATGGCGGTCCGGTAGGCGGCCATGGCCCCGTCGACGTCACCCTCGCCGGCCAGCAGCACTCCAAGGTTGGCGGCCGCCTCCGGCCCGTGACGGGGATGACCGGACGCCATGGCCCAGCGATAGGCCGCCTTCGCCTCCTGGACGTGCCCCCGCCCGGCGAGCATGACCCCGAGGTTGAACGCGGACCGGGCCCCGTGGTCCAGGTGCCCCGACTCGATTGCCCAGCGGTACGCGTCCTTCGCCCCCTCCAGGTCACCCTGGTCGTCCAGCATCCCGCCGAGGTGGAACGCGGCACACGGCGCCTGCTCAGGATCGCCTGTCGCCATGACGGCCTCGTACGCCGCCCTCGCCCCCTGGAGGTCGCCGTTGTCCTCGAGCAGGAACCCCAGGTTCAGTGACGCCAGGGATGCGGCCTCCCCGTGCCCGGACGCCATGGCTCGTCGGAACTGCAGCTCGGCGCCCTCGGCGTCACCCTCGACGGCGAGAAGCACGCCGAGCCTGACGGAGGCCTCGGGTGACCGGTCGGGATGACCCGAGTCGATCGCCGATCGGTAGGCCGCCTTGGCCCCGTCAATGTCGCCCTCCTCCGCCAAGAGGGCGCCGAGGCTCGCCGCGGCGCGGGGTGCCTGATCGGGATGGGATGACCGCATCGCCCGCCGGTAGGCCGCCTTGGCGCCCTTTACGTCGCCCTCGGCGGCAAGCCGGACGCCGAGGTTGAACGCGGCCCGCGGCATCTGATCGGGATGCGACGAGCGCATCACCGTCCGGTACGCGGCCTTGGCCCCCTCGTAGTCCCCCTGCCGTTCCAGCAGGACGGCCAGGTGGAAGGCGGCCCGCGGCGCGTTGTCGGGGTGGCCGGAGGCCATAGTGGCCGCATAGGCGGCTCGCGCCCCGTCCTCGTCGCGCTGGCCTTCGAGCAAACGTCCCAGGTGCAGCGCGGCCCAGGGGGCGCGGTCGGGGTGGTTGGAGCCGGCCACCGCCCGGTACGCGGCCAGGGCACCGGCGATGTCGCCGATGGCCTCCAGGAGCAGCCCTTTGCCAACCGACGCATCGTGCCCCGGCGGTCCCGCCTCCCCTGCCGGCATCTCCGCCACCTCGTCCTCGGCCTCCCCGGCCTCTTCGTCGACGTGCTTGCGTCCGGCGTCCACCGAAGGGACGGGCGGGATGGCGGCGGCGATGTGGGGGAGCTCGTCGAGGGCGGCGTGGATCGCGTCCTCGATGGCCGTGGCATCGATCTCGATGGTCATCCCGCCGAGCAGCTCCCGGACGGCGGAGATGACCTCGTCGGTGGTGGGTAGGGCGCCGAGCCGGGTCCGGAGGTCCGACGACATGCCGCCCAGGACCTCGCGCAGCGCGGTGACCACGTCGTCGGTGGTCGGAAGTGACTCGACTCGCTCCGCGAGTGCCAGCCACTGCGCTTCTCGCAGGTCCGTCTCGGGCGCCGGCGGGACCGGAGGAGGAGGAGGAGGAGGAGGCTCTCGCGATTGCTCGTGGGCGGGAGCCGGGGCGGCCGCAGCCTCCTCGACCTCGGTCGTGTCGGGGAACTGGTACGCCGCAACCGGGCCTCTCGCCACGAGGACCTGGCGCTCGCGGCCACGGTCGTCACGGGCGACGACCGTCACGCGGTGGTCCGGCCGGGCGGTGGCGAACCGGGCTGCGGCCCGTATCGCCTGGCCGGCGGCGAGGTCGGTGACCCAGGATGCCGGCCGGCCGGCCCTGTCGTAGCAGGTCACCTCGTAGACGGACCGCCTTCCCGGGGTGCAGGAGAGGTAGGGCTCGATGCGCTCGTCCTCCCCCGTCGCCACCAGCGCCACCATCAGCCGGGCGACGACCGGGCCGCTGGCAGGATCGCTGGCTGCCGCAGGCGCCTGGATCGCGGCCCGCAACAGCTGTTCCAGGTAGTCCGCCCCCGCCGTGGCGAACGGCTCAGGCATCCGTAGGCGACGATGTCCGCCGCCGGCGGACGAACCACACGAACCCGGCGACGACGAGCAGCGTGCCGATGGCGACCGGCAGGCCTGCGGCCGACAGCAGCGGGATCGGTGCCGTCAGGGCGTTGGGGCCGCAGGTCACCACGCCCAGCCGCACCTCAGCGCCCGCGTTGGGGGCGGCCAGCAGGCTCAGGTCGAGTGCGGTCACCGAGATCTGGCCCGGCCCGCTGCTCGATTGCCGGTTGAGCACCAGGTCGACGACTCCCGGCACCCCCAGGACGGTGTTGGGCGCGGGGTTGGCCGGCAGGGTCAGGAGCGTGACCGCGCCGGTGGCGTCGGTGATCCTTGCGTTCGTCAGGGTGGCACTGCCGCTGGTGGTTCCGTCCGATCGCGCCGTGCACTCCGCGGTGATGGCATCGGCCCGCAGCACCGCCGCCCCCAGGTCCACGACCACGCCGGTGGGGGCGCCTGAGACCAGGCAGGTCTGGTTCGGCCCGATCTGGACCGTCCCGGTCGGCCCGACCACGCCGGCGCAGGCCGCCGACGAGCCGTCGGTGTTGGCCACGGCGTCCTGGAAGGCCGCACCCGTGGTGAGGACGGTCTGGCCTCCGAGGATCGACAGGGCGGGCGTGCGGTTGCCCGTCCTGGTCTGGGAGGTGCCGTCGCTGGAGGCCACCACCTGCCCGGTCGTGAGGACCGGCTGGCCCACGACCTGGACAGTTGCCGCCTGCGCAGTGGCCAGCGACGCGTCGGCCAGCGCCGGACCGGCGAGACCGAGCGTGAGCACGGCGACCGTGGCCAGGACGAGGCAGGCACGACCGGTGACGCGGTGAAGACTCTGGTTGTTCAAGAGACCTCCGTTAGGGCGCGTTCTGTGGCGGACGTTGGAAAGCGGAGCCGCCCACGGACGACTCCGGGCTCGTGCTCGGGGACCGCGGGTCCCAACCGCAGTACGCACGGCACGGTGACGGTGGGCATGAAGTCGCCCGGAAGGCCGGAGTCGAGCGCGGCCGACAGGCGCGCCGTCTTCTTCCAGTCGCGACGCGTCCGCAGCACCCGGGCGAAGGCCCACCAGATGGCCAGGTAGTGCACCACCAGATAGGCCCAGTTGGCCACGCCGAGGCCGATGGCCATGGGCACGCTGGTGTCGCGGCCCGCGGTCGCCCGGTACACGGGCCCCCAGATGGCGAACGGGCCCAGCCCGAAGCAGACGAACAGGGGGAGGATGGCCCAGGCGCCGCCGGTCATCCACGCCACCGGACCGCCTGGGAAGGTGACCGCGTAGCCCACCACGATGGCCCCACACAGCAGATAGACCAGGCTGCCGAGGAGTTGGAGCCACGGCAGGAGCAGGAAGTAGGCGATCTCGAACGCGCCGGCGGTGGAGATCCGCGGCGAGCGCAGGACCGGCAGCAGGTACCGGAAGCACTGCATGGAGCCCTGGGCCCAGCGGCTGCGCTGGCGGACCAGCTGACGGGCGCTCGACAGGCCTTCCTGGGTGACGGAGGTGTCGTGGCAGTACTCGGTGCGACTGCCGCACAGGAGCACGTGCAGGCCCAATTCGAAGTCCTCGAGCAGTGCCCCGTGCCACGGCGTCCCGTGCTCAGCGGCGACGGCGTCGAGTACCGAGAGCCGGGTGAACTGGCCGTTGCCACCCATGCCGACGGTGCCGACATGGCGGCGCAGGGTCTGCATGGCGGCGATGACGCAGGCGAACTCCAGGTCCTGGAGCCGTACGAGGAGTCGCGCCAATCGACCCCTGGGGTGGCCCGCCGGGTCGTGGAGTTGCGCCGGTTCGTCGTGGCTCTCGGTGATACGGACCTTGATCTGCACGGCGCCCACCTCCGAGCTGCCGAAGAACGACGGCCCGGCGATCACCGCCAGGCACTCGGGGTCGAGGGACCCGTCGGCATCGACGACGCCCACGATCACCCGGCTGGTGTCCGCACCGGGGGGGATGACGGCCCGCAGGGCCTCCCAGCCGGCGTTCAGCGCCGGTCCCTTGCCGCACCGGGCGTCGGGCGGGTGGCGGGGCACGACATGGACCCGTCGGGCGCGCCGGGCCAGCCGGGCGAGGACCTGGGGCGTGGCGTCCCTGGACGCGTCGTCGACGCACCACAGTTGCGCGTCGGGGAAGCTGCGCATCAGACGCTTCACCGTTGCCGCGATCACGTGCTGTTCGTCCAGGCACGGAATGATGAAATGCCACTGAAATGCCTGTGGATCGCCCGGGGCCGTCGGCCGGTGCCGGAGAAACGGCACCACGATGAGGACGACGTACGCCAGGAAGCTGGCGCAGAAGAGGAAGGCCGCCGCGTTCAACCCGGCAAGGAACAGATCGCCGGCTCTACCCATCAGTTGCTCCCACGCTCATCGGGCCGCCCGCTCCCGCGCGTGTTCCAAAGGCACCGACCTGCGGCACAGATCGGCGAGTGCGCGGACGTGGGTTGACGGAAATGGCGCATGTCTCCCGGTGACCGTATGAGTATGCGGGCTGGCATCCACCGTGTGGTGGATGCCCCCTTAGCCCGGCCCCGCCGCCCCATCGGGATCGTCTATCGGCGCGGCCTGGTCGACCACCAGCCACACAAAGAGGAGGAGACCGAGCACGGTCCCGACGGTGCTGAGCATCGTGCCGAGGAACACATGGCTTCGCTCGTAGCCCGGCCGAAAACCCCACGCCTGCATCGACGCGGCGACCACGAAGAGGCGCAGCTGGTTGACAGTGAAGAACACGGCCGTGAGGACGGCGAGCCCGCCGAGCCCGCGGCGCGGAGGTGTCCGGCGGCTGGCGATGAGCAGTGCGGCGATCACGAAAAACGGGGCGATGAGGAACGCGACCGTGCAGCCCTCGGTCACGGTGTAGCCGACGAAACGGCCTCGGAGCGGAAAAACGACTGCGCTGCCGACGGCTCGAGCCGGCACGAGCCCGAGCCCACGGGCCACGTCCGCGCCGCTCCTGGCCTCAAAACCGCGCACGAGCGACTGCTGGCTGATCATCATCGCACCGAGCAGGACGAGCGATACGGCGAACGCGATCCGCGTTACGCGTGAGGACGGTACCGATGCCGATCGGTCTCGCCGCCCACGTCGTCCGCCAAGTGAGGTCAATCGGCCAAAGGCTAACGACGGCGTCCTGTCGTTTCGCGGATGGTTCGCAGACGCCCTTCGGCAGCGGCGCCAACCGGAGTATCCGCGATTTCGGCGCCGGCACACGGCAATGTTTCCTATCGGCGACAGGCGACCACGGGCCCGAGGGCGGCAATATGAACGTCAAAGCTGTAGCAGCGGCGGTGTTGATATCGGCGTCGTTGTGCGCATGTGGCGCGTCCCGCGACGCGGTGGACACCGGGCGGTTCTCCACCGCGCCCACCGCCCGCACGGCTCCGACCGCCCCTACCGGAGTGACGGCGACGACGGGGCCGACGGCCACGACCGCATCGGAGGCGACACCGGCAACAACGGCACCCACCGTCGTGACGGGACGGCCGGGCGCGACCGCGCCGACCGCGCCCACGGCCCCGACCGCCCCGACGAGTGGCGGGCGTTGAGACCCCGGGACGTTGGGCAGTCGGGCGAAATCGTGAGCCGGGCGGTACCGCCCCGGGCCGGACGGGGGCGGCCGACTGCGCTGTTGGTGATCGGCACGCGCCCCGAGGCCATAAAGTTGGGGCCGCTGTTCAGGGCACTGCGGGACGGGCTCCAGGTGGAGCCGATGGTGGTCACGACGGGCCAGCACCAGGCCGTCGTCGACGACGTGTTGGAGTTGTTCGGGATCGTCCCCCAATGCTCGCTCCGCCTGCCGAAGCGTCCGGCCGACGGCCTCGCCCGCCTGTATGCGGACCTGCTCGGCCGACTCGACCAGGTGATGGCCCTGCTCGATCCGGATGTGGTCGTCGTCCAGGGGGACACCGCCTCGGTCCTCGCCGGGGCCCACACCGCGTTCCTGCAGCGTCGCCCGGTCGTGCACGTCGAGGCCGGCCTGCGCAGTTGGAGCCTCAGCGCGCCGTTTCCGGAGGAGGCCAATCGTCGGCTCGTGTCCACCCTGGCGGCCCTGCACCTGGCCCCCACCCCGACGGCCGAGGCCAACCTGCTGCTCGAGGGGCACAGCCCGGACTCGGTCCTCGTCACCGGCAACACCGCGGTCGACGCCCTCTTCTTCGCGGTCGGCGCCCCTGTGCCTCTGCCGGATGCACGGCTCGAATCGGCGTGTGCCGCAGGGCGACGGCTGGTGGTGGTGACGGCGCACCGGCGGGAGTCGTGGGGCGACGGGATGAGGCGAATCGCGTCCGCCGTGGCCGCGCTGGCCGACGCCCACCCCGAGGTGCTCTTCGCCACCGTGACCCATATGAACCCCTCGGTACGCAAGGTCTTTGAGACCTCGTTCGCGGCCCGGTCGAATGTGTTTGTCACCGGGCCGCTCCGGTACGTCCAGTTCGTACGCCTATTGGCCTGCGCCGAGGTGGTGCTCACTGATTCCGGCGGCATTCAGGAGGAGGCGCCAGTCCTGTCCGTGCCAGTGCTGGTCTTACGCGACCGCACCGAACGCACCGAAGGCGTGGAGGCAGGCGCCGCCGTACTGGTCGGAACCGACGCCGGGGCGATCATCACCGCCACTCATCGGGCGCTGACCGAGCCGGGAGCACGTTCTAAGGCGGTGCCGGGCAGCCCGTACGGCGATGGGAAGGCGGCGGGCCGCTCGGCGGCGGCCATTGGCTGGTTCCTCGGGCTGTGCCCCCGCCCCGACCCGTTCGACGCCGGGCGGCCGATTTCCCCGCCCTCGTCAGTCGCGACTCACTGAACGAGATGAGCCTTCTCATCGCTCCTGCGCCCAGCGTCGGGCCGTCCGACGCTGGCAACGCGCACCAGCGCGAGGCCGAGCAGCACCGCCACGACGCCGAGCACCACGAAGCCGGCTACCGGAAATCCGGTCAACGCCAGGCCGGTACCGACGCCTCCCAAACCCGTCGCCAGGCCCAAACCCCGCCCTGCTGTCCCGTACATCGTCAGTTCGCCTCTTTCCAACGTTGCTCGACGCGGCGACGCACTCTACAACGCCGGGGCTTTCCGGTGTGTACGCTCCACCGTTTCGGCCGACCCGATGGTCACCGGGCGATGCCGATTGCGACGAACACGGTGAGGGCCACGTCGTGATCGTTTCGGGCATCTTCCTCGTCCTGGTGTCGGCCATGACCCTGGTGATGGGAGCCCAGGATTCGTCCATAGGGGTCGTCTGGATCTCGATCGGATGCGGCCTGGTGTCGGCCGCCGTCGTGGTCATGTCCGTCAGAGCGAGAACGACGGCGGCCGAGGGTGACGACGAGGCCTATTGCGACCACCCTGATTTCCGGGATGCGCCGCGACCGGCGCCCCTACCGGGCCACGCTCCGGCGCCGACAGCCGCCCTCCCACACCCCCAGAACGGCTCCCTGGCCGGGCCGGCGCCTGATCCAGCCGGCACCGGCGAACCGGCTCCGCTCCCGGCCGCCCCGCCGAGCGGGCCGGACCCGACCCCGGCCGCCCCCGGTGCTTTCGGCGCCCGAGAGACGGCGCTGGGCCTGCAGGCGCCCGGGCCGGCGGTGCTCGGCCGCCTGCGCCGGGCGCCGCTGGTCGGGAGCCGGACGCCCCGTGCCCCGCTTGCGGCGGGTGCCGAGGCTTCCCGGCCGAACGCCCGTCGGCCCAGCGGGGAGGCCTGCGCGGCGCCGAGGCAACCGAAGTCGGTCCCGGCGTCCGCGTCCGCAGTGCCCCGCAAGCCCGCTGGAACCAGACGGGCCCCGAGGGACAGCCGCGTGGCGCCCTCCGCCCGGTCGCGAGCGACAGCAGCGCCCCGAGCACCGAGCGGCAGCGGTCAGGACAAACAGGCCCGGCCCCGGGAAAAGGTCGGCAGGGGGTGAGTCCCGGGCTCTCGCCGGCCGCCGGCCCCACGTTCACCGCCACGTTCGAGCAGGCCGGGAGCGGCACGTGGACGGTCGGGCTCGTCGAAGAGCCCAACGTGCACGGCTACGGCGGATCGCTGGTCGAAGCCCGGAGGAACATACGCGACGCCATCGCCACCCTGTTCGGCCCGTTCCCCTCGGACCCGGACGGCTTCGAGCTGGTGGAGGACCTCCGGCTGCCGGAGGCGGTGCTCGCAATGGTCGCCCGGGGCAAGGTCGAACGCAAGCGTGCCAACCAGCTGCGGGAGCAGGCCCGGGCGGCGGAGGAGGCGGGCGCCGCGGCCCTCGAGGACGCACTGCTGGCCACCCGCCAGGCGGCCCGCCTGGTCGGGGAGCACGGCGAGCTGATGATGGCGATGGCCGAGGTTTCCGGGCTGGTCGATGACGTGCGCCTGCCGGACCTCGTGCTCCAGGCTGTCGAGCGGGCCTACCTGGCCCGACAGGCGGCCCGTCATGCGGGCGACACGGCGCGAGAGGCGCAGAAGGCGGCGAGTGCCACCTCCCGCGAAGCGATCGTCACCAACCGCGAAGCGGCCCGTCTGCTGACCGAGCGCTGCGGGCTGTCGAGGGCCGAGGCGGCCGGGCTCCTCGACGTGTCGCCGGAGCGGGTGCGACGGCTGCTGACCGGCTGAGCGCCCCCGGGGTCGGTTCTATTCCGTAGGAGCGGTGGCCGCCTCCTCGGCGCCGTGGTCGAGGAGCAGGCGGACGAGGTCGGCGTCCTCGTGCTGCTCGGCGGCCATGAGGGGCGTGAAGCCGCCTTCCTGGCGGGCGTTGGGGTCGGCCCCGGCCACGAGCAGGGCGGCCACGATCTCCCGGCTGCGAGCGGCGACGGCGGAGTGCAGCGGCTGGACCTTCATGTCGTTGCGGGCGACGGCGCCCACGTCCGCGCCCCGGTCGAGGAGGAGGCGGGCCGCCGTGCCCCGGTCGAAGAAGGCGGCCAGGTGCAGGGGGGTGAACCCGTCCTCCGACCAGTCACCCGCCAGGTCGCCGTCGCCGTCGAGCAGCTCGGTGAGGCGGTCGACGTCGCCCACCGCAGCGGCGTCGAACACGTCGAGCTCGGGCTTGGCCTCCAGCAGGACGTCGGCCACGTCCTGGTGGTGGGCGTAGAGGGCGGCGCGGACCGCGGAAAGGCCCTGGTCGTCCCGGGCGGCGGCGGCAGAGGGGTCGTTGCGGACGGCGGTGCGGACGGCATCGACGTCGCCCGCCTGGATGGACTCGAAGATCGTCGCCATGGGCCCTGAGCCTAAGCCTCGCCGGCTTGACGATGGTGCTTGACCGAACGCCCGTTCGGAACTACCGTCGTGGAACTCCAGCAGTGTAATTGTCACACCCCCTCCGTAGGGTGAGTCCTCGTCCAGCCAGCTCACACAGAAGGGATTCACGGTGGAACGAGACAAGGCCCTCGAAATGGCCATGAGCCAGATCGACAAGCACTTCGGCAAGGGCTCCGTCATGCGCATGGGGGAGAAGGTCCACGTTGACGTGGGCGCAGTTCCCACCGGCGCCCTCGCCCTCGACCTCGCCCTGGGGATCGGTGGCCTGCCTCGTGGCCGCATCGTGGAGATCTTCGGTCCCGAGTCCTCGGGCAAGTCCACCCTGGCCATGCACGTGGTGGCCGAGGCCCAGCGCAACGGGGGGGTGGCCGCCTACATCGATGCCGAGCACGCCATGGACCCGGTCTACGCCCGGGCCATCGGGGTGAACGTGGACGAGCTGCTGATCTCCCAGCCGGACACGGGGGAGCAGGCCCTGGAGATCTCCGACATGCTGATCCGCTCGGGCGCCATCGACGTGCTGGTCGTGGACTCCGTGGCCGCCCTCACCCCCCGGGCCGAGATCGAGGGCGAGATGGGTGACAGCCACGTCGGCCTCCAGGCCCGGCTGATGTCCCAGGCCCTGCGCAAGCTCACCGGCACCCTGAGCAAGACCAACACCATCGCCATATTCATCAACCAATTGCGTGAAAAAATAGGTGTGATGTATGGCTCCCCCGAGGTCACCCCGGGTGGGCGGGCGTTGAAGTTCTACTCGTCGGTCCGGCTCGACATCCGCCGGATCGAGGCCATCAAGGACGGGACCGAGGTGATCGGCAACCGCACCCGGGTCAAGGTGGTGAAGAACAAGTGCGTTGCCGCTGGGACCACCGTCTTCGACCCGACCACCGGGCTGACGCATCGGATCGAGGACATCGTCGACAATGGCGTGGGCATGTCGGTTGTCGCCGTCGACAAGCTGGGCAAGCTGCACAGTAGGCCCATCACCGGTCGTTTCGACCAGGGCGATCGCGAGGTCATCGGCCTCCACTTCCGGGACGGCACCGCGCTCTGGGCCACGCCCGATCACCGGGTCCTCACCGAGAGAGGCTGGCGAGAGGCGGGCGATCTCAAGCCTGGGGACGCGGTGGCGCGTCCCCGCCGGGCCGGCGGCTTTGGCGACCAGGAGCCCGTCTCGCCTGATCACGCCCGCATGCTCGGCTACCTCATCGGCGACGGGTACGTCGGCGGGAAGACGCCCTGCTCCTTCATCAACATCCGCGAATCGCTCCAGCAGGACGCCATCACCATCGCGTCGTCGCTAGGGTGCGATGCCCATCGTTGCGGCATCGAGACCAGCTTCTCGCATCGGAAGGGCGAGAAGAACGGCCTGCTGGCGCTGGTTCGTTGGGCCGGCATCTTCGGTCACTTGGCGCCGAAGAAACGCATTCCGCCGGCGTTCTTCGCTCCGGACGTGTCGGCCGAGGTCGTGGCCAACCTGCTGTTCGGCATTTGGGAAAGCGACGGGTGGGTCAGCCGAGAGCAGACCGGGGGAATCCGCTGTGGCTTCTGTACCACCTCGGAGCAACTCGCCCAGCAGCTCCATTGGATGCTGCTGCGCTGCGGTATCGGCAGCTCGGTTCGGGTGTACGACCCGACGTCGCAGCGCCCCAGCATCGTGAAGGGCCGGATCGTGCAGAGCAAGCTCCCGTGTTGGGAGGTACGCGTTAGTGGGATCGACAATGTCCGGCGGTTTGCAAAAGCGCTCCCGATGTGGGGCCCCAGGGGCCAGATCGTCACTGCGGAACTCGATCGGCCCGAGCTGCGCGCTCACCGTGGTTCGCAGCAGGGGTACCTCCCGGAGACCCAGAACGAGCCGGTGCTCGCCCACCTCCGTGGCCTGGGTGTCACGCCCTTGTTGGCCGCCCAACTGATCGGCGACGGCATCGGCGACCCGAAGCTTGGGTTGCGCTCGGTGCTCGGCTCCCGTCGCATCCGTCGAGACCGGCTAGGCCGGCTGGCCGACGCTCTCGACAGCGAGTTCCTGCGGAACGCGCTCGACGAGGACGTCTGGTATGACCGCATCAAAGCGGTAAGCCCGGCCGAGTGCCGAGCGGTGTACGACATCGAGGTCGGCGAGCTCCACACCTTCGTGGCAAATGACCTGGTGGTCCACAACTGTTCGGCCCCGTTCCGCCAGGCCGAGTTCGACATCATGTTCGGCAAGGGCATCAGCCGGGAGGGCTCCCTGCTCGACGTGGGGGTGGACCTGGGCCTGGTGAAGAAGTCGGGTGCCTGGTACACGTACGACGGCGAGCAGCTGGGCCAGGGTCGGGAGAACGCCAAGGCCTTCCTGGTGGAGAACCCGGAGATCATGGTGGAGATCTCCGAGCGCATCCGCCAGCAGGTGGCCCCGCCCGACCCCGCCGCCGAGGCCGCCGGCCTGGATCCGGCCGACGACCAGCCCATCACCCTGGACTGACGCCGGCCCTCCGCCCGGCCCCTCCCCCGGCGCTCCGCAAGCGCGCCGGGGGAGGCGGTTCGGGGCCCTCGCAAGGTCCTGACCGGCCGTAGAGTCTGACGCGATGGTCGACCAGCTCCGGGAGTGCGAGGCCCACGGGACCCCCACGCGGCTGAGCTGCGCCGACTGCGGCAAGGCCATCTGCCCGAAGTGCCTGGTCAAGACGTCGGTCGGGCTGAAGTGCGAGGAGCACGCCCAGGCGGTCCCGCCCAAGATCGACCGGCGGGCAACGCCGATCGCCCTGGTGGCGCTGTTCTTCGTGGCCGTGGCCGTGGTCATCCTGGCCGTGGCCGTGCTCCACCAGAGCTCGGGCACGACGACGACCACGACCCCGCCGGTGGCAGACGGCGGGCCCACCGTCAGCCTGACGCCTCCTCCCAAGATCGTGCCGGCCTCGGTCTTCGTCGTGAACCTGGACGGCACCGCGGCGCACACGCTCACCAACCGGCCGCTCGCCTTCGACGCCCGGCCGGCCTGGTCCCCGGACGGGAACCGGATCGCCTTCGAGAGCCTGGCGGACAACAAGCGGTCGATCTGGATCATGCAGGCCGACGGGCAGGGCCTGCGCCGGCTGACCGACGCCAACGGCCCGGCGGCGGACAGCAGCCCGGCGTGGTCGCCCGACGGCACCCGGATCGCCTTCGCCAGCGACCGGGACGGCAACTCGGAGATCTACGTCATCGGCACGGACGGGTCGTTGGCCACCCGGCTGACCAGCAACACCGGTAACGACGGGTTCCCCGCTTGGTCGCCTGACGGGAGCAGGATCGCCTTCGTGAGCGATCGGGACGGCCAGCCCGGGATCTGGGTCATGGGCGCAGACGGCTCGGCGCCGAGCCGGCTGGTCGCCGGGCCGGCCACCCCCATGGCCCGGCCGGCCTGGGCGCCCGACGGGCGCTCCATCGCCTTCGCCAGCGACCGCGACGGCGGCAACCTGGACATCTTCGTCGCCGACGCCCCCGCCACCGGCGTGCCCGGCACGGCGGTGACCAAGGTGATCAGCAGCCCGGGCCAGGACGGCGAGCCGGCGTGGTCGCCCGACGGTACCCGGCTGGCCTTCGCCAGCGACCGCGACGGCGCCCCCGAGGTGTACGTGGCCAACCGGGACGGGTCGAACGTGCAGAGGATCACCACCAAGCCCCGCAGCTTCGCCCCGGCGTGGGCCCCCAACGGGACCATGCTGGCCTACATCAACGACCCGCCCCCGGGGAACTGACCGGCAGGAACCCGCGCTCTATGCGTCGAACATGTAGGTAGTGGTCGAAGTCCTCAAGGTGTCGAGCAAGTCCAACCCCAACTCCGTGGCCGGCGCCCTGGCCGGCGTGCTCCGCCAGTCAGGGGCGGTGGAGGTGCAGGTCGTGGGGGCGGGAGCCCTCAACCAGGCCATCAAGGCCATCGCCATCGCCCGGGGCTTCGTCACCCCGTCGAACATCGACCTGGTGTGCATCCCCACGTTCGCCGACATCGAGATCGACGGGCAGAGCCGCACCGCCATCCGCCTGGCCGTGGAGGACCGCAACCACCGCGTGCCGGCATCCCCGGATCCCGACACCCCCGCCCCCGGCACCGTGCCCGCCCCCGCCCTGGCCTAGCCCCGTAGACTCGCGCCCACCACGGGCGCGTGGTGGAATTGGCAGACACGCTGGCTTTAGGTGCCAGTGCTTCGGCATGAGAGTTCGAGTCTCTCCGCGCCCACCCCCATCGGAGGACTAGAGCCGACACCCCGCCCCGGCTACCATCAGCGCTCAACAGCGCTACGGAAGGCGGACCCCATGGCGGAACACGGTCGAGCGGCAGGCCGGCCCACACCCAGGACAGCGGCTCGGGCGGTCGAAGGCCGCGTCCTCAAGTTCCTCGGCCGCCACCACACCCTCGTCCAAGGCATGGTCGACGGGGTGTCGTGGTCCCTGGCCATCATCTTCGCCACGCTGTTCCGCTACGACTTCCACGCCTCCCGGCTCACCCTCCGGGGCATGGCCGTCGCCATCCCGGTCACCCTCCTGATCCAGGGTCTGGCCGGACTGGCGGCCGGGTTGTACACCGGCCGGTCGAGGTTCGGCAGTTTCGAGGAAGTGGTGTCCCTTGTGCGGGCCACCGCCGTTGCCGGGGCCGTCCTTGCCCTTTTCATCTCCGTCGTGCACCCCCAGCCCGTGCCGGCCAGCGTCCCGGTGGTGGCCGGGCTGGTCGCCCTGGTGCTCATGGGTGGGGTCCGGTACATGTGGCGGCTGGCCCTCGAGCGCCGGCGTCGCCCGAACGGGGAGAACTGCCACCGCCTGCTCATCTTCGGTGCCGGCGAGGGTGCGGTCCGGGTCATCCCCGCCCTGCTGCGCGACCCGGGCAGCACCTACCTCCCCGTCGGCCTGCTCGACGACGACCCGGCCAAGCGCAAGCTGCGGATCATGGGCGTCCCCGTCCTCGGCACCCGCCAGCAGCTGGCCGAGGCAGCACAAACCACCCGCGCCGACACCCTCCTCATCGCCATCCCCACGGCGGGGGCCGACCTGGTCACCGAGGTCAGCGAGCTGGCCCGGGTGGCCGGCGTGGCCGTCAAGATCCTGCCGCCGGTGTGGGAGCTGTTCGAGGGCAATGTCGACGCCAGCGACATCCGCGACGTCACCACCGCCGACCTCCTCGGCCGCCACGAGATCCACACCGACGTCGAGTCGATCGCCGGTTACCTGACCGGCAAGCGGGTGCTGGTCACGGGGGCCGGCGGGTCGATCGGCTCGGAGCTGTGCCAGCAGATCTACCGCTTCGCCCCGGACCGGCTGATCATGCTCGACCGGGACGAGTCCGCCCTGCACAAGGTGCAGCTGGCCATCGAGGGCCGGGCCCTGCTCGAGTCGCCGGACCTGGTGCTCGTCGACCTCCGGGACCGCGAGGCCGTCGAGCGGGTGTTCGCCGAGACCAGGCCCGAGGTGGTGTTCCACGCCGCCGCCCTCAAGCACCTGACCCTGCTGGAGCTGAACCCCGGCGAGGCCATCAAGACCAACGTGTGGTCGACGCTCGACCTGCTGGAGATCACGGCCAGCGCCGGCGTCAAGCGGTTCGTCAACATCTCCACCGACAAGGCGGCCGACCCCTGCAGCGTGCTCGGCTACTCGAAGCGGGTCACGGAGCGCCTGACCAGCCACTTCGCCGCCACCGCCCCCGGCACCTACCTGAGCGTGCGGTTCGGCAACGTCCTGGGCAGCCGAGGGTCGGTGCTGACCGCCTTCCAAGCCCAGATCGAGCGGGGCGGCCCGATCACGGTGACGGATCCCGAGGTCACCCGCTTCTTCATGACGGTCGAGGAGGCGGTGCAGCTGGTCATCCAGGCCGGCGCCATCGGCGGCAACGGCGAGGCCCTCGTGCTCGACATGGGCAAGCCGGTGGTCATCGCCGAGGTGGCCCGCCTGATGGCGGCCCGGGCCGACCGGCGCATCGCCATCGAGTTCACCGGGCTGCGCAAAGGCGAGAAGCTCCACGAAGTCCTGCTGGCCACGAACGAGGTCGACGTCCGGCCCGCCCACCCCCTGATCTCCCATGTGGCCGTTCCCCCGCTCGAACCCGGCCTGGCCCGCGACATCGAGGCCATGGACCGGCCCGACCGGGTCATCCCCGCCCTGGCCCGGTTGGCCTCCGAGGGCCACGATGCGGGCGACGGTTCCAGCCCCTGGCAGACGAAGCGGGGCCGGACCGGCGGCTAGGACGATCCGGCCCGGTACCGGCGGCATGGTAGAGAGGGGCATGGCCCGCCCCCTCCGGATCCTGGCCGCATGCGGGTTGGCCCTCGCCCTCCTCGGCGGCTGCACGAGCGACGACCGCAAGCTGGCGGCGCCGGCGTCGACCTCCGTCGCCCCCCCGCCGACCACCGTCGTCTCGGTGAACACCAGCTTCACCGGCGCCAACAGCGCCCAGTTCTGCGCCCTGGCCAAGACCTACTCGGACAAGTTCGCCAACGTCGGGACGGCCAACACCCCGGCCCAGCTCCGGACCATCTCCCAGGACGCCCGCACCGCCATCAGCCAGGCCGCGGCGGCCGCCCCCGCCGAGATCAAGGCCGACGCCCAGGTGGTCTCGACCGCGTTCGTCGCCCTGTTCACCGAGCTCGAGCGGGCCAACTTCGACATCACCAAGGTCTCACCCGCGGCCTTCGCCAGCGTGCAGACCCCGGAGGTGGCGACGGCGACCACCCGCTTCCAGGCCTACCTCAAGACGGTCTGCGGCTCCAGCTAGCCGAGCCGCCGAGCCCTACGGGCCGGCCAGCGCCCATGAGCCGGCGACGTCCTGGTCCATGCTGAACTCCCCGGGCGGGCCGCCGTTGCGCCAGTGCCAACCGGCCGGCAGGTCGACCTGGAGGTGCACCACGTCGCCCGTGTGGTCGGGCAGGTGGGGCCAGTGCAGGTCGTAGCGCAGGGACCCGTCGGCGTTGCGCACGGCTAGGGCGGGGACGTCCCACGTGACGGTCAGCGTCGTCTGGCCTCCGCCGGCCGGCGCCCCCCGGAACCAGCCCGTGGCCGGATGGCCCGCCACCGCCGGCTCCGGGAACCCGAAGGGATCGGAGGCGGCGGGATCGAGGACGCCACCCTCGGGCCCGTAGACAGTGATGTAGGCCAGGCTCCCGGCCGGGGATATCGGATCGGCCGGGTCGGTGTTGGTGACGGTCATGGTCGTCGTGACCCGGGCCGACCGGTCGGGGCGAAGGGTCACGTGGTGCTCGAAGACTCGCTTGATGCCGCGGCCGTTCTTGGCCGCGTACTCGAACTCGGCGTTGTAGAAGAAGTCCCCGGGCTGGCGGGGGAAGCTGCCGTCCCAATGGCGGGTGGCGAGGGTGCGGGCCACTTGGGCGTCGGTGGACCAGGCCATGGCCTCCCGGGCGTCGAACGCCTGGGCGACAGCCTGGCCGAGCGGCTCCCACTGCGACGCCGGGGCGTCCAGTAGGCGGTGCATGACCGCCTCGGCGACCACGGCCACGAACTCCTTGCGGTCTGCGCCCGATGCAGTCGGGCCCCGGTGGGTGTAGAAGTCGAGCCGCTCCTCGACGTTGGCCGCGGTCACCGTCTCGCCGTAGTCGGGGACCGGGACTGGCCCGGTAACCGCCAGGACCCGGGCCATGAAGCCGGGGGTGAAGGAGATCACCCCGTCGACGGGCTGCTCGCCACCGGCCTTCCACAGGTTGGCCGCCAGCTGGGCCGCCGCCGGCCAATCGGGCCCGCTGTTGACGTTGGCGAGGGTGCGCTTGATG
>DATJHJ010000045.1:0-5962 GCA_035494015.1 Acidimicrobiales bacterium
TTCGCCCCCGTCTACCGGCTCCTGCCCTGGAAGCTGCGGAGTTTCACCATGCAGCTGATGCCCGGCAGCCACCGCCAGCAATGGAGCCGGCCGGCGGAGCGAGGGGTTCCGGCCATCGGCCCGGAGGGCCCGAGCGGCCCTCTGAGCGGTATGAAGGTCCCACCAGTAACAGCCCAGACAGGTCCCGAAACCGGAGGAGAGTAAATGCCCAAGACTGTGAACGTCGAGCGTCCCGACGACGGGGAGGTCCTCTACAACACCGACGAGAAGCTCTTCGAGGACATCAAGGCCAACCCCGGCGAGAAGGCGTTCGTCTTCATCCACACCGTGCCCTACGAGGGCTCGGTGGCGCTCGTCAACCTGCTGACGTCAACCCGCCTCGTGCGCAAGGGGTTCGACGTCAGCATCATCCTGTACGGGCCGGGCGTACTGCTCGCTTCCGGGACTCGCGGCTTCCCCGCGGTCGGCCAGGAGGCGTTCCCCGGCCACATGGCGATCAACAACCAGATCAAGACCCTCATCAAGGAGGGGGCGACGATCTATGCCTGCCGCTTCGCCATGGGCGCCCTCTACGGCTTCCGCGAGGACGACCTCATCGAGGGGGTCAAGCCCTTCCACCCGCTGGACGTGCTCGACTCCGCCCTGACCGCGTGGCGAGCCGGCGCCTTCCAGATCAACACCTGGACCGTCTGACCCGTCCGCAGCCCGCCCCGGGCTCCCCCCGACCTAGGTTGGGGGGAGCCGTCGTCCTTCGATATCGCAGGAGGTGAACCCGTGGACACCATTGCCGACATCGGCGGCATGCAGGGCATGGGCAAGGTGCAGTACGTGCCGCCCGAGGACCCGCCGTTCCACGACGACACAGAGCGGAAGATCTTCGCCATGGCCCTGCTCTCCATGCGGACCTCGGGCACGAACCTGGACTCGTTCCGCCACGCCATCAACCGCCAGCACCCCCTCGACTACCTGGCCGACGGGTACTGGGGCCGGTGGCTGAACTGCGCCGAGAACCTCCTGACCGACAGCGCCATCATCGCCCCCGGGGCAGTCGAGGCCCGGGCCCGCAAACTGCGAGGGGAGGACGTCGAGGAGCCCCCCGCACCCGAGCCGAACAAGCCGGACTACAAGCCGACGGCCGCCGGCTCCATCCGCCAGGTCGACTACCCCCCGAAGTTCGCGGTGGGCGACCGGGTCCGGGCCAAGGACATCCACCCGGTTGGCCACACCCGCCTGGCCCGGTACACCCGGGGCCGGGTCGGCCGCGTCGAGATGATCCAGCCGGCGCAGGTGCTGCCCGACACCAACGCCCACTTCATCGACGAGAACCCGCAGCACGTGTACAACGTGTCGTTCGACTCAAACGAGCTATGGGGCCCCGAAGCGGAGCCGTTCGAGCTGCATTTCGACATGTACGAGGACTACCTGGAGCCAGCTCAATGACATTTGACACGGAAACCACCCGACTGCCCCTGGCCCTGCGCACCGAGGCCCTGGAGTCGATCCTGCTCGAGCGCCAGCTCGTCGACCCCAAGGTCATGGACACCTACATCCGGATGTACGAGCAGGACATCGGGCCCCTGAACGGGGCCAAAGTCGTGGCCCGGGCCTGGGTCGACCCGGAGTACAAGGCCCGGCTCCTGGAGAACGGGACCACCGCTTCCGCCGAGCTGGGCTACAAGGGCCCCCAGGGCGAGCACATCGTGGTGGTCGAGAACACGCCGTCCGTGCACAACGCCGTGGTGTGCACCCTGTGCTCCTGCTACCCGTGGCCGCTGCTCGGCCTCCCGCCCACCTGGTACAAGGACCCGGCCTACCGGGCGCGGATCGTGCGCGAGCCGCGCGCCCTGCTGGCCGAGATGGGGCTCACCCTGGGTGACGACGTCGAGATCCGGGTCTGGGACAGCTCGTCGGAGGTCCGGTACTTCGTCCTGCCCGAGCGGCCGGCGGGGACCGAGAACCTTTCGGAGGAGGAGTTGGCTGCGCTGGTGACCCGCGACGCCATGGCCGGCATCGCCAGGGTCGCTGCCCCCGCCGCCGTCTGATGCCGGCGCCGCAACCGGCCGCCGTCCTCGATGTCGACGGCCCCGCCGCCCCGCCCCGTAGCAACGGGGAGCTGGTCTTCGCCGAACCGTGGGAGGGCCGGGCCTTCGGCTTGGCCATGGCCCTCCACGGCGCCGGGGTTTTCGAGTGGGAGGACTTCCGCCAGCAGCTCATCGCCGCCGTCGCCGAAGCCGAGCGAGCGACCACCGACGACGACCCCTTCAGCTACTACCGGTGCTGGCTCCTGGCCCTGGAGCGGGTGCTGGAGGCCGGTGGCGTGGTCAGCACCGAGCAGCTGCGGGCCCGGGCCGAGGAGCTCGAGGCCCGGCCGGCCGGCCACGACCACGACCACGAAGGTGGCGATCACGACCACTGAGCGGCCGAAGACCCTCTCGGTCGACGCCACGTGGGAGGGCGGCTACCGCTGCCGGGTTCAAGCCCGCGACCACGTGATCATCGTCGACGAGCCCACGTACGCCGGCGGGGGCGACACCGGTCCGCAGCCCACCGAGGTGTACCTGGCGTCGGTGGCATCGTGCTTCACCCTGGCCGTCTACCACGTGGCCCGGAAGCGCAACATCGAGCTCCCGGACCTACGGGTGCGGGCCGTGGGCGAGTACCAAGGCCCCAGCTTCGTGAAGGTCCGGGTGGAGGTCAGCTCCAGTTATCCCCGCGCCGACTTGGAACCGCTGCTCGAGCGGGCTTCGGCGGTCTGTTACGTGTCCAACACCATGCGGGCGGTCGACGACATCGAGGTCGTGCTCGTCGAGCCGCCTCCAGGCTCGTAGGCAGCCGCCCTGCCCGCGTGTGCGCCGAGGCACGAGTAGGGAGGAAACCACATGTCACACGTACGCCATTTCGACCACGTCGGCATCACCGTCTCCGACCTCGATGCGGCGACGACGTTCTTCGTCGCGCTGGGCCTGGAGATCGAGGGACGAACGTTCGTGGAGGGCGAGTTCATCGACACCGTCACCGGCATCCCGGGATCAAGGACCGAAATCCTGATGCTGCGCCCTCCGGACGACGGGACACGCGTCGAGCTCTCCAGCTTCGTCCGGCCGGACCCGATGCCCGGTTCACCGGCCGCCATGGCCAACGAGCTCGGCTTGCGAAGCATCGCTTTCGAGGTTCATGACCTGGATGCCGCCGTCGAGCAGGCGACGTCGGCCGGCTACGGGTTGGTGGGCGGGATCGGCGAGTACGAGGGCGCTTGGCGGATGGCCTACATCCGCGGCCCGGAGGGGATCATCGTCGCCCTTGCCCAGCCCGTCGGGTGAAGACATGGCGGCAACGCTCCCTTCCCTGATGGCCGCGCTCCTCGCTCGCGAGCAAGCCCAACCTCCCGACCGCATGACCCTTGAAGAACGCGAGCGGCCGGAGCCTGGGATCGGCGACGTCCTGATCCAGGTCGGAGCGGCGAGCTTTACTCCGACCGAGCTGCAGTGGCCGTCGACATGGGTGGACCGCTCCGGCAGGGACCGGCGGCCAACCATCCCGGGTCACGAAGTCTCGGGAACCGTGTTCGATCTGATCGGCGGAGATGTTCTTCACCGCTCCTGGCCCATGGTTCGACCCGGCGGCTCAATTGTCTCTGTCGTCGAGGCACCCGATGGCGAGCGCTCCGATGTGAACAACGTGTTCTTCGTTGTCGAACCGAACGGTGACCAGCTGACTGAGCTGGCCCGACGCATCGAGACCCTCCGTCCCGTTGTGGGCACGGTCGGTACTCTGTCCGACGGACCTCGTGTGTGGGCGGAAAAGGTCGCGGGTGGCATACCGGGGAAGGTGGTGCTCACCCCATCGAGCCCTGCCGCGGGGTGAAGGTGCCTCAGGAGCCTGCGGTCTCCCGGTCGTCGCGGTAGACGTCGTAGGCGGCCGAGTACTCCATCACGCGGGCGACCTCGGCGATTGCCGGTTCCTCCCAACCGGCCCGGCGCAGGAGATGGAAGCCCATCTCCATCCCGGAGGTGATCCCCCCGGCGGTGATGATCCGGCCGGCGTCGACCACCCGGGCCCGGCTGATCCTCGCTGCCGGAGCGATGTCGGCCAGGCGGTCGATGGGGACCTTGCCGTTCGGGCCGGATTCGACCCGGTCGGGCTCCTTGCGGTTCGTCGCCGGCAGACCGTCGAGCAGGCCCATGCGGCCGTACACCCACGAACCCGTGCAGACGCTCGTGAGCAGGGTGGTCTCGGGGAGCGATCGGATGAAGTCGTGCAGTCGGCCGTTGTAGACCTCGGTCCGGGTACCGAACCCGCCGGGGATCAGGAAGGCGTCCATGTACGGCTCGTCGGCGAAGCTGTAGTTCGGGAGCACGGTGAAGCCGGCTTGGGCCTGCACCGGGCGGTTGGCATCGGCGATCAGGAAGGCGTCCAGCTCGGGGTCGTAGCGCCGGGCGACCGAGAACACCCCGTGGGGTGCGGCGAAGTCGACGATCTCGGCCTCTTTGAAGACGTAGATGCCGAGCCGGAAACCCGGCTTCTTCTCGGCCACCGTCACCACCTCCCTCGTCCCGCCAGGGCGGGCTCGCCCCGGCGGGCGGCGACGTCGATGGCCAGGCTGAACAGGCGCGAGGCCAGCTCGGGATCACGCCAGTTGTGGGCGGCGGCGAAGTCCATCCAGTCGCAGGGCGGGATCACGGCTTCCTCGCTGTAATCGATCTCCTCCCAGGTGGCGGCCAGCTCCATGAGCTCCAGCGTGGTGGCCACGTCAGCCTCCACGTGCAACAGGAGGTCGTGGTGCCCCGGGGCGATCCTGGCGAAACGGCAGTCGCAGGCGGCTGCGGGACGTCGGCCGCACGTCGTCTTGTTCAAGTGAACGCCTCCACTCGTCTCGTGAGGTGGAAGCACTCAGCATGGACCATGTGGGTTGCACAGCCATTGCACGGACGTGCAATGACACCTGCGGTTCACACCGGCGTTGCAATCGGTCACGCAGGCCCAGCTGCAGGCCGAAGGCGAGGTCGGAACCGGAGCTGTGGCCGAAGCGGAGCAGGTCGGCGAGGGCGGCCGCGGCTTGGCCGCGGTCACCTGCCGCCAGCAGCCGGTGGACGGGCTCGATGCTCTGGCCGCGGGCGGCCCAGGCCAGGAACGCCCGGGCGATGTCGTTCGTCTTCGCCCGGTCGGCGGCTGCGATGGCGGCGGCCCGATCGTGGGCGCCGTGGACGAGAAGGATGCCGGCGAGGGCGTCGTCCCCGGCCGGCGTGAGGCCCGGGCCGAGGCCGGCGAGCAGGTCGACGGCGCCGTCGAGGTCACCCCGCTCGAGGCACTGCAGGGCGCTCGCCCGCCGAGGCTCGAAGACGGGATCGGCCAGGGCGGAGGCCGGCGCCCCGGCGAGGACGTCGAGGACCGTACCCGCCCCCGCGGCCAGCGCGGCGGGCGTGAGCGCCGTTCCCTCCCAGACCCTGGCCCGGGACAGGTCGACGGTGACCGTGTCGCCCGCGGCGAACCGGTGGAGCGGGAAGTGGCCCCGGGCGTGGATCGGCCCCGGTGGCGCCGCCCAGGTCGTGAGGGCGACGAGGCCAGTGGGCAGGCGCAGGTAGGCGGCCTTGGAGAACACCGCGGCCAGCTTCCCGGTGGCGCCGGCGGCGAAGACCTCCTGGGCGCCCAAACCCAGCTCGAGCACCGTCAGCCCAGGCGGCGGTCGAGCGCCAGCAGCGCGTCCCGGAAGCAGGCGATGGGCGCCTCGGCCACGCCGGCGCCCACCTGGCCGGTGCCGGCGGTGGCATGCAGGATGCCGGTGTTGACCTTCGGTGTCACCCCCAGCTCGACGACCTTGCGGACGTCGATGCCCATCGGCGTGCCTCGGTAGTCGAGGGTGGGCAGCTTCAGCCGGCTGCTGCGGGCCACCGCGATGCGGTCGACCTCCTCGGTGGTGGCGATGGCGTCGGCCATGGTCCCACCCACGAACGCGGCCACGGCC
>DATJHJ010000046.1:0-60798 GCA_035494015.1 Acidimicrobiales bacterium
GGCGAGCCCGCCGGTACGTGGGATCCGCCCACGGCGGCGACGACCTTCGAGCAGCAGTTCACGGCGCACTCGAACATCAACGCCGTCGTCACGCCGAACGATGACAACGCGAACGCCGTCATCTCGGTGCTCCAGAAGGACAAGGTTCCGCCGAAGACCTTCCCGACGACGGGGCAGGACGCCTCGCCGTCCGGCCTTCAGAACATCCTGAAGGGCTACCAGTGCGGCACCGTCTACAAGCCGATCTACCTCGAGGCCCAGGGCGCGGCCGCCGTCGCCCTGTACCTCCGGGCCGGTCAGACCCCGCCCGCGGCCTTGGTCAACGGGACCACCCAGGACCCTTCCAACAACAGCAACGTCCCGTCGACCCTGCTCACCCCGATCTGGGTCACCACCCAGAACATGCAGTCGACGGTCGTGGCGGACGGAGCCGTGAAGGTGTCGGACCTCTGCATCACTTCCCTGGCCAGCGCCTGCACCGCCGCCGGCATCAAGTAACCGCCGGTGACCAGCTACGTGGGGTCGCCGGTCACTGAGTCCTCCCCGCCGCCGGCCGACCCGCCGGCGGCGGGAGCCGGCGAGAACCTCCTGAGCCTGCGGGGCATCTCCAAGAACTTCGGCGCCGTACAGGCGTTGGTGGACGTCACCTTCGACATCCCCGCCGGTCAGGTCACCGCCCTGATCGGCGACAACGGCGCCGGCAAGTCGGTCCTGATCAAAACCATCGCCGGCATCCACGGCGTCGACGGCGGGGAGCTGTGGTGGGAGGGCAAGCCGGTGCACGTCCGCAACCCGGCGGACGCGTCGTCGCTCGGGATCGAGACCGTCCACCAGGACCTCGCCCTGTGCGACAACCTCGACATCGTCCAGAACATGTTCCTCGGCCGCGAGCGGGCCCGGCACCTGGCCCTGGCCGAGGAGGACATGGAGAAGTCGGCGGGCGAGACCCTCGCCGGTCTGGCGGTCACGACCGTCCGGTCCATCCGCCAGCCGGTGGCCTCGTTGTCCGGAGGCCAACGCCAGTCGGTCGCCATCGCCAAGGCCGTCCTGTGGAACTCGAAGCTCGTGATCATGGACGAGCCCACCGCCGCCCTCGGCGTGGCCCAGACGGCCATGGTGCTGGCCCTGGTCCGGCGCCTCGCCGACCGAGGCCTGGCCGTGATGCTCGTGTCCCACAACATGAACGACGTGTTCGAAGTCGCCGACCGCGTCGTCGTCCTGCGGCTGGGCCGGGTCGTGGCGGTCAAGCCCGCGGCCGAGCTCGACCGCCAGATCGTCGTCGATCTCATGACCACCGGCGTCTCGACGCGCAGCGTGACGCCGCCGGCAACGCCGGAGACAGGAGACCCGAGATGAGCAAGATCGACGGGCTCCCGCCCGCGGTCGACGAGCCCATCACCGAAGCGGCGGCGACCGAGGCCGAGCTGGCCGTCGCTCCCGAGCTGGTGGCCAACTCGCTGTCGGAGTACATGCGGGGCGCCTTCGCCCGGGTGCGCGGTGGCGAGAGCGGCGTGCTCCCCGTCGTCGCCGGGCTGATCCTGATCTCCGCCCTGTTCCAGTCCCTCAACGGGAACTTCCTGACCTCGCGCAACCTGGTCAACCTGCTGATCCAGAGCGCGGCCATCTCCCTGCTGGCCATGGGCGAGGTCTTCGCCCTGCTGCTCGGCGAGATCGACCTGTCGATCGGCTTCGTCAGCGGCATCGGCGGGATCGTCACCGCCGAGCTGGTGAAGCAGTCGACCGGCTGGCCGTGGTGGGCGGCGATCATCGTCGCCCTGCTCGTGTGCGCGGTGATCGGCGCCGTCCAGGGCACGATCATCACCCGGCTCGGCCTGCCGTCGTTCGTGGTCACCCTGGCCGGCTTCCTCGGCTTCCAGGGCGTCATGCTGCTGATCCTCGGCAACGGCGGGTCGGTGCCGATCAACGACAAGGTCGTCAACGACATCGCCAGCGGCAACCTGACCCCGGCGGCGAGCTGGATGGTGATGCTCGCCGTGGTCGCCGTCTTCGGGCTACGGACGTGGCGGCGGGAAGGCGGGCGCCGGGCCAGCGGCCTGGTCGCCCCCCCGGTCAGCCTCACCGTGCTGAAGATCGGCGCCGTCCTCGCCGCCGCCGTCGGCGTCGTGCTGCTGTGCAACGCCGACCGGGGCGCGGTCGTCCCGATCCGCGGCATGCCGTGGGTGGTGCTGGTCGTGCTCGCCGTGCTGGCCGCCTGGACGCTCCTGCTCAGCCGGACCAAGTTCGGGCGGTACATCTACGCCATCGGCGGGAACGCCGAGGCCGCCCGCCGGGCCGGCGTGCGACTGGCCCGCATCCGCACCATGGCCTTCGTCCTGGCCTCGTTCACGGCCGGGATCGCCGGCATCGTCTACGCCTCCCGGCTGCGCTCGGTCTCCACCGCCCTCGACGGTGGCACCCTCGTCCTCTACGCGGTGGCCGCCGCCGTCATTGGCGGGACCAGCCTGTTCGGCGGGCGGGGCAAGGCCATCCACGCCGTCCTCGGCGGGCTGGTCATCGCCGCCATCGACAACGGCATGGGCCTGCAGGGCTACAGCGCGGCGGCCAAGTACGTGGTCACCGCCCTGGTCCTGCTCGCCGCCGTGACCATCGACGCCGTGGCCCGCCGGGGGCGGACGACGCGGTAGCGGCCGTGGCCCCGGTGCGGGTCGCCCTGGTCGGCTACGGCATGGCCGGGCGGGTCTTCCATGCACCGTTCATCGAGGCCGCGGACGGGATCGAGCTCGCCGCCGTCGTCACCGCCGACCCCGGCCGGCGCCGGCACGCCCAGGTCGCCCACCCGGCGGCGGCGATCGTCGAGTCCGCCGACCTCCTGTGGCCGGCGGCCGCCGGCCTCGGGGTCGACCTGGTGGTGGTGGCCACGCCCAACCGGGCCCACGTACCGGTGGCCCTGGCCGCCCTCGGCGCGGGGCTGGCCGTCGTGGTCGACAAGCCGCTGGCGGTCACCGCCGCGGACGGGAGGCGCGTGGTCGACGAGGCGGCGCGGCGGCGCCTCCTGCTCAGCGTCTTCCACAACCGGCGGTGGGACGGCGACTTCCTGACCGTCCGCCGCCTGGTGGCGGCGGGGGCGCTCGGGCGGGTTTGGCGCTTCGAGTCCCGGTACGAGCGGTGGCGGCCGGAGCGCCGCCCCGAGGCGTGGCGGGAGCGGAGCGGCCCGCAGGAGGGAGGCGGGCTGCTGGCCGACCTCGGCAGCCACCTCGTCGACCAGGCCGTGGTCCTGTTCGGCCCGCCGGTCTCGGTCTACGCCGAGATGGCCTGCCGGCGGCCCGGAGCGGTGGTCGACGACGACACCTTCGTCGCCCTCGAGCATGCGGACGGGACGACGTCGCACCTGTGGGCCAGCTCGGTCACGGCGCGCAAGGGCCCCCGCTTCCGGGTCCTCGGCTCGGCCGGGGGTTACGTCGTCGAGGGCATGGATCCGCAGGAGGAGGCGTTGCTCGCCGGCGCCCTGCCGGGCTCGGCCGGCTGGGGGAGGTCGCCCGAGTCGCGGTGGGGGACGATCGGCGCGGGCGACGACGTCGCCCCCGTGCCCACGGAGCCGGGGAACTACGGCCGGTTCTACGAGGGGATCGTCGCCGCCCTGCGCCACGGCGCGCCCCCTCCGGTCGCCCCGGCCGACGCGCTGCTCACCCTCGAAGTGATCGATGCCGCTCGCCGCAGCGCCGCCCTCCGGCAGCCCGTGGCCCTCGGTAAGTAACCCGGGGCCGGGCCCCTCGCCGGGTCCCCGCCGGCCCACCCCGCCGGAGCCGCCGCACGGGCCTACAATCCGACAGCCGTGAAAACCACCGTCGAGCCCCTCGAGGGCAACAAGGTCAAACTGTCCGTCGAGCTCGACGAAACCGAGTTCACGACGGCGATTGACGCCGCATTCCGCAAGATCTCCCGGGAGGTGCGCATCCCCGGGTTCCGGCCCGGCAAGGCGCCCCGCCGCCTGGTCGAGGCCCGGGTCGGGCTGGACGTGGCCCGCCAGGAGGCCATCCGGGACGCCCTCCCCGGCTTCTACGAGCGGGCCCTGCGCGAGAACGACATCGAGCCCATCGCCGCGCCCGAGATCGACATCACCTCCACCGACACCGATCCCACCATGGCCTTCGACGCGGTGGTCGAGGTCATGCCCACGGTCGACGTGGCCGGGTACGGCGGCCTCCGGGTGGTCATGCCCAACCTGGACATCACCGAGGCCGAGGTCGACGCTCGCGTGGACCGCACCCGCGAGCAGTTCGCCGAGCTGGTGCAGGTCGACCGGCCGGCGCGCGACGGCGACACGGTGCTGATCGACCGCACGATCAGCGCCGGCGGCGAGTCGAGCGTCGTCGAGGACTTCTCCTACGAGGTGGGTAGCGGGCTAGTCACCCCCGAGATGGACGACCACCTGCGGGGGGCCAAGCCCGGCGACATCCTCAAGTTCGACGTCCACCACGAGCAGCTCGGGGACACATCGTTCACCATCCTGGTCAAAGAGGTGCGCGAGAAGGTCCTCCCCGACCTGACAGACGAGTGGGCCAACGAAGCGTCGGAGTTCGACACCGTGGACGAGCTGCGGGCCAACTACCGCCAGGAGCTGGAGGCGGTCCGGCGGCTGGAAGCGGCCCTCTCGGTCCGCGACAAGGTGATCGAGGCCCTCATCGAGCTGGTCGACGACGAGATCCCCGAGGCCCTCGTCGCCCCCGAGATGGAGCGGCGGCTCAACCAGCTGTCCCACCGCCTCAGCCACCAGGGGGTGGACCTGCGCAGCTTCCTCCAGTCGGTGGGCGACTCCCAGGACGAGTTCGTCACCCAGCTGCGGACCGAGGCCACCAACGCCGTCAAGGCCGACCTGGCCCTGCGGGCCGTGGCCGACCTGGAGGGCGTGGAGGTCGCCGAGGAAGAGGTCGACAAGGAGATCGAGGAGATCGGCCGGCAGCGCAAGATCAGCCCCGCCGCGGTGCGCCGGGAGCTCGAGAACGAAGACAACCTGCCCGCGGTACGCTCGGGAATCAGGAAGACCAAGGCCTTGGAGTGGCTCATCGCCCACACCGAGTTCGTCGACGAGGAGGGTCAGGTCATCGACCGGTCACAACTGACAGCCCCCAATTTCGACGCCCCTGACACTGCTGTTGCCGCTGATGCTGCTGTCGCCGAGGAGACCGTCGAGTGATCGACCCTGCAAAGATTTACAACTACATCGTTCCCACGGTCATCGAGCAGACGAACCGGGGCGAGCGGGCCTTTGACATCTACTCCCGCCTGCTCAAGGACCGCATCGTGTTCCTGGGCACCCCCATCGACGACACGGTCGCCAACCTGATCATGGCCCAGCTCCTGCACCTGGAGTCCGAGGACGCGGACAAGGACATCAACCTCTACATCAACTCCCCGGGCGGGGAGATCACCGGGTTGTTCGCCATCTATGACACCATGCAGTTCATCAAGCCGGAGATCGCCACCTACTGCATGGGCCAGGCTGCGTCCGCTGCGGCCGTGCTGCTGGCCGCCGGCACCAAGGGCAAGCGTCACGCCCTCCCCCACGCCCGCATCCTGATCCACCAGCCCTATAGCGGCGCCGGCGGCCAGGCGTCCGATATCGAGATCCAGGCCAAGGAGATCATGCGCATGCGCGAGCTCCTGGAGCATGTGCTGGCCCACCACACCGGCCAGACCATGGAGAAGGTCCGCAAGGACACCGACCGCGACTTCATCATGAACGCCGACGAGGCTAAAGACTACGGCATCGTCGACGAAGTCATCCTGACCCGCGAGCTGGCCCAGGTGCCGCAGGTCGCGGGCGTCAGCTAGAGGGGCAGGAGGGACGTGGCGAAGTTCGGGGATGGCGGCGAGCTGCTGAAGTGCTCCTTCTGCGGCAAGTCGCAGAAGCAGGTCAAGAAGCTGATCGCCGGGCCCGGCGTGTACATCTGCGACGAGTGCATCGACCTCTGCAACGAGATCATCGAGGAAGAGCTCTCCGAGACCTCCGAGGTCCGCTTCGACGAGCTGCCCAAGCCCCGCGAGATCTACGAGTTCCTGAACGACTACATCATCGGGCAGGAGCAGGCCAAGAAGATCCTGTCGGTCGCCGTCAACAACCACTACAAGCGGGTCCAGGTCGGCACCCACACCGACTCGGACGTCGAGCTGGCCAAGTCCAACATCCTCCTGCTCGGCCCCACCGGCTGCGGCAAGACCCTGCTGGCGCAGACCCTGGCCCGCATGCTCAACGTGCCCTTCGCCATCGCCGACGCCACCGCGTTGACGGAGGCCGGCTACGTGGGCGAGGACGTGGAGAACATCCTGCTCAAGCTGATCCAGGCGGCCGACTACGACGTCAAGAAGGCCGAGACCGGGATCATCTACATCGACGAGATCGACAAGATCGCCCGCAAGAGCGAGAACCCGTCGATCACCCGGGACGTCTCGGGCGAGGGCGTGCAGCAGGCCCTGCTCAAGATCCTGGAGGGGACGACCGCGTCGGTCCCGCCGCAGGGGGGCCGCAAGCACCCCCACCAGGAGTTCATCCAGATCGACACCACCAACATCCTGTTCATCTGCGGCGGGGCGTTCGCCGGGCTGGACAAGATCATCGAGAGCCGCATCGGCCACAAGGGCGTCGGCTTCGGCGCCGACCTGCGGCGCACGAACGAGAAGGACGTCGGCGCCCTGCTCGTGAAGGTGCTGCCGGAGGACCTGCTCAAGTTCGGCCTCATCCCCGAGTTCGTCGGGCGGCTGCCGGTCATCGGCGCCGTCTCGAACCTGGACCAGGAGGCGCTCGTCCGCATCCTCATGGAGCCGAAGAACGCCCTGGTCAAGCAGTACCACCGCATCTTCGAGCTGGACGACGTCGAGCTGGAGTTCACCGAGGACGCCCTGGAGGCCATCTCCGAGCAGGCCCTGCTGCGGGGCACCGGCGCCCGCGGGCTGCGGGCCATCCTCGAAGAGGTGTTGCTGAACGTCATGTACGACCTGCCGAGCCGCCAGGACATCGGCAAATGCGTGATCGACCGGTCCGTGGTCATGCAGAAGGTGAACCCCACCCTCGTGCCCCGCACCGAGCCCTCCCGCCCCGCCAACCGCCCAAGACGCGCCGCGTCCTAGCGGACGCCAATCCTCGCGGGACGCCCAGCAGCATTGCCTCCTAGCCCGGCGGCGGCCCGGCGGGGACTACGCTCGGGTCATGGGTAAAGCGATCAAGTTCACGCTCCTTGGTGCGGCCATCGGCGCCGGTGCGGCCGCGGCGCGCTCCCGGGGCGGGGAGTCGTCCGGGGACATGCCGGCCAAGGCGGCCAAGGGCGCCGGTTGCGGGGCGGCGGCCGGAGGCCTGGTCGGCTTCGTCCTCGACCGGCGCTCCAAGCGCAAGATGAAGCGGCGCATGAAGCTGGCGGCCATGGTGAACGCCGGCGCCCTGGTCGAGGCGGCCCGCGCCGCCAAGCCGGCCATCGAGAAGCAGTCCCGCCGGGCCCGCAAGCGGGCGGCGGCGGCGGCCAAGGACGCCCGCAAGGCCGCCCGCCGTACGGCCAAGCGGGCGGGGCGCCGGGCGAGCCACGCCGCCGACTTGGCTCGCCTGCAGGCCGACCACCTGGTCGACGTCGGCCGCCACCGTCTAGCCTCCTAGTTGGCGACGGGGGCGGGCCGAACCGGCCTCCCGTCCGATCCGCGGTGAACCTCGACGAGGCACTGGCCTACCTGGCCGGGCACGTGAACCTCGAGCGCGACACGGCCGCGCCGGCAGCGGCGCGCCGGCTGGACCGCATGCGCCGGCTGGCCGAGCTGATGGGCGACCCCCAGACGGCCTATCCCGTGATCCACATCACCGGCACCAACGGTAAGGGGTCGGTCGCCCGGATGGTGACCGCCCTCCTCGGCGCCCGGGGCCTGAACGTCGGCACGTACACCAGTCCCCATCTGGAGCGGACCAACGAACGGCTGGCGTGGGGCGGCGAGCCCATCGCCGACGACGACCTGGCCGAGGTCATCGGGGCGATCGCCGACATCGAGCCCCTACTCGGCTCCCCCCCGACCCACTTCGAGATCCTCACCGGAGCCGCCTTCCGGTGGTTCGCCGACATCGCCGTCGACGTCGCCGTGGTGGAGGTCGGCCTGGGCGGGACGTGGGACGCCACCAACATCGCCGACGGGCAGGTGGCGGTCGTCACCAACATCAGCCTCGACCACGCCGAGACCATCGGGCCGGCGTTGACCGACATCGCCACCGAGAAGGTCGGGATCGTCAAGCCCGGCTCGATCTTCGTGCTGGCCGAAACCAACCCCGCCCTGCTCCCGATCTTCCACTCCACGGAGGCGGCGGAGACCTGGATGGAGGGGACCGAGTTCCGCTGCGGGGAGAACCGCCTGGCCCACGACGGCCGGGTGGTCGACCTGTTCACGCCCGGGGCCGCCTACCCCGGCGTCTACCTGCCGGTGCACGGCGCCTACCAGGGCGCCAACGCGGCCATCGCCCTGGCCGCCGTCGAGGCCTTCTTCGGCGCCCCCCTGGCCCCGGAAGTGGTGACCGAGGCGTTCGCCGGCTTACAGCTGCCGGGACGCCTCGAAGTGGTGACCCGCCATCCCCTGTGCGTGCTGGACGGCGCCCATAACCCGGCCGGGGCCCTGGCCGCCACCGAGGCGGTCGACGAGGCCTTCGGGCCGGCCATCAGCGGTCGGATCCTGGTCATCGGGATGCTGCAGGGGCGAGACCCCATGGAGATGCTCCGCTGTTTCGGCGCCTCGAACGCCCGGCTGGTCATTGCCTGCCCGCCGCCGTCGCCCCGGGCCCTGTCGGCCGCCGAGGTGGCCGCGGCGGCGGATTCGCTGGGGGTGGCAGTCGAGGAAGCCAGCTCCGTCGCCGAAGCAGTGGCCACCGCCCTGGCCCTGGCCGGTCCGGAGGATCTGGTCCACGTCACCGGCTCGCTCTATGTCGTGGGCGCCGCCCGCTCCGCGCTCCACTCCGCCTGACCGCACCGTTTCCGGGCCTCCGACAACCCTGGCGGTACTTCCAGGCCCGGAAACCGTCAGGCGGTCCACGACGCCTACCTGGCCAGCAGCTCGCGGGCTCGGGTGAACACGGCGTCGAAGGCGGGCTCGGTCAGGGTGCCGGTGAAGGTGTTCTGCTGGCTGGGGTGGTACGAGCACAGCAGCTTCCGGCCCTCCGGCAGGTCGACCTCGACGCCGTGGCCGAACCGGGGCCGGGGCCGGAGCGCGTGGAGCCGGCACACGGAGTCGTAGGCGAACTGGCCGAGGGCGACGATCACCCGCACCCCGCCGAGCAGCGCGAGCTCCCGGACCAGATAGCCGACGCAGCGGTCGCGCTCCTCCGGCGTCGGCTTGTTGGCCGGTGGCGCGCAACGGACCACGGCGGACACCCACGCACCCGTCAACCGCAGGCCGTCATCGGCGGAGACACTGGTGGGCTGGTTGGCGAAGCCGGCCTTCCACAGGGCGCGAAAGACCCAGTCGCCGGAGCGGTCGCCGGTGAAGACCCGGCCCGTGCGGTTCCCACCGTGGGCCGCGGGGGCCAACCCGACGAGGAGGAGGCCGGCGCCGGGGTCGCCGAAGCCCGGTACCGGCCGACCCCAGTACACCTCACCGGCATAGGAAGCCCGCTTCTCCGCCGCCACCTGCTCCCGCCAGGCCACCAGCCGCGGGCAGGCCCGGCATCGCACCACCTCCTCGGTCACCTGCGCCAGCGAATCCACAGGGAGAGGGTAGGTTGGCGGCCACAGATGCCCCGTACCGCGGCCAGGCCGCGACCGACCGTCGTGCTACTGGTCCGTCACGGCCAGACGCCCACGACCGGAAAGGTTCTGCCCGGTCGCGCGCCGGGACTGCACCTGTCCGAAACCGGGCAGGCCCAGGCCAAGGCGGCCGGCGAACGCATCGCCGCCCTACCCAAGGTCGACGCCATCTACGCCTCGCCCCTGGAACGGACCAAGGAGACGGCGGGGGCCATCGCCGCGGCCCGCAACATGAAGGTCAAGCTCGACAAGGGCCTGCTGGAGGCCGACATCGGCGACTGGACGGGCATGGACTTCAAGACGGTCCGCAAGGCACCGGAGTGGAAGATCGTGCACTCGTACCCGAGCGGGTTCCGGTTTCCGGGCGGGGAATCCTTCGTCGAGATGCAGACCCGCATCGTGGCCACCTTGGACCGCCTGCGGGCCGCCCATCCCGGTGAAACGATCGTGGCCGTGTCGCACGCCGACCCCATCAAGGCGGCGGTGGCCCACGCCCTTGGCACCCACCTCGACCTGTTCCAGCGCATCGTCATCTCCCCCTGCTCGGTCACCGCCATCGCCTACGGCGACGGCGGGCCCATGGTCCTGTCCGTCAACACGTCCTCGGACGGCCCGGCCCCGAAGCCTTCATGAGCGAGCCGCAGGCGAGCGAGTCGATGAGTACAGCGCCCCGCTCAGCGTGGCAGCCGCCGCAGGCGGCGACCCGTTGAGCTCGTCGTTCGAGATCCCCGACGTCGACCTGCTCACAACCGGCGCCGTCGGCCCCCCGGGCCAGCGGATCTTCTACCTCCAGGTCCGCAAGGGGACCCAGGTCGTGTCGCTGCGGCTGGAGAAGACCCAGGTGGCGGCCCTGGTCGCCTACCTGGCCGGCATGCTGGCCGACATGCCCCCGGCGGGCGAGGTCTCCACCATGGGGATGGAGCTCGTCGAGCCGGTGGTGGCGGAGTGGGTCGTCGGCTCGCTCGGCGTGAGCTACGACGAAGAGGGCGACCGGTTCGTGATCGTCGCCGAGGAGCTGGTCGAGGAGGGCGACGAGGGGGCGGGACGGGCCCGTATCACCGCCACCCGAGAGCAGGTCGCCGCCCTGTCGATCCGCGGCGCCGAAGCGGTCGCCGCCGGGAGGCCCCCCTGCCCGCTCTGCGGCCAGCCCCTCGATCCCGAAGGGCATGTGTGCGTCCGCCTGAACGGACACCGCCGGGCGCAGTGAGCCGAGCTCAGCGCAGGCCGCCCGCGGCAGGCGTGAACCGTTTGGTCATTTCGCGGCCCTATGCGACGCCGAATTGACCAAACGCTCCCGTCACGGCCCGCCGGGCTCGAGCGGGTGACGTCGTGGGGGTCGATCCGACCGTGAGCGGCGTGTTCGAGCTGCTCCGGCACGGCCAGATCGAGGTCAAGGGGCGGCTCCCGTGGAGCTCGAACGGCACGTTCCTCGTCGAGCTGTGCCTCGACGGGGAGGAGGGGACAGCGGTCTACAAGCCCCTGCGGGGTGAGCGCCCGCTGTGGGACTACCCGACCGGGCTCTACCGGCGCGAGGTGGCGGTATACGTCGTGTCCGAGGCGCTGGGCTGGGGGCTGGTGCCCGAGACCGTCGTGCGAGACGGACCCTTCGGGCCGGGGTCGCTGCAGCGGTTCGTACCGTCGCACTTCGAGGACCACTACTTCACCATGCTCGAGCGGCCCGAGCTCCACGACGCGCTGCAGGCCATCTGCCTGTTCGACCTGATCGTGAACAACGGCGACCGCAAGAGCGGCCACTGCCTGCGGGGCGAGGACGAGCGGGTGTGGGCCATCGACCATGGCCTGTGCCTGCACGCCGAGCCCAAGCTCCGGACCGTGATCTGGGACTTCGCCGGCCAGCCCGTCCCCGCCCATCGGCTCGACGCGGTGGCCCGGCTGGCCGCCGCCCCGCCGCCCGGGCTGTCCGGGCTGATCGAGCCCGCGGAGATCGACGCCCTGGTCACCCGGGCCGCTGCGGTGGTGCGGCGGCCCGTCTTTCCCGTGGCCCGGTCGTCCCGCGCCTACCCCTGGCCGCTCGTCTAGCGGCGACCGCAGCTAGCCCAGCTGGGCCCGCATGACCCCGCCCGGGTATGCGGCGTTGTGCACGTTCACGTAGTAGGCCGACGGGTTGTCCAGGATGCGCTGCACCAGGGCCGGGCTGGCCGTCGTGCAGCCTGACGACGCGCTGCCCACGGGGGTCGGGAGCGGGACGACCACGGGGCCGGCCACGCCCACCGGCGCGAGGTGGATGTGACCCGCGGTCATGGGGTCGGCGTTGAGGATCCGCCACCGGACGCACACCCGGCCGGTCGTCGAGTCAAGGGTCAACGTGGCCGTGCCGATGGCGTCGGGGTCGCCCAGGACCGGTCGCTCCTCGCTGCCGTGCATGACCACGATGAACCCGCCGACGGCGGCGTGGGCGGGCAGGGCCAGGGTAGTTCCAAGCGCTGCGGTCACGAAGGCGAGAAGGGCGATGAGACGACGACGCATGGCGTGTTTCCCTTTTCTATCGACGGTGACGGCAGCATAGGTTCTCAAGGCCCTCGCCGCCCGCTACGGTCAGAGACCGTGTCCCAGCGAGAAGTGCGCCTCGAGGTGCCGGCTGCGCCCGAGTTCCTGCGCATCTCGCGAATCATGGCCGCGGGGGTGGCCAGCCGGGTCGGCTTCACCCTCGACGAGGTCGAAGACCTGCGGATCGCCATCGACGAGCTCTGCTTCTCGCTGGTCGGGCCGCGCCGGCGGACGGGGACCATCACCCTCCGGTACCTGCTGGACACCGACGAGCTGGCGGTCGAGGGCAGCGGCCGGTTCACCGACGGCCTCGGCAACGACCCGGTCGTCTCTGCGCTGTCCGAGCAGATCCTCGCCGCCGTCGTCGACGAGTGCGTCCTGTCGACGGGGGAGGACGGACCCGAGTTCCGGCTGGTCAAGCGGCGCCGGCCGTCGTGACGGGGCGGAAGCTGGACGGGATCAGCTGATGGCGTTCGACGGCAAGGAGCGCGACGAGCTGCGGCGCAAGTTCCTCGACTACGCGGAGACGCGGGACCGGGCGCTGCGCGACGAGCTGATTACGGCCCACATGGGCCTGGCTGAGTACCTGGCCCGCCGGTTCACCAACCGCGGCGAGCCCCTCGACGACCTCGTCCAGGTGGCCGCCCTCGGACTGCTGAAGGCCGTCGACCGCTTCGATCCCGAGCGGGGCCTCGAGTTCTCGACGTACGCCACGCCCACCATCGTCGGCGAGTTGAAGCGCCACTTCCGGGACAAGGGGTGGGCGGTACGGGTCCCCCGCCGGGTCCAGGAGCTGCACCTGCGACTGGCCGGCGTCGTCGGGCAGCTGTCCCAGGAGCTGGGCCGCTCCCCCACCATCGGCGAGATTGCCCAGGCCGCAGCGGTGTCCGAAGAAGAGGTGCTGGAGGCCATCGAGGCCGGGCATGCCTACCGTTTCACGTCCCTGGACGCCCCGTCGGGAAACGACGAGGAGCTGTCGCTGTCCGCCGAGTTGGGTGCCGAAGACCAGGGCCTTATCGACAGCGAGCACCGGGTCACGCTGTCGCCGCTGATCGCCCAGTTCCCGCCCCGGGAGCGCATGATCTTGCACCTGCGGTTCTTCGAGGGGATGACCCAGTCCGAGATCGCCGCCCGCCTCGGCATCAGCCAGATGCACGTCTCCCGGCTGCTGGCCCGGGCGCTCGCCCAGCTGCGATCCCAAGCGGAGGATGACGGATGAAAGTCATGCTGCTCATCAACCCTTCGGCGTCGTCGGTGAACTGGAAGAGCCGGATGGCGGCCAACTCCGCTCTGGTCGGCGACCACGACGTCACGACGGTGGAGACCACCAAGCGCGACGACGCCACCGGCTTGGCCGCCCAGGCCGCCGAGGACGGCTTCGAGGTGGTGGCGGTGCTGGGCGGCGACGGGACCCTGAACGAGGTAGCCAACGGACTGGCCGGGACCCGGACCGCCCTGGCCGCCCTGCCCGGCGGGTCGACCAACGTGTTCGCCCGGACCATCGGCATGGCGCCGAAGGCCACCCGGGCCGCGCCCCAGCTCCAGGCCGCCCTGGCCCGGGACGACTCGGTCCGCACGTTTGCCCTCGGCACGGTCAGGGGCTCCGAAGGCGCGGCGGAGGCGCGGCACTTCCTCTTCCACATGGGCGTGGGCTACGACGCCGAGGTGGTGGCCCAGGTCGAGCGCCGGTCCACGTTGAAGCGCAAGATCGGCCAGGCCATCTTCGTGTACGCCTCCTTCTCCACCTACTTCAAGCACTACGACCACCGTCACCCGAGCTTCGCCCTCGACTTCCCCGAAGGCCCCAGCGTGGAGGACGGGTTCTTCACCATCTGCCTCAACACCAACCCTTACACCTACCTCGGTCGCCGCCCCCTCTCCGTCACGCCCGATACCGGCCCGGAGCGGGGCCTGGTCACGGTCACGACCCGCAAGCTCAAGGTGCGGACCCTGCTGACCCTGTTCGGCTCGGCCATGGGCCACGGCGAGATCCTCCGGCGCAGCAAGAACGTGGACTACCGGACCGATCTGAAACGCCTGGTCATCCGCGGCCACAAGCCCTTCCCCCACCAGGTCGACGGGGACTACCTGGGCAAGGCGCAGGAGCTGCACGTTTCGCACGGCGAGGCCAGCGTCCGCCTGATCGTCCCCTGAGGCGGCGATTGAGAAAAGTTTCACAAGCCCTTGTCAGCGGGGCAAGGTCCGCACTATCGTGAACGTGCGGAGCCCACCTGCTTGCTACTAGCCTTCCTTGCTTGGCTCCTCAGTTTGTGAACGAATTCACAATCACCCTTTCAGAGCGAAAGGAGGTGCTGTGGCCCTTATCTGGAATCGCCCGTACGAGTGGGATGTCGACGATTGGCGGCGTCGAGCATCTTGTCGGGACACCGATCCGGATCTCTTCTTCCCCGTCGGGACCACCGGCTCCGCCCTCGACCAGATCGAGGCGGCCAAGGCGGTGTGCCGGCAGTGCGAGGCCCGCAGCGACTGCCTTGAGTTCGCCCTGGCCACCAACCAGGAAGCCGGCGTGTGGGGCGCCACCTCCGAGGAGGAGCGCCGCAAGCTGCGCAAGGCCTGGTTGGCCCGGCGCCGCCGTGCCAGCTAGCGCCAACTTGCCCTAGCCGAGGGCGGTAGCCGAGGGTTCGACCGGGACCCTGATCTCCACGATGGTGCCGCCGTCGCTGTCCATGGCGATGGTGCCGTTCAGGTCGGTGGTGACCAACGCCCGCACGATGGTCAGGCCGAGGTTGGAGTTGTCCAGGACGAAGCCGGGGGGCAGGCCGACGCCGTTGTCGGCCACCCGCACCAGCAGTTCGCTGCCGTCGTTGGCCAGCGTCACGCGGACGAGGGCCTCCTCGGCGCGCCGGCCGACCCGGTCCCGGGGGAAGCCGTGCTCGACCGCGTTCTGCAGCAACTCGGTCAGGACGACGGCCAGCGGGGTGGCGACCTCGGCCCGCAGCTCGCCGGGATCTCCCTCCACCGCCAGGCGCACGGGGTGATCGTCGGAGAGGATCCCCTCTCCCACCATGCGCACGAGCTGGCGGACGATGTCGCCGAAGTCGACCTCCTGGCTGGCCCCGGCCGAGAGCGTCTCGTGGACCAGGGCGATGGATCGGATGCGGCGCACCGACTCCTCGATGGCGTCCCGGGCCTCGGGGGACTCCAGCCGCCGCCCGTGCAGGCGCAGCAACGACGAGATCGTCTGCAGGTTGTTCTTCACCCGGTGGTGGATTTCGCGGATGGTGGCGTCCTTGGACACCAGCAGCCGGTCCCGGCGGCGCAGGTCGGAGACGTCGCGCAGCAGGGCCAGCGCCCCGGTCACCCGCCCGTGCTCCAGGAACGGGATGCAGCGCAGGAGGACGATGACCTCGCCGTGCTCGATCTCCGTGGTGATCGGTAGCCCGATGGCGAAGGCCGCCCGCACGGGCGACTCGTCGAAGCCGAGCTCGCCCAGGCGGGCGCCCTGGGTGTTGCCGTGGATGCCGGCCCGGTGCAGGGCGGACACGAAGTTGGGCGACGCGTAGTCGACCCGCGCCAACGCGTCGAGGCGGGCCACACCGTCGCCGACGCGCGGCGCCTCGTCGAGCTCGGTCTCCTCGGCACCGAAGGGGAACTCGCCCACCGTCATCATCCGGGCGAAGTTGTCGAACATCTCGACGTAGACCCGCTCCAGCTCCCCGGGCCGGCGGCCGACCGACGGCGCCGACTCCCGGGTGAGGACGGCGAGCATGGCGTCCTTCCACCGGACGGGGATGCACTGGATGGTGGCGATCTCGCCCCGAGCCGGCACGGTGCCCTCGCCGTCGATGATCTCGCCCAGCTGCCAGGCCCGGGCGGTCAGCGGCAGGTAAGCGGCCGGCAGGGTGCGGCCCACCTCGTCGTCGAGGTACAGGGTCTGGCTCGTGGTCGGACGGACCTGGCCGAGGATGATGAAGGCGGACGCGTCGCCGGGGGCGATCGGCGCGTAGAGCAGGAGATCGGCGAAGGAGAGGTCGGACAGCAGGCCCCACGACGCCACCAGCCGTTGCAGATGGGCGACGGCCGGCGGCTCGAGCCCGATCGATCGCGCCAGGTCGCTGAGGGTGGCCACGGCTAGGGATCGCCCGGGGCCCAGAGCGACCGGCCCAGGCGGAGCAGGCCGGTCATGTCGTAGATGTCGTGGTCGAAGAAGGGGACGGCGACGACCACGTCCGGCCTCGACGCCAGCTCGGCCCGCAGCTCGGCCTCCCGCTTGGCCACCACGCCGAAATTGAGGAAGCTCTCCCCCACCTCGCCGAGCACCCGGGCCACGGGGGCGGCGGCGCCCACGTCGGGACCAAGCACCGCGGCCAGGGCTGGCCCGTCGGTGCACAACCGCTCGGCCACCCGGGCGGCATCGGTGTCGAGCAGGGTGTTCGGCAGCACCCGGTTGAGCACCAGGGCGCCCGGGTGCAAGCCGAGGTCGACAAGGGCGTCGATGAAGAACTCGGCCTCGCGCAGTGGCATGTCCTCCAGCGTGGTCACCACGATGAAGGTCGTCCGCCGGCCGTGGACCAGACGCTTGACGGCCTTCGACCGTTCGACGAACCCGTCGTACATGGTCTGGAACAGCAGGAAGAACTCCCCGATGTCCTGGAGGAACTGCGAGCCGAGGAGCCGGTCGGCCACCTGATAGAAGGGCCGGCTGGCCAGGTTCAGCATGCGCGACCGGGCGGGTGCGGTCAGCCAGCGCAGGAGGCGGCTGGAGAAGAACTCGGCCATGCGGTCGGGCGCTTCGAGGAAGTCCAGGGCGTGGCGGGTGGGCGGCGTGTCGACGATGATCAGGTCGTACTTGCCCGTCCGGTGGATCTCGTACAGCCGCTCCATGGCGATGTACTCGTGGCCCTGGGCGAAGCGCCCGGAGATGTTCTGGTACAGCGGGTTCTCGAGGATCTTTCGCATTGTGGCCGGGTCCGGCGCGTGGCGGCGCACCAGCTCGTCCCAGGACTGCTTGGCGTCGAGCATGGCCGCCCACAGCTCGCCTCGCGGCTCGACCCCCGCCGCCTTCATGGTGGCGTCGGGGACCCGCACCTCCACGTTGCCGAGCTCCTCCATGCCCAATGCGTCGGCCAGGCGCCGGGCCGGGTCGACGGTGAGGACCAGCACCTTGCCCCCCAGGGACACGGCGGCCATCGCCGCGGCGGCCGCCGCGGTGGTGGTCTTGCCGACCCCCCCGGCGCCGCAGCAGATGGCGACCTCCTTGGCCGCCAGCAGCTGCTCGAGCGAGTGGGTCGCCATCAGAACCCCAGCTCGGCGCTCAGGGCCTCCGCCACCTGGCCGGTCGTGCGCCGGCCGTGGCCCCGGGTGAACAGGTAGGGCACGTAGAGGAGCGGGATCGACGGGTCGATGGAGGCCCGGAGGTGTTCGAGGTGGCCGGCCCGGGTGCGGCGGAGGGTCACGGCCAGCCGGGCCGCTTCGAGGACCGCGGTGACCGGGCCACCGGCCGCGCCGGACAGGCGGGCGGTGACGGCTGGCTCGCGGAGGCGCTCGAACACCTCCTCGTCGGCCCCGCTGAACAGCTCGGGCAGGACCCGGTTCACCACGATGGCGGCGACGTCGATCCGCGTCTCGGTCTCGATGCGCCGGACCAGCTCGATGGTCTCGTTGACCGGCATCTCCTCGGGCGTGGTCACGATGACCAGGCCGGTGGTGGCCGGGTCGGCCAGCAGCTCGGCCAGCCATCCCGTCTGCTGCCGGACCTGGCCGACACGGACCAGCTCGTTGATGGCCTCGGGGGCCTGGAGCTGGCCGACGATGTGCCCGGTGGCGGCGGCGTCGACCACCACGCATTCGTAGTGGCGCTCGCGGACCTCCCAACCGATCTTGCCCACGGTGAGGATCTCCCGCACGCCGGGGGCCGCGGTGGCCACGAAGTCGAAGGCACGGGCCAGGGGGCCGAGCCGGGCCACCGCGGGTAGCCGCAGCTGGAGGTGCAGGTACTCCCGTAGGGAGGCCTCGGTGTCCATGGCCATGGCCCACAGGTCGGGCGCCACCCGCTCGGGCGCGAACCCCGGCCTGGGCGTCTCGAAGAAGTCGGCCAGGTCGCCCTTGTCGTCCACCTCCACGGCCAGCGTGCGCCGGCCGCGCTGGGAGCTGAGCAGGGCCAGGGCGGCCGCCGTCGTGCTCTTGCCCACCCCGCCCTTGCCGGTGACGAACAGCAGCCGCCGATCCAGCAGGTCGGCCGGCGCGGCCACGCTCACCGGTGAGTCACGGGCTGATCGTGGTGACGGGCGCACCAAAGCCGACGCGACGGTCGCTGCGGGGGGCACCGATCTCCACGTAGGCCAGCTTCTGGGTGGGGATCCCGACCCGGCGGCCCTTACGGTCGGTCAGCCACAACATCGACCCCTCTGTCCCCACCGACGACGTGATCTGCTCGACGAGGGCGTCGCCCGCGGTGTCGTCGGCCAGGTCGATCTCGATCTCCTTCGGCGACTGCGTGACCCCGATTCTGATCTCCACTGCTGTCTCCTCTGCTTGTCGACTCAGGGCTCAGGGCCGTGGTCCTCTCCGCTCAGTATGGCCCCGTCCCCGGCGTCACCCGCTCCGCCGCCTTCCTCGACCGGCACCGCGGCGGCCGCGGTCCGCTCGTCCCACCGGCCCCAGCGCGGGGTCCGCCGCCGCACGAACAGCGTGTAGAGGCAGACGAGCACGGTGGCGATGGCCGTCCACTGGCTGGCGGTCAGGCCCAGCCGGCGGGCGTCTTCGCGCAGGAAGTCCTCCAGCACGCGGCACAGGCCGTAGCCGAGGCCGAACACGGCGATGAGGAACCCGTCGAAGTGGACCTTGCGCCGGAGCCGGAGGAGGACGATCAACAGAACAAGGGCCAGCAGCTGGTCGTAGAGGGCGGTCTGGTGGACGATGGCGCCCGGCGTGCGGCTCACCAGATCCGTCGGCGCGCACGGCGAACCCGTCTGGACCGAGATCGGCGGGCACCGGTAGCCCAGGAAGAAGTGGGTCACCTTGCCGAGGTGGTCGGCGATGATGATGTCGCCCGTGCGGCCCACCACCACGCCGAGGGCCATCCCCGGGGCGGCGGCGTCCATCACCTTCCAGAACGACAGGCCCTCCCGGCGCATGCGGGGGACGGCGGCGATGATCGCCCCGAAGAAGCCCCCGAGCAGCGAGATGCCGCCCTGCCACACGAAGAGCATGTCCTGGGGCGACGAGGCGTAGTCGCCGATGTGGTTCAGCACGTAGGCGACCCGGGCGCCGATCAGGGCGCCGATCGCCGCCCGGGTGAACAACGGGTAGATGTCGTCGTCGGACATGCCCCGCTTGCGGGACTGGGGCAGCATGAACCAGGCACCGACCATGAACCCGATGGCGATGAACACCCCGTGGGGCGAGATGGAGAGCGGGCCCAGGTGGACCCGCACAACCGGGTTGTAGGAGATGACGCCGAGCACGGGCCCTGTCTAGCCGGTCGGCCTGCGTGGGGGCCGCCGGGGCCGCGCCGACCGCGGACGGCCCTGGCGCTTCGCCGGCACACCTGCGGGCTCGCCGGTCACCTCCTCGTACCACTTGGGCCGGTGGCGGCGCGCCCAACCCGGCGGTACCGACCCCTGGGTCATCCCCCGCAGGGCGTCCCCGTCCGAAAGCGCCATCTTGAGGTGCCCGGCCACCACGACGGCCAGCGTCACCGCCAGCCAGTCGTGGACGAAGGTCGCCCCGGTCCGCCAGTCGTCGGGGAAGAAGCGGAACCAGTGCATGATCGACCCGGTCCCGAACATGACGAGGATGGCCCCCAGGGTGAAGGCGGCGTTCAGCTTCTGACCGGGATGGAACTTGCCCATGCGCACGTCCTTGCTGCGCCCGAACGAGCGCAGCCAGCGCCGGTCGTCGTCGTCGAAGCGGGCCAGGGCGCGGACGTCGCTCACGAAGGCCGCCCGCCACGGTCCGAGCCGGGTGGCGAGCAGGGGGAACGGCAGGGCCAGGCCGGCGGCGACGTGGACGATGCGCACGAGCTCCCGCCGCCCCACCAGCGCGCTCAGGCTGCCGATGTAGAGGATGGCCCCCGTGGCCATGAGCACGCCGAACAGCGCGGCGTTGACCCAGTGCAGCGCCTGCTCGGCGTCGTCGAACCGAGCCAGCCGGGCCCGTTCCGGCGCGTCAGACCGGACGGTCGTCACGGCCGTTGGATTTTCCGATCCAGCCGTCGGTGTCGTAGCCCCGGACCTCCCAGTAGCCCTGCCGGGGGGTGAACTCGGACACCTCGATCGTGTCCAGCCACTTGATCGACTTGTAGCCGTACATGGGGGCGACGTAGAGCCGGACCGGGCCGCCGTGGGCCGCGGTCACCGGCTTGCCCAGCATCTCGTAGGCGACGATCACGTCGTTGCGGCGGGCCTGGTCCATGGTGAGGGTCTCGGTGTAGGAGCCGTCGAAGGAGGAGAACTTCACCCCCTGGGCGCCGTCCTTGGCGCCCGCCCGGTCGAGCAGGTCGGCCAGGCGCACCCCTGTCCAGGCCACGTTGTGCACCCGCCAGCCGGTCACGCACTGGAAGTCCTTGGTCATGCGGACCGGCGGCATGGCCTTCAGGTCGTCGAGGGTGAGGGTGACCGGGGCGTCGACGAAGCCGCCGACGCTCAGCCGGTAGTCCTGGTCCGAGCGGGAGTGGAGCCGGCCCGTGACCGTGTAGATGCGGAAGCGCCCGACCGGGAACAGGGACAGAAAGCCGGTGCCGTCCCGGGCCGTGAGCGGGCCCAGGACCCGCTCCATCACATCGGCGACCTTGGACCCGAACAGGACGCCGCCCGCGCCGGTGGCCAGCATGCCGAGCACGACGCGCCGACCGACCGGCTTTCCCTCCACGACGTCCAGGCTAGGGCCATCTCGGCGCTATGGCCGGGCGCCCCGTGCCGAGCGTCCTCAGCCCAGCACGACCTCGGCCGGGTCCTGCGCGATCTCGTCAGGGACCGGCCGCCCACCCTGCCGGGTCAGCGCCGTGCGCCCGGCGACCAGCCCGAACAGGGCGGCCAGCAGGGCCGAGGCACCGCCGATAGCCAGGGGAACCCTGGCCCCGCCCACGTCGGCGACGAAGCCCATGAGCGGACCGCCGATGGGGGTCGTGCCGATGAGCAGGACGGTCTGCAGGGCCAGGACCCGCCCGTGCATGCGCGGATCGGCGCGGACCTGGACGATGGCGGTGATGGACGTCATGAAGGCGATGCTGGTCACCCCCAGCACGGCGACGATGGGGATCGTCACCGCCACGTTCGGCGCCGCGGCCAGCACCAGCATGGTGGCCCCGAAGGCGGCGGCCCCGGCCACGATGTGAGCGACGGTGACGGTCCGGCGGTCGGCGACCACGAAGGCGCCGCCCAGGGCGCCGGCGCTGAACACCGCGTAGACCAGGGTGTAGCTGGCGTCGCTGCCGTGCAGGGTGTGCTCGACGAACAGCGGGAACACGACGGTGAAGTTGTAACTGAGCGTCCCGACCACCGCGAGCATCACGAACGGCAGGCGCAGCTCGTGCACGGAGCGGACGTAGCGGATTCCCTCCCGCACCTGGCCCTTGGCCCGCCGGGTGGGCTCGACGGGCCGAAGCTCCTCGGGCCGCATCATCCAAAGGGCGGCGAGCACCGTGAGGTAGGAGGCGGCGTCGATGGTGAAGCACCACCCGTAGCCGGCGGTGACCACCAGGGCGCCGGCCAGGGCCGGGCCGAAGATCCGGGACGTGTTGACGATGGCGCTGTAGAGGGTCACCGCGTTGGTGACGTCCTCGGCGGGGACCATCTCGGTGACGAAGGAGCGCCGGACCGGGTTGTCGAAGGCCAGCAGGCAGCCGCCGGCCAGGGCGGTGGCGTAAAAGGCCAGCACCGGGGCGTTGTGCATGAAGGCCAGGCCGGCGAGCACGAACGACTGGGCCATCTCGCCCATCTGGGTCCCCTTGAGGAGCCGGAGCTTGTTCGAGCGGTCGGCCACCAGGCCGGCGAAGGGCGACAGCACGAGGATGGGACCGAACTGGCAGGCCGCCAGCGCCCCGACGGCCGTGCCGCTCCCGGTCCGGTGCAGGACCAGCAGGGTCAGGGCCACCATGGTGAGCCAGTTGCCGGTGTTGGAGATCAACTGGCCGACGAAGAAGAGCCGGAAGTTCCGGGTGCGCAGCGCCCGTGTCCTCCTCCCCTTAGTTGACATCTGCTAAGTATATTGGTCGTGGACGACGGCACCGGCGAGCTGGCCACCGAGATACGGCTCCTGGTCGGCCGCCTGGCCCGGCGCCTGCGCCAGGAGGGGACGGCCGGCCTGACCCCCTCGCAGCTGTCGGCCCTGGCCAGCGTGGAGCGCCTGGGCCCGCTGCAGCTGGGCGACCTGGCCCGGGTCGAGTCCGTCGCCCCGCCCACGCTGACCCGCGCCATCACCCGCCTGGAGGACCAAGGCCTGGTCCGTCGCCATCCCGACCCGGGCGACGGCCGGGCCGTCCTCGTCGAGGCCACGGGCGCCGGTCGCCGGGCCCTGCGGGACCTGCGCCGGGCCCGTACCGCCTTCTTGGCCGAGCGCCTGGCCACCCTGAGCGAGGATGACCGGACGGTGGTGGCCCGCGCCGTCAGGCTCCTCGGCGAACTGGCGGCGGAGCCCGACCACGTGACCCCGGAACGTCGAGAGGCTGGAGGCCCCTGATGCGCTACGACGCCACCCTGGCGGAGACGGTGGCCCTGTCCGGTAACGGCGGCGACGCCATCGAGGGCTACCTGGCCCGGCCGCTCGCCCCGGGCCCCTATGGCGGCGTGGTGGTCATCCACCACATGCCCGGCTACGACACGGCCAGCAAGGAGATCACTCGCCGGTTCGCGGTCGAGGGGTTCAACGCCCTGTGCCCGAACCTCCACTTCCGCGAAGCACCGGGCGCGGCGCCGGACGACGCCGCCGCCGCGGCCCGCGCCGCCGGGGGCGTGCCGGACGACCGTCTCGTGGGCGACGTGGCGGGCGCCGCCGAGCTTCTCCGGAGCCTCAGCTCGGCCAACGGCAAGATCGGGGTGATCGGCTTCTGCTCCGGCGGCCGCCAGGCCTTCCTGGCCGCCTGCCGGCTGCCCCTCGACGCCGCCGTCGACTGCTACGGCGCATTCGTGGCCCGAGCACCCGAGGGCCTGCCCCTGAAGGCCCAGCCCGTCATCGGGTTGGCCGGCGACCTGTCGTGCCCATTGCTGGGGCTCTTCGGGGCCGAGGACAGGTGGCCCAGCCCGGAGGAGGTGGCCGAGATCGACCGGGCCCTGACCGCGGCGGGCAAGCGCCACGACTTCCACACCTACGAGGACGCCGGCCATGGCTTTTTCGCCGTCGACCGCCCGAGTTACCGCCCCGCGGCGGCAACCGACGGCTGGCGGCGCATCCTCGAGGCTTTCGGCCGCCACCTGGGGGCCTGACCGTGTGCACGTACCAGACGGAGCTGATCAACCTCGACGGGGCGGCCAAGGGCCCGGCCGGCTGGTTCGACCTCCGGGAAGCGATGGTCTACGTCGACCACCCCGTGCGGGCCCAGGCCGGCCACACCCTCAACGTCGACTTCCTGAACCGAAGCGAGGGTCCTGCGGCACGCGTCGGTGTCGAGCTGACGCGCCAGGCCGCCGAGTCGCTCGTCGCCGCCATCCAGCGGGCCCTGGCCGGCGCCGACGGCGCGCTCGGCGACTGAGGGCGCAGCCGCGGATCAGAGCGGTTTCGTGAGGTCGACGACGGAATCGCTCCCACCGAAGTCGTTGCCCTGGTAGTCGTCCGCTTCGTCGTCGTTGAACCAGCGCCCGCCGTCGGCAAGGTAGCGGAAGGCGTAGCGGCGGCCGCCGTCGAGCACGACCGATGCCCGCAGCGTTTCCGCCCGCCGGGCCAGAGGGGTGGCGACCGGGTCCCAGTCGTTGAAGTCGCCGACGACCGACACCCGCTCGATTCCGTCGGCCGGGATGGCGAAGGTCACTTTGACCTGGCCGTCGCCCTTTTTCGGTTCGCATCGGATCATTTCGAGGTTCTCTCCCGTTCGGTTTGCATGGTCCGGGCCCCCCCGGCGGGGTGTGCCGCCATCTCAAGCGGTGCGGCGCGACGTGCGCGGCGATAGTCGAGGGTGGTCCGCGTTCGACTTCGTTCCGTTGGATCCCGGCGCGGTGGAGGCTCGACGACAGCGAGCGTCCCGCCCCTGAGGGAGGCCTCCCGCTCGAGGGCGCGGAAGACCCAGATGAGCGCGGCGTGAGACAAGGTGAGCCGCCGAGCGTCGACGCTGACGGAGAGGTTCCCCTGCCCGACGACGAGATCCCACAACAGGTCGACCAACGCCGGCGAGCCGTCCTCGTCGAGGAGCCCCTCGAGGGTCACGACCACCGTTTCCAGTTCCCGGCTGATGTGGATCGAGAAGACCGGGACCGCGGTATCGGGGCCGTCGCCGGGTCCCACGGCGGGGGGAGAGCCGGGACCGTTCGTAGACGACATCAGGCCGTCCTCCCTTCGCACTGCGCCGGCAAGTACCGCATGCGCCGGCCGGCAGCTGATCGACCGGCATCCGTCATCGGGGCCTGCTGCTCGACCCGATCGGGGTCGTCGACGCCGCGTCTAGGACCCTCCTCCACAGGCTCGCACGCCGCCGCTGCTCAGGCCATACGGGACGTCACGGAAATCGAGATCCGTATCGGCACGTATGCCGCCCGCACCTATGGTCCCGCGCCCCCCTCGGGAGTCGAGGGCGACGGCGGGTTCGGCGGGACGATCCCCCGCTCGATGGCGTAGCGCGCCAGCTCCACCTGGTTGCGGAGCCCGAGCTTCCTCATGGCGCGGGCACGATGGGTCTCGACGGTGCGGCGGCTGATGAAGAGCAGAGCGGCGACCTCGGCGTTGCTCCGGCCCTCGGCGGCCAGGCGGAGCACCTCGCGTTCGCGCACCGTAAGCATGTCCTCGCGATCCCGCTGCTGCTCCGGCCCACGCACGTAGGCCTCGAGGGCTCGCTGGGACAGCGGCGGGCTCAGGTAGCGAGTGCCCGAGGCGACCGTGCGGATCCCCCGGGCGAGCTCCCCGGCGGGCGCCTGCTTGAGGGCGTAACCGGCGGCGCCCCGGCGCATGGCCTCGACAACGTACGCCTGGCTTTCGTGCATGCTGAGGATGAGCACCGCCGGGGGGTCCGGCCGCCGGGCCAGCTGACCGGTGACCTCCAGCCCGCCCACCCCGGGCATCATGAGGTCGAGCACCACGACATCGGGTTCCAGTCGCTCGACCAGGTCGAGCACCGCGGCGCTGTCGCCGGCCTGGCCCACCACGTCGAACTCGGGATCCGACCCGAGGAGCGCGGAAACTCCCTCTCGCACCACGGCGTGATCGTCCGCGAGCACGAGCCGGATGACCATGCGACGCGCTCTATCCCGCCGGGAGCTCGGCGACGACAGTGGTACCGACCCCGACGGTGGAGTCCACCCAGGTCCGGCCGGCCGCCGACCGGGCCCGCTCTTCCATGCCCGCCAGTCCGCTGCTCCGGCCGACCGGGACGGCGCCGACCTCGAACCCACGGCCGTGATCGACGACCTCCACTCGCAGGCACCCATCATCGAGGGCGCAGTTGACCGCGACGCGGTCGACACCCGCGTGCCGCGCCACGTTGGTGAGGGCTTCCTGGACGATGCGGTACCCCGCCGTCTCCACCTCGCTGGGCAGCCGTCGCTCGAGCCCGGAGCACCGGAGCTCGACATGGACGCCCGTCTGCTGGCCGTAGCGCTCCGTGAGCCAGATGAGCGCCGCCTGCAGCCCCAGATCGTCCAGCACTGCGGGCCGGAGGTCGAGAGAGAGGTCGTGCACGCGACGCAGCAGCTCGACGGCGAGCTCCCGAGCCCGGGCCAGCCGGTTGGCGGCAGCCTCGGGCGAGAGGCGGTCATGTCCTTCCAGCGTCAGCTTGAGCCCGGTGAGGATCTGACCGATCTCGTCGTGCAGCTCCCTTGCGATCCGCCGGCGCTCGCGCTCCTGGGCCTCGACGACCATGCGGGAGTGCCGCTCGAGACGTTCGCGGAGCCGCCGCTCCCGATCACGGGCCGCCCGCAGCTCGTCCTCTACCTTGGCGTGCCCGATGGCGTCGGCCAGGACGTTGGCCACGGCACGCAGGAAGTAGATGTCGTCAGGGCCGAATCGCCGGGGGTAGGTGGCGCTCGCGCCGAGCACGCCATAGGGCCGCGAGTCGCCTCGGATGACGACGTTCAGCACGCCGACCACCCCATGGTCGGCGAGCAACGGCGGAACGCTGAACCGGGTCTCCATCCGGAGATCCTCGACCGCCACCGGTGCCTGTGATTCAAGCGTGTACCCGGCGGGCGATTCTTCGGTGGCCGGTACCGACGCCAGGCCCTCGATCCCCGCGTCCCATCCGGCCCCCACCCTGAGGATCAGGACGTCGTTCCGCGGGGCGAGCTCAAAGACCTCGGCCCGCTCCAGGCCCAGGATCCGGGCGACGGCCTGAACCGCCGACTTCATGAGCGAGGGGAGGTCCCGATCGACCAGCGCCTGGCGGCCCAGCTCGGCCACGACCTCCTGCTGATAGGCGCGGCTGGCCGGACCGGCGGCGGCATCGAGGGCGTCCCTGCGGTCGTGGAACGACGGGTCCGGACTGTTCGACGTCGAGACCAACGCCTACGTCGCTCGGCGGCTGCGGCAAGGGTCAGTGCCACCCCTGCTCACCACTCGCGCTTCGTCTCGACCCACTTCAGCGTCGCCGCACCGCCAAACGCGGATCATGCGAAACTCCCTTCCGCCGGGTCTCCCCGCGGAGGTCACCGAGCGCCGGACATCCTTGCCCGCCGTCCGCGATGTCGTCAACCGAGCCGGCGAGCGGTGGTGGCGCCGCTCAGCCCAGGCGGGCCGCCAGGTGCTCGCCGACGCGCAGGGCGTTGGCGATGATGGTGAGGGTGGGGTTCACGGCCGTGCTGGAGACGAAGAAGCTGGAGTCCACGAGGTACAGGTTGTCGATGTCGTGGGTGCGGCAGTCCAGGTCCAGCACGCTGGTGGCCGGATCCGTACCGAAGCGGGCGGTGCCGTTCTGGTGGGCCACGCCGGAGATGCCGAGCCGCCCGCCTAGGTAGGTCGAGCGGTCGATGACGTCTTTCTTGCACCGCATGGCGTCGAGCAGCGAGCGGAACTTGGCCGTCAGCCGGGCGTGGGCCTCCAGGTTGTTCGGGGTGTAGGTGAGCATGATCCGCCCGTCGGGGCCCACTCGGACCCGGTTGTCGGGATCGGGAAGATCCTCGGTGGTCAGCCAGAAGTCCAGCGAGTGGGCGGCCAGGTCGGCGGGGTCGTCGGCGTCGGGCGCGTCGAGCGACATGGTGAAGGCGTCGCTCTTGCCCAGCATCTGCATGGACCCGAGCGGGTACTCCCATTCGCCGTCGCCGAAGTAGTAGTCGTTGATCCCGAGCGTCTTCTCGAACACCGTGGGGTTGGGCACCATCGAGATGGCGATGAGCGACGAGTTGTTGTGGACCATGAGGTTGCGGCCGACCAGCCCGGAGCTGTTGGCCAGCCCGTCCGGATGTTGTTCGTTGGCCGAGGCAAGCAGCAGGGCGGCCGAGTTGATGGCCCCGCAGGCCACGGCCACGATGTCGGCCGAGTACTCCTCGCGCTGGCCGTCTCGCTCGACCACGACCGTCCGCACCGACGTCCCGCTCGGCGTGGTCTCCAGCCGCACGACCCGGGCGTTGATCAGCAGGGTGACGTTCGGGTGGGCGAGGGCAGGCTCCACGCACACCACCTGGGCGTCGGCCTTGGCCCGCACCAGGCAGGCGAAGCCGTCGCAGGTCGAGCAGCGGATGCAGGGGCTGCGCTCCGGGTTGGCCTCGTCGATCATGATGCCCAGCGGCAGGGCGAACGGGGTGAGCCCCGCCCCCTTGAGGTCCTGGGCCAGCTGCGCGATCCGGGGCTCGTGGCTCATGGCCGGGTAGGGGAACGGGCCGGTGGCCGGCGCCTCGGTCGGGTCGACGCCTCGCTCGCCGTGGACGTGGTACAGCTCCTCGGCCTTGGCGTACCACGGCTCGAAGTCCTCGTAGGTCATCGGCCACGCCGGCGAGACGCCATCGACGTGCTGGACGGGCCCGAAGTCCCGCTGCCGCATCCGGAACAGCACGGCGCCGTAGACCTTGGTGTTGCCGCCCACGTAGTAGTGCTGCTTGGGGTTGAACTCCTTGCCGTTCTGGTCGGTCCAGTGGCCGGCGTTGCGGTAGCGCAGGTCGCCCCAGACCGCGCGTGAGTCCCAGTTCTCCTTCTCCCGCGGGTACCAGCCCCCGCGTTCGAGCAGGAGCACCCGCTTGCCGGTGCCGGCCAGGGCGTAGGTCAGCGTCCCGCCGCCAGCTCCCGATCCGATGACGATCACGTCGTAGTGTTCAGGCACGATCCCTCCACCCCCCTTGTCCCGTCCCCTGCTGTCCATCCGGGAACGGGCGGCGTTACGCCCAAACCTGTAACGGGCCGCTGTTCGTGGCCGACGGAGCCGTTGTGGACGTCCAAGCACGCAATGCCCGGGCCGAGGCCCAGGAGGTCGTCGGTGACGCGTTCGTCGCCTCGGTGCTCGAACCCTCGCCGCCGGCGGTCGTCGACGGCCCGTGGTTCGCCGACGACCCGTACCGGCCCGTTCCCCGCTGGGCCGACTGGCTCGCCGGCCGGCCCGAGCACCAAGCGTGGGCTGCCGAACGCTGGCTCGACCGTTGCCGCCCACTGTCCCCGGCCCCCGACAGCCTGGCCGAGACCCGGCTGAGCCTGCACCGGCTGGCCGTCTACGTGATCTCGCCGGCCCGGCGGCGGGCCAACGGCAAGATCGGCTTGCGGTGGACGCTCGGCGGCTTCGGGACCCCGTTCTTCGGCGAGGATGAGCAAGTGCGCGTCCAGGGCACCCAGCTGGTCCGCCAGCGGGGCGGGACGGCCGCCGCTCAGCCGATCACCACCCTGGCCGCCGCGGCCGAGTTCGTGCTCGACGGGCCGCCGGACGTGGCCTGGGCCGAGTCGTTCGACGTCCCACCCCCGGGCGACGCGGGCGCCCCGCTCGGGGTCGACACCACCGCGGCGACGTTCTTGGGCGACTGGTACGGCTTCGCCACGTCCGTGCTCGAAGCCCTGCGGGCCGAGCCGGGCTCCAGCGACGAGAGCCGGGTGCAGATCTGGCCCGAGCACTTCGACGTGGCCTTCGACTGCCTCCCGCCCGACCGCCGGGCCACGTTCGGGGCCTCCCCGGGGGACGCCCGGGTCCCCCAGCCCTACTTCTACGTCCTGCCGCCGGCCGTCGACGGCAGCGACCTGTGGAACGCCGACTCCTTCGCCGGCGCCATTCTCCCCCTCGAGGCATTCGTCGCCGCCACCGACCAGCACGGCGTCGTGCTGGACTTCCTGCGGGTGCGCCGGGACCACCTGCTGGCGCGCTGAGGATGCGGCAGCTCCACCCGGTCGCCCGGGACGACGTCGACCCGGTCGGGGTGTACGGCGAGGCGCCGGCCACCGGCGACCGGCCGTGGGTCAGGCTCAACATGATCGCCAGCGTGGACGGAGCGACGGCGGTCCAGGGGTTGTCGGGGGGCCTGGGTGGGCCCGCCGACCATCGGGTCTTCGCCGTGCTGCGGTCACTGGCCGACGTGATCCTCGTCGCCGCCGGGACCATGCGGGCCGAGGGCTACGGGCCGGTCCGACTTCCCGCGCCGGTGGTCGAGGCCCGCGTCGCCCGGGGTCAGACCGCGGTGCCGGCGATCGCCGTGGTGACGCGGGCCTGCCGCCTCGACTGGGAGTCGCCCTTCTTCGCCGAGGCCTCCGCCCGTCCGGTGGTCGTCACGTCGGAGGCCGCAGAGCCGGCCGACCGGCGGCGGGCCGAGGAGGTGGCCGACGTCGTGCTGGTCGGCGCCGAGGCCGTCGACCTCCGGCTCGCCGTGCGCGTGCTCGCCGACCGCGGCGCCCGTTCGGTACTGGCCGAGGGGGGCCCGACCCTCAACGGCGCCCTGGCCTCGGCCGGGCTGCTCGACGAAGTGTGCGTCACCGTATCGCCCGTGCTGGTCGGCGCCGACGCCAAGCGCATCCTGGCCATGGCCGACCTCCCGGCCCCCACGCGGGTGTCGATCCAGTCGGTCTGCGAGGACGACGGGTACCTCTTCCTCCGCTACCGCGTGGACCGGTCGGCATAGCAAGGAGCCGGCGGGCCGGCGATGAGTTCTCGACTCGCCGCCCGTCCAAACCTCGTGCCGCCGTGGTAGCGAGTGCAGGAGCGGCGACGTGACCTTTCGAGACCAAGGAGACGACATGCGAGAACTTCTCGTCGACTTCATCACCACCCTCGACGGCTACGCCTCGGGGGAGGGTTGGCCGGGGTGGTGGGGTCTCCAAGGGCCCGAGTACCTGGCGTGGCTCGGCGAGCAGCCCGAGGTCAGCTACTTGATGGGGGCGAAGACCTACCGGCTGATGTCGGGCTTCGCCGGCGGGGAGCCCCCGGCAGGACAGGACGAGCTTCCTGCCGACGAGGAGGCGTCGGTCGACCAGCTCACGCGGGCGTCGAAGGTGGTGTTCTCTGCGTCGCTCGAGGAGCCGCTTGGGTGGGCCAACGCCACGCTCGTGCGCGAGGACGCCGTCGAAGCTGTCCGGGCCATGAAGGAGGACGGCTCGGGTCTCCTCACCACGATCGGCAGCCTCAGCTTGAGTCGGTCCCTGCTGCGGGCCGGGCTCGTCGATCGCTTCCGCGTGGTGATGTTCCCGGTGATCACCGGCGCCACGGGAGCAGAGCGCATCTACGACGGCTATCCCGACGTCGCCCTGGAAATGATCGACAGCCGCACGTTCGACGGGAGGACCCAGCTGGTCGAGTACCGGCCCCGCGTGCTCGAGCACCCGCCGCTCGCCACGACGGGCTGAGCGACGCGCCGGGCCGGCTACGCCGTCACGGCTCCTCGACGGTGTAGCCCACCTCGGAAACCGCCGGCCGCCCCGCCTGCCAGCCGGCGGGCGCCGTCGTCGGCTGGCCGCTGGCCGGGGTCCGGTCTCCGGCCTTCTGGTGGGCACCGCATGCCGGGCACGTCGCCGCGTCGGCGTCGATCTCGGTAGTGCATTTGACGCAGTAGGTGATGGCATCGCTCATACGGACAGGCTTCCCGCCAGCGCCGGCGGGCAACCTACCGGCTCAGCGGATGGTGAGCTCGGGGTGGCTGATGCGGCCGCGTCCGAGCGTGTCGACCCGTTTGGCCAGGGCGTCGAAGGCCTGCGACGCCTCGCCCGCCGGGTCGCTGAGCGTCACGGGCGCGCCGACGTCGCCGCCTTCCCGCAGGGCAGTGACCAGGGGGATCTGGCCGAGAAGGGGGACCTGCAGGTCGTCGGCGAGCTGCTGGCCGCCCCCGGCGCCGAAGATCTCGTAGCGCCGGCCGTCGTCTCCCGTGAACCAGCTCATGTTCTCGATGACGCCCCGTACCGCCAGGTTGACCTTGCGGGCCATGAGGGCCGAGCGCTGGGCCACCCGCTGGGCCGCGGGCTGGGGCGTCGTCACCACGTAGACCTCGGTGCGGGGCATGAACTGGGCCAGGGAGAGGGCCACGTCGCCCGTACCCGGGGGCATGTCGACCAGCAGGTAGTCGGGCTCGCCCCAGTAGACGTCGGTCAGGAACTGGTTGAGGGCCTTGTGCAGCATGGGCCCCCGCCAGATCACCGGCTGGTCGTCGGCCACGAGGAACCCGGTGGACATCACGGTGATCCCGCCCGCCACCGGGGGGACGATCATCCCGTCGATCACCACCGGCTGCTGGTCGAGGCCGAGCATCTTGGGGATGGAGAACCCGTAGACGTCGGCGTCGAGGATGGCCACCTGGTGGCCCAGCCGGGACAGGGCGACGGCCAGGTTGACGGTCACCGAGGACTTGCCCACGCCGCCCTTGCCCGACGACAGGCCGAGCACCCGGGTCTTGCTGGCCGGGTCGGCGAAGGGGATCACCTGGGCCGGGCCGTCGTTGGCGGCATGGGCGTGCCCGGCGTGGCCCGCCGAGTCGGCGCCCCCTGCGCCGGCGCCGCCGGCCGGCGTGGAGAGGCGGGTGCGCAGCGCCTCGCGCTCGGTATCGGTCATGACCGTGAGGTCGACATCGACCCCGCTCACCCCGGCCAGGGCGCCCACCGCCTTGGTCACCCGGTCGGTGATCTCGGCCCGCAACGGGCAGCCGGCCACGGTGAGGGCGACGGTGACGCCGACCCGCCCGTCCGGGGCGAACCGGATATCGCGCACCATGTCGAGCTCGACGATGCTGCGGTGGAGCTCGGGATCCTGGACCGGCCGCAGAACCTCGAGGACTTCCTCACGTGTGGGCATGCAATTTCTCCTATGGACATAGGTAGAATACCGGCATGGAGCAGTTGCCCCTCTCGGCGGCGGCGTTCGCAGCGGGCGTGACCGCGGCCACCTCGGCGTTCGGGGACTCCACGCGGCGTGACATCTACCTGTTCGCCCACGACGCCGCCGACGGCGTCACCACCTCCGGGGTGGCCCAGCGGTTCGGCCTGCACCCCAACGTGGCCCGCCACCACCTGGACAAGCTGGCCGCCGGCGGGTACCTGCGGGTCGAGGTCGGCCGCCCGGGCAAGCTGGGTGCGGGCCGTCCGTCCAAGCGCTACCTGGTCACCGACAAGGCCCTGGCCCTCGAGTTCCCCGTGCGCCGGGACGATCTGCTGATCGCCCTGCTGGGGCGCACCCTGGCCCTGGTCCCGGCCGAGGCGGCCGAGGCCATGGCCGAGGCGGTGGGCGAGGAGTACGGCCGCTCCCTGGCCGCCTCCATGGCGCCGGGCGAGGGCCATCGGTCCCTGCAGGCCGCCCTGCACGCAGTGGCCGACGCCCTGACCGCCCACGGCTTCGCCTCCCATACCGAGTCGCGGGCCGACGGCCTGGCCATCATCTCCGAGCAGTGCCCCTTCGGCGGCGCCGCCGTGCAGCACCCGGTGATCTGCGCCGTCGACCGGGGCATTGTCAAGGGCATGCTGGAGACGCTCTACGGGGACACCGTGCCCGAGACGTCGGCGTCGCGGCCCCTCGGCGACGACATCTGCGTCACCCTCGTCTGACGCGCCACTACCTGGACCACGCGTCCACCTCGCCGTCCCGCCCGGAGGCGGTCGACGCCATGCTGGCGTGGCTGTCCTTCGCCGCCGATCCGGGGCGGGTGCACACCGACGGCCGTATGGCCCGGGGCGCGGTCGAGCAGGCCCGCGAGCAGGTGGCCGCGCTCCTCGGCGCCCGGCCCCGCGAGGTGGTCTTCACCAGCGGGGCCACGGAGGCCATCGTCACCGCGGTGTGGGGGGCGACGGCGAGGAGCGGCCGGGTGGTGGTCCCCGCCGTCGAGCACTCCGCCGTTCGTGACGCCTCGGCCGCGTTCGGCGACGTGGTCGAGGTGCCGGTGGATCCCGCCGGGCGGGTCGACCCCGGGGCCGTCCTGGCCGCCGTCGATGCCGGCCCGACCGCGCTCGTCCATGTCCAGTGGGGCAACCACGAGGTGGGGACGCTGCAGCCGGTGGCCGCGGTGGTGGCCGGCTGCCGGGAGCGGGGGGTCCTGGTCCACGTGGACGCGGCGGCCGCCGCCGGACACGTCGCCGTCGATTTCGGGGCCCTGGGCGCCGACCTGCTGTCCGTCAGCGCCCACAAGCTCGGCGGCCCCCAGGGCGTGGGCGCCCTCCTCGTCCGCCGCGGCCTGCGGCTGCGCCCCCTCCTGGTCGGCGGGGAGCAGGAGCGTTCCCGGCGAGCCGGCATGGAGAACGTGGCCGGCATCGTCGGGTTCGGCGCCGCCGCTTCTGCGGTGCCCGTCGACGACGAGTCGCGCCGGGCCCGGCGCCAGACCGACGCCATGCTGGCCGCCGCCCTGGCCGTCGACGGGGTGGTGGCCTACGGCGACGTCGAGCGCCGCCTCCCCCACATCGCCTGTCTCGGCGTGGCCGGGGTGGAGGCGGAGGCCGTCCTGCTCGGGCTCGACCAGGCCGGGATCGCCGCCCACTCGGGCAGCGCCTGCTCCTCCGAGTCGCTCGAACCCTCCCCCGTGCTGGCGGCCATGGGCGTAGAGGCCGAGCGGTCCCTGCGGGTCTCGGTCGGCTGGTCGACGACCGATGACGACGTCAGCGCCTTCGGCACCGCCTTCCCCGCCGTGGTCGCCCGCCTGCGTTCGCTTCGAAACTGAGGACCGTTTGGGCACTCGGTGGTCGCAGGGGGCCGTCGATCGACCGAACGCTCAGGCGGGGCGGTCGGTGGCGCGGGCCATCAGGCTGCGCAGGTGCCGGAGCACGGCGGGGACCAAGGTGTTGTCGTGGCCCCGGGGGCAGTGCGAGTGGTAGTTCAGGTCGACATCCGTGGGGGCGACGAGATCGGCGGGTAACCAGCAGGTCGGGCAGGGGACGAGCTCGTCGGCCGCGCTCATGACGCGGCCTCGACGTGGACGTCGAACGGGAACGACAGGTCCATCGCCGCCTGGGCCTGGGCCTCGGCCACCAGCGCCGCCGGGGATTCGCCGGTGAGCAGCGAGAGCGCCAGGGCCAGGGCGGACACGTGGCCGGCTTCCCATCCCGCGCCGAAGCCGGTGAGGTAGTCAGCCGACGGCGTTTCCGGCTCGGCCCGGGCGAAGACCAGCTGCCGGGCGGCGGCGTTCTGCAGGAGGCCGCGGCAGAACGCCTCCCTGTCTAGGTCGGTTTCGTTCATAAGGCCTCCTCGCTACCTGTGCCAAACATACAGCACCAGGGGCTTTAGAGGAAAGAACGACGTGGATTGCCCGGCCATTTGGTCGGGTAGGCCGAGTCATGCAGCACAATTCCGTGACGACAAGGAGCTCACATGCCGCAGCAGAACGTCACCGAACCTGACCCGACCAACGTCCCTCCCTACGAAGGGCGCACGACGGGTCGCCGCGACGACGACATCAGCGAGGCCCTGACGGGCACGGTCGAGCGCCAGCTCGACGAGACCAAGACGGGCCGCCCGGGGGCCACGGCCAGCCCGGCCGACGAGAGCCCGGTCCGACCCGACGAGGTGGCCTCGCCCGGGGCCGCCGGCGGCGGGACGTCCACCGCTACCGACCCCAACGCCACCACCGCCCGCGGTGTCGGGACCAACATGACTCGCCGGGGCGAGGACGTGGTCGAGGAGGACGGCGAGGACGGCCGCTACCGGACCGGGACCCAGGGGGAGTCGCAGCGGCCGGTGGGCGAATCGACGGCCCGGGACTCCACCGGCATCGACCCCCAGGAGCCGAGCGGGCCCACCATGCCCGCCAGCGGATCGTCCGCCGGCTCGTAGGACTCCGAATTCCCCTCCAAGGCGCGGTGGCCACGCCTTGGAGGGGACACAATACGTTGACCGCCTGCTCGCCCGAGCCGTAAGATGGACGGGCGGCGAGAAAGGCGGTACGCGTGTCAATAGCTGCTGTCGGGTCCGAGGCGTCCACCCTAACGGGGTGGTATGTCGGATATGTCATCGCCGGAGTGGTCATCGTGATCGTGGTGGCCATGGTCGCCATCATCCTGGCCCTGGTGCGCCGAATCAGCGGCGTGGCCGACGACATCACCGACGTCCTGGACGACATCCGGGTCAACACCGCGTCTGTCCCCGCCGTCGGCACCCTCAACGAGGGCCTGCTGTCGGTCGTCACCCATGCGGCCCAGGCCCGCGAGGCCCTGGCAGGAGGTTGAGCATGTCCCCCGTCCTCGCCCTGGCCCAGGAGCACATCACCTTTTGGTGGCTCACCCTGGGCCTCGGCACCGTGGTCATCTCGGCGGTGATCCTGTTGTTGTTCCTGCTTGAGGTCTACGTGCGCGACCTGGACGCCAAGGTCCAGAACGTCTGGGACATGGCCGCTCGCGTCGCCACCCAGACGGCGACGACGTGGATGTTGCCCAAGACCGTGGAGCTGGTCGGTGAGCTGGGCAACGAGGTCCAGCGCCACGTCGACTTCCTCACCTCCCAGGGGAGCCCGTCATGACCCTTCGTGTCGTCCTGTCGGTGATCGAGGTCGCCCTGCTGGCAGGGGTCCTGCTTTACTTCCTCCACCGGCTCGACGTCCTCCTCACCCACATCCAGGGCAACCTGGTCAAGATCGCCGAAGGTGTGGCTGCGGTCGAGGGTCATTGCGCGATCATCGGCCCGGGGGCAGACGAGATCAACCGCCTGCTCGGCCAGGCCGCTGCCGGCCTTACCCGCGCTGCGGAAACGGTGGAGAGCCTGCGTTAGACGGGAAAAGCGGCGGGCCTGCCTGGTGCGGTCCCGCCGCTTTTTCGCGTCCGCTCGCTCCCGTTACACCCCGGCGCCGGCCCGAGCCTGGGCCACGGCGTCCCGCATGGACACTCGGGGCACCACCGGCTCGTCGTCGTCGAGGTCGACGTCCAGCTCCTCGACGACGGCAACGACCCGTTCGGGGCGGGGGGCCGGCGCAGGAGCAGGTGCGGGGGCGGGAGCGGGAGCGGCGGCCGCCGCAGCCTGGGCGTCGCCCACCAGGGCCAGCAGGCCTTCGAGGTCGTCGTCGATGGCGGTGACGTCCCCGGCCAGACCGGCGACCACGCTGTTGATGGGGGCGGTCTGGCCGGCGATGGCCTGCACGCCGCCCTTGACCTTGCCGAGGGTCGAGCCGATGCGGGCCAGCGAGGCGGCGATGGCGATGAGGTGGAGGGCGATGGCGGCGACGATCACGCCGACGATCGCCAGGAGGGCCACGGTTGCGGCATCCATTGTCAATGTCCTTTCAGTTGACGAAAGCGGGGGCTACAGAAGGGCGATGAGGCCGGCGCCGTAGCGGCCGACCAATCCCCGGGCCGCGCCGGTCAGGCGCTTGGTCTCGACCAGCTTCGGCACCGCTTCGAGCTTGGCGCTGAGGGCCAGGCCGTGGGTGAGGACGTCGTCGCTGAGCTTGCCGATGGCCCGGATCCGGCGCAGCACCCGCCCGGCGAAGACCAGCACGAGAGGGGCGACGACCAGCAGGAGCACGGCGTCGGCGATCCACAACAGAGTCATGACTCTCCTTCTCTATTGATCGGGGCGACGGTCGCCCCGGAAGGTGGGCGGGGCCGCGCCCCGCCCGATGGACCAGGTGATGGTGCCGAGCCGGCCCTCCTCGGGGGTGGCCGGTGGCCGGGGCCGGTAGGCGGTGGCTAGGAGCTCGGAAACGTCCTCCCCGGTGTCGAGGGCCAGGCAGGGCGAGCGGAACCGGCAGGCGGAACAGCTGTCCCACGCCGGGGTCGGGTACACGGCCACGCGATCGGCCGTCATCTCCCGGGCCTCCACGCCGAGCTTGTGGCGCACCCGCTCCATCTCGACCAGTCCCCGGCGGATCCACGTGCGGCGGACGGCGTCGTCGCCCTCACGCGTGATCGCCGGGCCCTCGACGTCGCCCGCCCGCACGTACATGCGCCGGTGCCCGGCCACGGCGACCGGAGCGGTGGTCCCCAGCGGCGGCACGGGCGCCAAGCTGCGCACGTCGACATCGGTGCGCAGCTCGGTGTGGACGGTGCCGGCGAGGTTCATGCCGAGGAAGGCGCGTTCCCAGGCCCAGCAGTACGACGCCGCCCGCTCGTCGAGGAGCAGCTCGTCGACGTCAGCCCAGCGATCGCTGGTGCGGTGGGTGACCAGCCAGTACCGGTCGAGCTCGTCGACCACCAGCAGGTCGACCCGCCCGGCGAAGTGCACGGCCTCGTCGCCCGCGCCGACCAGGTCGTGCAACGGGTCGGCCGGATCGGGGATCGAGACCTGGAAGTCCGTCTCCACCCGGACGGGCGTGAACAGGTCGACGGTCTGGGACCACTCGAAGTACCGGTCGAGCAGGCGCTCCCCGATGCCGACGACGGCCTCCGTGCCCGCGGGCCAGCCGGCGACGGCGCGCCGGTACCCCTCCACGGCGAGGGGACGGACGATGGACCGGTCCCACTCCCACATCCCGGGGAAGTACCAGACGGCGAGGGCGTCGCCGATCGCCCGCGCCAGGTCGACCGTCGGGCCCAGGTCGGCGGGCTCGAGGTTCTGCCGCAGCGGCGATCCGAAGTCCCAGGCCCGCCGGCAGCGCTTGAAGGCCTGCCGGTCGGACGCGGTGAGGACGTGGACCATCGAGCGGCGCGCCAGCCGACCAGGGTCACAACTGGCTCAGGCGATGCGCCGCAGCTTGGCGCCGGCGCCCTCGCCGATCACACCGCTGCCCTGCTTCAGCACGTCGCCCAGGATGGAGACGACGCCGCCAGCCAGCTCCCGCAGCTCACCCGACGACGTGATCGTCCGCAGCGCGCTCATCATCTCCTCATAGCCCTCGGCGCCCGCTCGCGTCCCGAAGACGTAACCGGCCACGAACCCGATGATCACACCCATAGTTCAGCCTCCTTGTCGTCGTTGCCCAAGAGCCGGAGCCCGTCCAGCGCCTTGCGGGCCTCGTCGGCGTCGATCTTCGTCATGGCGAAGCCGACGTGGATGAGGACGTAGTCGCCGGGAACCAGGGGCTCCTCGATCATGCCGATGTTGATGGCGGTCTTCTCGCCCAGGATGTCGACCGTGGCCAGGTGCGGGTTGTCCCGCAGCTCCACGATCCGACCGGGTATGCCGAGGCACATGTGCAGTTAGGCCCGGTACTCGATGGACTCGAGCAGGAGCTCGTCCCCGCCGACCAGCTCCACGTCGACACCGCCGCACGCCTGGCAGGCCAACGGGATCTCCTCACCCTCGCTGACCACCCCGCACGCCGTGCAGCGGGAACGGACGGGGAGCAGCACCAGTTCGGCCTGGGCGTCGCCGGCCACGCCCCCGGCCGCGGCCATGGCGAAGGACTGCTCGAAGGCCTCCGGATGGACGTGGTGCAGCCGGCCCACGTGGACCTTCACCCGCGTCACCTCCCGGTCGCCGGCCCGCTTCTCGACCGCGCCGACGATGGCCTCGCACAAACCCAGTTCGTGCACCTACATCCTCCGCAGGCGCCGGTACCGGGCCAGGTCGGGAAGGGACACGAGCAGGAGGCCCAGGAAGCCGACGATGAGAATGGCCACCAGCAGGGTGGTGGCGATGCCGACGAGCCTCACTACATCTCCCGCATCTTGAGGTAGCGGGCGATGTCCGGTAGCGACTTCACTACCACCCCCGCGAACGCGGCGAAAACCACGGACATCACGAAACGTCGGATCATGCTCAGTGCTCCTTCCCGGCATAGGTGGACAGGTGTTCTTGAACCAGCTCGTCGACGACCTCGATGGCCCGGTCGACCGCCGCCGCCACCGGGTCGCTCAGGCCCATCTGCTCGGACAGGTCGGCGGGCTCGCAGCCGACGACGAGCATGCGCCCCACCGAGCCGCCGAGGTCGGTGAGCAGGCCCATGACGGCCACGGGGTCGAGGTCGTGGGCGTCGGGCAGGACTTCGCCGGCCGAGTCGGCGTCCGGCTCCAGGACGGTGACCGTCCCCGGCGCCTCGCCCAGGCTGATGGTGTCGACCAGGATGACCAGGTCGAACCCCTCGAGCAGCTCGTAGGCCAGGTGGACGCCGCGGATCCCGAAGTCGGCGACCCGGACCCCGTCGGGAATGGGCCGGCGGGCCATGCGGCCGGCGACCTCGACCCCGAACCCGTCGTCGCCGAGGAAGATGTTCCCCACCCCGACGACGAGGACGCGGGCGCCCCCGTGGTCGCTCATGGCAGCACTTCCAGCTCGTCGGGGCGGAAGTACAGGTAGCGGCCGTGGGTGCGGGCCAGGTCGGCCCCTGGGTCGTCGTCGAGGGTGACGGCCAGCTGCGTCTCGCCGTCGACGTCGAAGAACACGCCCTCGACCGTGGCCAGCTTGCCGACGAGGAACATGTCGTGGGCGTCGGCTCGGCCCAGCGGGCGCAGGCGGACCCGGGTCCCCTTGCCGACCTCCGACGCCCCGACCATGACGGTATCGGTGAAGGGGTCGACGGAGGCGTCCATCCCCGGGTCCCACCACGGGAGGGGCTCGTCCGGCGACGTCGGGTCGGGTAGCTGCATGGGCATCGGTTCGGCCCCTGTCCCGCGGAGGTAGCGGATGGCCCCGTGCAGGCGGTCGAACAGCTCGGGGGGCATGGCGTCGACGCGGTCGATGATGGCGGCGGCGCGGTCGTCGGTGCCCCGCGCCTCCCGCTTCTCCTCGTCGGTGAGGGTGAGGATGCGCAAGGCGAGGATCTCGTCGATCTCGGTGGAGTCGAACATGTCGCCCTCGCTCTCGGGGGCGACCTCGGGGTAGTCGTACAGGGTGATGGGCGAGGACAGGACGACCTCGCGGTCGCCCTCGTCGCCGATCAGCACCGGCCACGTCCCCACGTTCTGGCACGAGGCCACCGCCCCGGTGGCGAACTCCGGCGGGTCGATCATCGACACGAAGCGGCCGTGGTGGGCGGCCATCAGGGTGTGGACGGCCGCCAGCGAGCGGCGGACCACGTCGTCCCGGGTCGCTCCGTCTGCGGGCGACCAGGGCGTGCGGTTCTCGACCACCACCCGGAACTTGACCAGGGGGTACGGGCCCTCGACCCGCTCGGCGGTTAGCCGCAACTGCCCGGCGAGGGCCACCAGGCGGCGGACGATCCGGCCCGCGTCCCCCAACGGCTCGACCTCTTCATGGGCCGCCAGCCCGAAGGGGACGATCCTCTCGCCCAGCCCCACGGCCTCGACGTCGAGCTCCTCCTCGACGGCCTCGTCGAACGAGCTCCACAGCTTGCCGTCGACGTCGAGCGACCCGACCGGCGTGCCGGACGCGTTCTCGACCGTCCGGGACTGGACGCGCAGGAAGCGGAGCTTGAGGTCGACCACGGGCCGGGACCCCTCGACCAGCACCTCGGTCTGCATGAACGAGCGCTCGCCCGGATCGTGGTCGCAGAAGTCCTTGGGGGCGACCACACCGAACTGCCAGCGGATCTGGTTCTTGGCCGCCGACGCCCGGTAGGGGTACAGGACGTAGCCCTCGTAGAGGACGGCGTCGGCCACCTTGCGGGCACGATCGAAGCCGGCGGCGGTCGTTCGGGTCGACACGTCCGTCACGGGCCTTGAAGCCCGTGAGTGCTTGCCGACCGGCCTTCCGTTGCGTTCCGCACGCAGCTGGCGAGGCCGGTCATCCGTCGGCCTCTTTGAGCAGGGCCTCGATGGCCTGCTCCCAGGTCGCCAGGGCGCGGACGGTCTTGAACCGCTCGAGGTCGTCGAGGGCGTCACGCCGCAGGCGGATCCACCCGCTGTCCGGGAAGTAGAGATCCATCAGCTGCCGCCAGGTACGCGCCGGCATACCGAAGGTGGTCTCCTTGTGCCAGGGGACGGGCTCGACGCCCGCGCTGGAAAAGATGGTGCCGTTGAACAGCAGGACGAGGGGGACCTCGCCGTCGCCGAGCGCGTGCAGGTACTTGGAGGCCGCCACCTCGAAGTCGTAGGTGCACGTGACCGGCAGGACGACGTCGGCGGCGCCGGTGAAACCGGCGACCATGGTCGACGCGTGGGTCCACAGGAAGGGCTTGAGCGTGTCGCCCCAACGAGGGGTCTCGCCGAAGAGGGCGAGCAGGCGCTCCTCCTCGTCGTGGGTGTACCGCCGCTTCTGCGGTTCGATCCGCAGCTGGCAGCGCAGGGCGAGCGAGTGGACAGCGGTCCCGGTCGACTCCTTCAGCCGCAGCGTGAACAGCAGTGTCGGCGCCGCCGCGTACGGGTCGGGCTCGACCCCGAGAACCTCGAAGTCGATGTCCGTCATGCGGACTGGGCGGCGCGAGCCGCGACCCGGGCGAAGAAGGCGTTCATCTCGGCCCGGGCCTCCTGGCCGCCGTCGAAGCCCTGCCACAGCCGGCGCATGTGGCCGACCAACTCGTAGCAGGCGTCGATGGGGACGACGTAGCCCTCGGCGGGTGCCCGCACGAGGAGGGCCTCGACGTCGGGCGAGATGGCGGCCAGCTCGGGGTTGGCGCTGGTCAGCCGCTCCCACGCGTCCATCGGCAGCAGCGACTCGGTCGCCCCCGCCGGGCTGGGGTAGAAGCCGACCACCCGCTCCTCCCGGGAGTTCAGGAAGAAGAAGGCGACGGCGACGGGGATCTGCAGCTCCTCCCACTGCCCGGGCGACAGGGCGAAGCCGGGCACGGCCCGGTAGTTCTCCGGCACGGCGCGGAAGCGCTTGCCGCCGGCACCGTCGTTCTCGAAGAGCAGGTAGCAGCCGCGGCAGGTGCACATGAGGCTGCGGTTGTCGAGGTCGACGACGTGGCTGTGCTCGTCGCCGATCTCGACGGTGCACATCTCGCACCGCTCCCCCGGGCGGGGCTTGGCCGCCTGCTCGCCCCGGATGCGCTGCAGGACGTCGAGCACGGTGACGTTGGTGTCCGTCACCGTGCGCTCGCCCCGACTCCGACCGGCTTCGGCCGCAGCTCGATCGGCACCGCCGGTACAGGCGGCTCCTCGGGCTCCACCCAGCCGTCGACCACGATGTGGCCGACCTCGGGCGCCCCCTCGTGGATGGCCTGCTCCACGGCCATCTTGAGGGTCACCGACGACGACGGGCAGCCGTCGCAGCTGCCCAGCAGGCGGATGGTGATGGCGCCCGCGACGGCGTCGACATCGAGCACCTCGACGTCGCCGCCGTGGGAGGCCAGGTACGGCCGGACCTTGTCGAGCGCCATCCCCACTCGTGCGGCAAGGTCAAAAGGGTGGAGGTCGTGGAGCACCAGCAGGCTGGAAATGAGCGGGTCGGTGACCAGCTTGTCGAGCAGGGGGGCGTCGCCCGCGTCCACCACCAACTCGAGGATGGTGGACAGGGCGCCGCCGTACAGCTCGGTGACGAGGCGGACCGCTTCGGTGGCCCGCTCCCCGGCCGACGGGTCGGCGAGGGTGGAGAGCTCTCCGAGGAGGCGCTCCAGCCGCTCGCCGACCGCGGTCAGGTCGGTGGTATTACTCGCCAATGGTGTTGGCGGCCGTCGGCGAGTGGAGCTTGCGCAGCACCTGGCCCTTGCCCAGGTACATGTGCACGCCGCAGGGCAGGCAGGGGTCGAAGCTGCGGACGGCCCGCATGATGTCGATCCCCTTGAAGTTCTCCCTGGTGTTCTCCTCGAAGATCGGGGTGTTCATCACCGCGTCCTCGTAGGGCCCGGGCGTCCCGTAGACGTCGCGGGGGTTGGCGTTCCAGGGCGTGGGGGGGTACGGGTGGTAGTTGGCGATCTTGCCGCCCTTGATCACCATGTGGTGCGACAGCACCCCCCGCACGGCCTCGGTGAAGCCGACGCCGACGCCCTCGTCGGGCACCTCGAACGGCTCCCACGTCTTGGTGTGACCGGCCCGGATCTCGGCGAAGGCCTTCTCGCAGAAGTACAGGGCCTGGGCCGCGGCGTAGGCCTGGAAGTACGTGCGGGCCCGGTTGCGCTCGATGGCGTTGGACCACTTCGGGATCTTCCACTCGAAGCTGGCTTCGGGCTTGAGCGCCGTCCGGGGCAGGTTTATCTGCACGCTGCGGCCGGTGGCCTTCACGTAGCCGGTGTCGACCAGGCCGGCGAGCGCCGTCGACCACAGGCGGGCGATGGGGCCGCCGCCGGTGTCGAGGGCCAGGTGGTCCTTGCCGTCGAACCAGCGGGGCGACATGACCCAGCTGTACTTGCCGTCGAAGTCACGCTTCTGGGGCTGGGGCACGGTGTGCTGGTTCCAGGGGTGGCGGCGGTCGACCGGGTTCCCCAGCGGGTCCTTGTCGACGAACATGGGCTGGTCGGCCCAGTCGTCGTAGAACGAGCTGCCGAGCAGGATGCGGATGCCCAGGTTGATGTCGACCAGGTCGTTGGTGACGAGCTTGCCGTCGACCACCACGCCCGGGGTGACGAACATGGCCCGGCCCCACTTGGTCATGTCCTGGTACTTGAAGTTGCAGACGTCGGGGTCGTTGAAGGCGCCCCAACAGTTCAGCAGGATGCGCCGGCGGCCGACCTCTTCGTAGCCGGGCATGGCTTCGTAGATGAAGTCGAACAGGTCGTCGTGCAGGGGGACGACCCGCTTCATGAACTCGACGTAGCGCATCAGCCGGGTCTGGTAGTCGGTGAACAGCTGGATGGTGGCCGTGGTGCCCACGCCGCCCGGGTACAGGGTGGAGGGGTGCACGTGGCGACCCTCCATCAGGCAGAACATCTCCCGGGTGTACCGGCTGACCGCCAGCGCCTCCCGGTAGAACTCGCCCGAGAACGGGTTCAGGGCCCGCATGATGTCGCCGACCGTCTTGTAGCCGTGGGCCGCCGCGTTGGGGGCCTCGGTGGCGTTGGCCAGGTCGAGGACGCCGGGGTTGGTCTCGGCGATCATCTTCTCGCAGTAGTCGACCCCGACCAGGTTCTCCTGGAAGATGTTGTGGTCGAACATGTACTCGGCCGCCTCGCCGAGGTTGATGATCCACTCGCCCAGGTGCGGCGGGGCCACGCCGTAGGCCATGTTCTGGCAGTACACCGAACAGGTGGCGTGGTTGTCACCGCAGATCCCGCAGATGCGGCTGGTGATGAAGTGGGCGTCGCGGGGGTCCTTGCCCTTCATGAAGATGCTGTAGCCCCGGAAGATCGACGAGGTCGAGTGGCAGTCGACGACCCGGCCGGTGCCGAAGTCGATCTTGGTGTAGATGCCGAGGCTGCCGACGATGCGGGTGATCGGATCCCAGGCCATCTCCACCAGGTCGCCGCCGTTCTCGTCGAACGCCTTGGTGGTTCCGGTCCGCTTCGAGATCTTTGTCGCCATGAACGCAGAGTCCCCCTTCGTGGGAAGTCGTGGAGTGCAGGAGTGGAGGTCGGTGGTGGTGCGGGACGGGCGCGGGGCGCCGGTGGCGGACGGCTAGCGCCACTCACCCCGGTAGCCGGTGAGCAGCTTCTGGCCCTTCTTGCGCCACTGCGGTTCCTTGTCGACCGTCTTGGCGGTGATCTCCCGCAGGCCCCGGATCATCGTCCCGTAGATGCCGCTGGCCGCGGTCGAGACCTTGCCGCCCGGGGGCTCGTCCATGAAGGGCATGAACTTGTCCGGGAAGCCCGGCATGGTGCAGCCGATGCAGATGCCGCCCACGTTGGGGCAGCCGCCGACGCCGTTGATCCAGCCCCGCTTGGGCACGTTGCACTTGACCACCGGTCCCCAGCAGCCGAGCTTGACGATGCACTTCGGCGAGCCGTACTCGGTGGCGAAGTCGCCCTGCTCGTAGTAGCCGGCCCGGTCGCAACCCTCGTGGACCGTCTGGCCGAACAGCCAGGACGGCCTGAGGGCGTCGTCGAGGGGTATCATCGGGGCCTGGCCGGTGGCCATGTAGAGCAGGTACAGCAGGGTCTCGGACATGTTGTCCGGGTGCGCCGGGCAGCCGGGGATGCAGACGATCGGGATGCCGGCCTTGGACTTCCAGCCCCAGCCCAGGTAGTCGGGCACGCCCATGGCGCCCGTCGGGTTGCCGGCCATGGCGTGGATGCCGCCGTACGTCGCGCACGTGCCGACGGCGACGACCGCCGTCGCCTTCGGGGTCAGCCGGTCGAGCCACTCGCTCGTGGTCATCGGCTGGTCGGTGGCCGGGTCGTTGCCGAACCCGCACCAGTAGCCCTCGCTCTTGATGGCCTCGTTCGGGATGGACCCCTCGACGACCAAGACGAACGGCTCCAGCTCGCCGCGCTCAGCCTTGAAAAACCACTCGATGAAGTCGTCGGCGCCGCCGACCGGACCGCACTCGAAGTCGATCAGGGGCCAGTGCACGGCGATCTTGGGCAGGCCGGGAAGGGCCTGGAGGGCGATTTCCTCGATGCTCGGCTGAGTTGCTGCGGTGAGAGAGACGGAGTCACCGTCGCAGCTGAGGCCGGCGTTGATCCACAGAATGTGAATCACGGCCTCGGCGGGCGGTGCAGCCTTGGTAGCAGGCACAGACAAAACCTCCTTGTTTGAGGAGCGCGCCTCATCGATCGATCCCGGGTGGACGCCACACCGCACCCGCGGGTGGGGCGCCCTGCATGCCTAACACCCGGTTCCGAGGGCTGTAAAGAAGTGTCTTTGGGCTAGGTGATCGGAGGACTAGGTGTTCAAAACCTGTTCCTGACGGTCAGTGTTTTATGACAATAGAGCGACAGCGAGGACCAAGAACCTGTTGCGGCGGGCCGCTCGCAGGGTCGAGACTGCAGGGAGACGCACAGACTGGCAAGCGAGCTGCGGGCTCTGGCCTCGGCACGGGCGTCTGTTGATACGGCTCTTTCTTCGACGCTATTCGACTGCTATTTCGGCGAGGTCCGGCTCCACGCGCACAGGGAAGGCGAAGCGGTTCTGGTAGTAGTCGGCCCAATTGTCGCTGAGGTTGATCCGGCGGTTGAAGTGGCTCCAGCTCAGGCACAGGACGTGGCGCCAGGTCTCGTAAACCGGCAGCGTGACCTGGTAGCCGGCCAGGCCCACGAACGGCACGCGCGCGCCGTCCATGGACCGCACCCACTCGGGGAAGTGGGCGGCGGCGGCCAGGAGTTCTGCTGCGGCCGAGTCGGGACCTCGCACGTTGAGGGGCCGGGCGCCGCGGTCGCGGTCCCAGTGGGCGGCCAGGTCCATGGTCACCCGGCGCACGCCCGGCCGGTGCTCGATGCCGTCCAGCAGGCGAACCGGCTTGGGGCCGGTCTTGCGCTCGTCCCAGCACCAGGACTTGGGTTGGCGCTGGGCGGCGATGCTCCACAGCTCGTCGCACGTGCGCTGGACCCCGTCCATCGCCCCTTTGGGCGGCAGGTCGACGGTGAGCACGTCGACCACGAGCGGCGAGTCGTGGATGGCGACGGTGACGTCGACCTCGGTGAACGCGGCCTCGGGCAGCTCCCAACCCCGGTCGGCGTTCCAGCGGCGCAGGTTCGCCAGCTGCTGCAGCGGTGAGACGAACGTCTCGAGCGTGGTCCCCATGACGCCTCCTGGACGAGTGGGCGGAGCCGGTCCTACCCGACCGTGCCCGATCTGCCAACAGCAGCTGGACGACGACCAGTGGCGGGGCCACATGACCGGCGAGCGCTGCACAGAGTGCGGGGCGCCACAGTGCGCGGCCCTGAAGGCCCATCGCCCGTTCTGCCCCCTCCGGTAGCGGGCCGGCGGCCGTCAGCCGAGGGTGCCGTCGACCTGGATCTCGACGTTGCCCCGCAGGGCGTTCGACACCGGGCACGACCCCTCGGCGGCGGTGAGGGCCTCGCGGAAGGCGGCCTCGTCGGTGTCGGGCACGGCGGCGGAGACGTCGAGCGCCATGGTGGTAATCCCCTTGCCGGGCACGAACGTGCAGGTGGCCTGGACCTCCAGGCGGTCGGGGCGGTGGCCGCGGGAGCTCAGCTCGTTGGCGAGGGCCATGCAGAAGCAGGCGGCGTGGGCGGCGGCGATGAGCTCCTCGGGGCTGGTCCGCCCGCCGGGCTCCTCCGTGCGTGCCGTCCAGGTGACCGCGGCCTCGCTGAACAGTCCGCTGGTCACGGCCGAGACGGTGCCGTTACCTTCGAAGAGATCGCCGTGCCAGGTGGCGCTCGCGGTGCGATCGGCCATGGGTCCTCCTGCGGTCGTCGTCGGGGCTGCCTGCGTGGCCAGCGTAGGCGGTGGCCGTGTGGGAACTTGACCGGGGTGCAGACCTTCCTCCCCTATGCCGACTTCGCCGCCAGCGCCGCGGTCCTGGACCAGCGTCGCCTGGGCAAGCAGCGGGTGGAAGCGCTGCAGATCCTGCGGGCCATCACCGTCCCCGGCTACGGCTGGCGCCACCACCCGGCGGCGAAGATGTGGACCGGCTACGAGGAGGCGCTGGGCGCCTACGGGGTGGCGATCTGCCGGGAGTGGTGCCGCCGGGGCCACGCCGACACTTGCGACGCCAAGATCCGGGCCGAGCTGGCCGCCGCCGGCGTGGTCGATGTGCGCAGCCAGGACGAGCTGGCCGCCGCCGGCCTGCTCCCACCCTGGCTGGGCGACGAGGAGTACCACCGCAGCCACCGGTCCTCGCTGCTGGCCAAGGATCCGACCTGGTACGGCCGGTTCTTCAGCGACGTGCCCCCCGGGCTGCCCCCGGTGTGGCCGGGCCGGGTGGACCGCTAGATGCGGGCCGGGCCCCGCCGCTGCATGAAGTAGACGATGGCGGCCGCCCCGAGGACCTCCAGGATGAAGTAGATGACCGGACCGGCCCCGAGGAGAACACCGATGATGCCGCCCACGAAGGCGCCACCGATGCCGACCAGGATGGTCATCCCGATGCTCATCGGATTAGGGCCGGGAATGGCCAGCCGCCCGAGGGCACCCAGGATGGCGCCGGTGATGACCAAGCTGATGATGAATCCGATGACTGCCATGGGACCAGTCTGCCCGGAAACGGGCGGCGGTGAACGGATCAGCCGGTGGGCATGCCGGCGTCGGTCATGGCCTGCTTGAGCTGGCCCTCGACCAGGCTGATCATCTCCTGCGGGGGATCGTTGGAGAGGAAGGCCCGGAACTCCGGTACCGCGGCGGCCGGGTCCTTGCGGTCCTGGTAGAGGACCATGCCCCGGAAGAAGTGGGCGTCCGGGTAGCTGGGGTCGATCTGTACCGCCTGGTCGAGCGAGGCCATGGCCAGGTCCGGGAAACCGGCCCGCTTGAGCAGCCACCCCCGGTACGCCAGGGCCTGGACGTTCTTGGGATCGGTCTTGAGCAGGTCGTCGTAGATCTTGAGGGCGTCGGCGGCCTTGCCCTGGGTCTCCAGCTGGAGGGCCTGGGCCAGCTTGCCCTGCGAGCTGTCCGGCGCCGAGCCGGTGATGGGCGCGCCCGCCCCCCGCTGGCCCGAAAAGGCGGCCACCGCTCCCCCGGCCATGCCGGCGATGAGCACGACGACACCGACGGTCACCAGCAGGGACCGGCGGCGGCGGGCCGGCGTGGGCGCAGGCGCGGGCCGGGATCGGGGTTTGGCCGGCCTCGCCCCCTGCTCCAACTGGCGCAGGACGGCGGCGGCCCGGGCGGTGTACTCGTCGCGCAAGGCGGCGTAGTCGTCGTCGGCCAGCTCGCCGGCCTCGTGCTCACGTTCGAGGTCGCGCAGCGAGGCGAGCAGGAAGTCCCGCTCCTCGGCCAGCTTCTCGGTCGCTGCCTGTACGGTCCGGCCTCCCGGGCGGGTCATCCGTGCAACGCCTCCTCGACCAGGGCCTGGTCGGCCGCCGTCACCCGCCGGCGGCCGGGGCGGACCCGGTTCCGTCGGACCACAAAGACGAGCCCGGCCACTGCGGCGGCACCGCCCAGGAGCGGGAGGGCCCAGACCAGCAGGCCCACGCCGTTGGCCCGGGGGTCGAGGAGGATGTCGTCGCCGTACCGGCTGACCAGGTAGTCCTCGATCTGCCCGTCGGTCTGGCCGTCCTGGACCCGTCGGCGGATCTCGTCCCGGATGGCTTCCGCCGCGGGGGCGTCGGACTGGGCCGCGGAGAGGCCTCGGCAGGTCGGGCAGCGGATGACGGAGGCGACGCGGTGCACCCGCTGGTCCTCGGTGAGCGGCCCGGACTTGCCCCGGGCCCCCACGCCCAGGGCCACGACCAGGACCAGGCCCATGGCCGCCCACGCCAGCCGGCGGCTGCTCACCTGGCCACCGCCGGTTCGGGGACTGCCGCGTCCTGGGCGCCGGTGGTCCGCTCCGGCGCCGCGGCCTTCACCCGGCGGCGCCGGCGGCCGCCGGGCCACGCGGCCAGGAAGGTGCCGAAGCCCATGATGGCCCCGCCGGTCCACAGCCAGGCGATCAGCGGCTGCACGTTCACGCCGATGACGGCCACGCCCTGTTCGTCCGGAGTGACCACGAGGGTGAGGTACACGTCCGACAAGGGGCCGGTCTTCACCGACGGGGTGCCGATGGCCTGGCTGCCGAAGGGGAACTGGTTGAGCGCCGGCTCGTACACCTTGCCCCCGTCGACCCGGACCCTGGCCGCGGTGGTGGTCTTGTTCGAGTGCACCACGGTGGACGTACCGAGGTAGGTGACGCGGTGGCCGGCCAGGCGGGCCGACTGCCCGGGGGCGAGGCGGAACTGGGCCTTGTGCCCGTACGCCGAGCTGGCGGCGAACCCGACGGCCAGCACGACCACGCCGATGTGCACGACCATGCCGCCGTTGGCCCGGCCCAGCACCCCCTTCCAGACCGGCTGGCCGGAGCGCAGCGCGGCCCGGGTCGACAGGACGAGCTGGCGGACGGCGGCGGCGCCGGCGAAGGCGGCCAGCCCGAAGGCCAGGAGCGGGCCCAGGCCCCGGAGGCCGCCGAGCACGCAGGCCACCACGGTCAGCGTCCCCGCCCACGCCGGCCACAGCAGCCGGTGGTGCAGGGTCTCGGCCGCCGCCTTGCGCCACGGCAGGGCGGGCGCCACGGCCATGAGGAAGAGCAGGGTGAAGCCGATCGGGGCGGTCATCTTGTTGAAGTAGGGCGAGCCCACGGAGAGCTGGTCGCCGTTGACCGCCTCGGCCAGCAGCGGGAAGACCGTTCCCAGCAGGACGACGAAGGCGAAGGCAGCGAAGGCCACGTTGTTGGCGAGGAACGCGCCCTCTCGGGAGACGGGGGCGTCGATGGAGCCGGGCGAGCGCAGGAGGTCGCCCCGCCAGCCGATCAGGGCGATGGAGACGGCCACCACCAGGGCGAAGAAGCCGAGGATGGCCGGGCCGACCGCCGACTCGGTGAAGGCGTGGACCGAGTCGAGCACGCCCGAGCGGGTCAGGAAGGTACCCAGGATGGTCAGCGAGAACGTCGCCACCAGCAGGGACAGGTTCCAGACCCGCAGCATCCCCCGTCGCTCCTGGACCATGACCGAATGGACGTAGGCGGTGGCGGTCAGCCAGGGCAGGAAGGAGGCGTTCTCCACCGGGTCCCAGGCCCAATAGCCACCCCAGCCGAGCACGGCGTAGGACCACCAGGCGCCGAGGACGATGCCCACGGTGAGGAACCCCCAGGCGAACAGGGTCCAGCGCCGGGTCTCGACCAGCCAGCCCTCTCCCACCCTTCCGGTGATGAGGGCGGCCAGGGCGAAGGCGAACGGGATGGTGAAGCCGACGTAGCCCAGGTAGAGCATGGGCGGGTGGAAGGCCACCAGCGGGTGGTTCTGCAGGAGGGGGTTGGGGCCGGGGCCGTCGGTGGGGATGGTGCCCGAGATGAGGCGGAACGGGTTGGCCGGGCCGGCCATGAGGCCGAAGAAGAAGGCGGCGACGGTCAGGGCGACGAGGGTGGCCCAGGCCACGATCGGGTCGGTGACCCGGTCGCGGAAGTGGCGGGCCATGACCGCCAGGTAGCCGGACAGCACCAGCGCCCACAGCAGGATCGAGCCTTCCAGCGCCGACCACATGGTCGTCACCGTGTAGAGCAGCGGGGTGCTGCGGCTGCCGTTGTCGGCCACGTACTTCAGGGAGAAGTCGTGGCTGAGCAGGGCGTACTGCATGGCGATGGTGGCGACGACGCCGCCGGCCAGGACCAGCCATGTGTACCGCTGGCCGGCCCGCAGCAGGCCGGGGTTCTTCCGCCGCAGGCCCAGGGCCAGGGTGATCATCCCGAGGATGGAGGCGACCAAACCGAGGGTGACACCGGCCGTGCCCAGAACTGCACTCATGCGCTGCGCTCCTCCGCTGCGCTTCGGTGCTCGCTGGTGCTCATGGCCCGGTCGACTTCACCCGGTCCGGGTTGTCGGCGATGTACGTCTCGGAGTGCTTGACCAGGATGCGGTCGCTGGCGAAGTAGTCGCCCTGGAAGTGGCCTTCGAGGACGACGGGGATGCCGGGCCGGAACAGCTCGGGCGGGTCGCCCTTGTGGCGGACCGGGACCTCGACGTTCTTCGAAATGAGGGTGAACGACACGTCGTTGCCCACCTGGTTGACGCTGCCGGCGACCACGTCGCCCTCGATGCGGAACCGGCGGTCGCCCAGCTGGGCCCGCTGGGCCACCGCCTCGTCGGCGGTACGGAAGTACAGGGTGGCGTTGCCCAGGCCCTGGAACACCAGGAAGCCGAGGGCGCCGACGACCACCATCCCGGCCAGCCACAACCGCCGGCGCGAGTCGATCACCTTGTTCACTTGTCCCCCGGGGGCAGCAGCCGGGCCAGGGCCTTGCGGCGACGGATCACCCAGGTCGCGTACGTCCCGAGGATGGCGGCGGTGGCCGCGTACCCGGCGAAGATGTAGCCGGCGTCGGTCATGACGTGACCGCCTCGGCCCGGCGCTCGTCGATGGCGACCTGCAGCTGGCGGTCGGCGAAGCGGTCCTCCAGGGCGGCGAGCTGGAAGCGATGGGCCAGCAGCCAGCAGTAGAGCAGGGTGAAGGCCACCACGCCCAGGAGCAGGGTCCAGGCCATGGAGCCGTGGATCTGGGGGTCGAGCAGCCGGCGCTCGTCGAGGATGGTGGCGTCCTGGTGCAGCGTCCGCCACCACTCGACCGACTGGTGGACGATGGGGACGTCGAGGAAGGCGGCCACGGCCACGATGGCGGACCGGCGGGCCGCCACCTCTGGCGTGGCCGGCACCTTGCGGACGGCCAGGTAGCCCAGGTAGAGGACGAAGAGGACGGCGGTGGTGGTCAGCCGGGCGTCCCAGGTCCACCACACCCCCCAGGTGATGCGGCCCCAGATCGACCCGATCAGCAAGGTGAGGCCGAGGAACAGCACGCCGATCTCGGCCGAGGCGCCGGCGGTGAGGTCCCAGAACCGGGAGCGGGTCCGCTTCCACAGGTACAGGACACTGGCCAGCGTCGTCACCCCGAACGACACGTACATGGCCAGCCAGGCGGTGGGGACGTGCAAGTACAGGAGCCGGACCGAGTCCTGCATGTTGACGTCGGGCGGTGAGACCACCAGCGCCATCACCGCGGTGAGGGCCAGGCTGACCGCGGTGAGCCACCCCAGGATGCGGGTGGTCGGGGTGCCGACTCGGACGGGGGGGGTGGTCACGCTTCCTCCAGGAGGGGGCCGAAGGCCACGACCCCGAACGTCACGTAGATGGTGGCGAAGACGAACAGGAGCCGGACCCACGGCCAGCCGTCGCCCGGGGCGCCGGTCAGGGCGGCCTCGCAGGCCCGGGCCGAGGCCAGGAGGGCGGGGGCGAGCACGGGCAGCACCAGCAGGGGCAGCAGGGTGTCCCGGACCCGGAGGCCGGCGGCGATGATCCCGTAGACGGTGCCGGCGGCGGCCAGGCCGACGGTGGTGGCCAGGGCGGTCAGGACCAGCAGCAGCGGGTCGTGGAGGCGCACGTTGTAGAGGACGACCACGCCGACGGTCAGCACGGCCTCGAGGGCGACGAGCTGCACGGCCACGGCCAGGGCCTTGCCCAGGAAGATGCCGGCGCCGTCGAGCCCCGATAGGCGCAGGGCGTCCCGGGCGTCGTCGGACGCCTCGATGACGAAGGAACGCTGGATGGCGAGCAGGCCGGAGAACAGGACGGTGACCCAGAACAGTCCGGGCCCGACCCGGGTGAGGGTGTCCCGGTCCGAGTCCAGGGCGAAGGCGAAGACCACCAGGACGAGCAGGGCGAACGGCACCACCTGATTGATCGCCACCCGGGAGCGGGCCTCGACCCGCAGGTCCTTCCCGGCCACCAGGGCGGCGTCACGCCACATGCACGGGCTCCATCGTCGGGGCCGGGCGGGCCAGCAGGCCGCCGATGACCTGGCCGCCGGCCATGGTGACCGTCCGGCTGGCGATGGCCGCGGCGCGGTCGAGCTCATGGGAGGCCAGCACGACGGTGGCGCCCCGGGTCGCCGCCCCCCGGACGAGGGCGTCGAGGAGGTCGCGCCCGGCGGCGTCCAGGCCGGCGTGGGGCTCGTCGAGCAGCCACAGGTCGGGCCGGCGGGCCACGATCACCGCCACTGCCGCCCGGCGACGCTGGCCGGCGGACAGCTTGGCCACGGCGACCTCGCGCAGGCGGCCGTCGAGGCCGAGCGCGGTCATGGCTTCGTCGGCCGACGCGGCGCTGGCGCCCGCGGCCCGGGCCGCGAAGCGTAGGTTGTCGGCCACGGTGAGGTCGTCGTAGAGGAAGGTGGCGTGGCCCAGCAGCCCGATCCGCCGCCGCACGGCCTTTCGGTCCCGGCGCAGGTCGTGGCCCAGCACCTCGGCCTCGCCGGAGGCGAAGGCGGCCAGCCCGGCGCACGCCCGCAGGAGGGTGGTCTTGCCGGCCCCGTTGGCCCCCTGGACCAGGACGACCTCGCCCTCGGCCACGTCGAGGTCCACTCCAGCCAGGGCCGGGAACCGGCCGAGCAGGGACACAGCGGAGCGAAGTCGGACGGCAAGGGTCATGACAGGCACCTCCAAGGTACCGGCGGGGGTGAACCATGGTCCAAGCAGGGCAGAGATAGCCTCCCCCGCTGTGATCCGGCGCGCCGTCCGTGGTACCGGGAAGACCCTCATCGCCCTCGGTGTCCTCATCCTGCTGTTCGTCGGCTATCAGCTGTGGGGCACGGGCCTGGCCCACGACCGGAACCAGCGCAGCCTGCGCTCGCAGTTCGCCAAGGATCTGGCCGGCGCGACCACGACGGTCCCCGCCCCGACGGCCACGCCCACCACCGCGCCGCCCACCACCCTGCCCGCCCTGCTGTCCCAGGGCGACGCCGCCGCCGTCATCGACATCCCCAAGATCGGCCTGGACGAGGTGGTCGTCGAGGGCGTGGGCGTCGAGGAGCTGAAGAAGGGCGTCGGCCACTATCCCGACACCAAGATGCCGGGCGAGAAGGGCAACGCCGCCTTGGCCGGGCACCGGACGACCTACGGCCACCCGTTCAACCGGATCGACGAGCTAGTCCCCGGCGACGAGATCACGGTGACCACCCGGGCCGGCACGTTCAAGTACAGCGTGATGGAAAAGAAGGTCGTCACGCCGGAGACCGTCTCCGTCCTCGACGACACCCCCGACAGCCGCCTGACCCTCACCACCTGCCACCCCATGTACAGCGCCGAGAAGCGCCTCATCGTGGTGGCCAAGCTCATGAGCCCGGCCATCGAGCCCCCGGCCGGCACCCCGGTCGACACGTCGCCGCCCCGCACCCGCCAGCTGGCCGCCGGTGGCGAGGGGGTCGCCGGCCTGTCAGGCGCGGGAGCCGCCAACCGCCCGGCCATCGCCTGGGGCATCCTGGCCGCCAGCGTCTGGCTGGCCGCCTGGGCCATCGGCCGCTGGTCGGGCCGCCGGTGGACCGCCTACCTGGTCTGCGCCCCCGTCTTCCTCGTCATGCTGTTCATGTTCTTCGAGAACTTCGCCAGGCTCCTACCGGCGAACGTGTAATTCGGCGGGATCGCCTCGGCGACGTGCTTGTGGACGCGCTTGGCGACGTAGAGGCGCTCGCCCAGGGTCTCTGGGAGGCCCGGGCCGTCGACCGGGCCGTCGCCGCCCCGAGAACCGCCGAGGTGCTCGACGCCGCTCCCGGCCACCACCTGCTCGTCCCCGCCGGTTGGACCACCCCCGGCGGTTGGGCGGCGCTCTGGGCCCGGGCCCACCGGGAGACCGCGTCGATGGCGGCGGTGGCCGCGGCCTGACGCGTGCGAGCATCTCCGGCGTGCCGCCGTCCGCCGAACCGGGCTCCGATCCCGTTCTGGCCCGCCGGGCCCGCATCGGCCGGGTCGTGGCCATGGCCAAGCGCGTGGGCTACTCGCTGTGGCTGGTCGCCATCGCCGTCTTCGTCGTCGGGGCGGCCACCCGGTTCCGGCCGGCCATGGTGACCGTGGTGATCGGCTGCCTCGCCGTCGGGTCGGTCCTGCTGGCCCCCGCCATCGTCATCTCCTACGGGATCCGGGCCGCCGACCGCGAGGACCGGGAGGCCGGCAATGGTTAGGGCGGCCGTCCTCACCGGGCTCGACCAGCCGCTCGTCGTCCGGGAAGGGATCGAGGTCGACCCGCCGGGCCCGGGCGAGGTGCGCATCCGCGTGGCCGCGTGCGGGGTGTGCCGGTCCGACCTGTCCATGCAGGACGGGACCCTGCCCGTCCCCATGCCGGCCGTGCTCGGCCACGAGGCGTCAGCCGTCGTCGAGGAGGTCGGCCGGGACGTCGTCGACGTCAAACCCGGCGACCACGTGGTCGTGTCCTGGATTCCCCAGTGCGGGAGCTGTTTCTTCTGCCGGCGCGGGCAACCCCAGCTGTGCCAGTCGGCCGACGTGGTGCTCATGGCCGGCGGCCTGCTCGACGGCACCCCCCGCCTGCGCCTCGACGGGGCGCCGCTGTTCCAGATGTGCGGGACGGGCACGTTCTCGGAGGTCACCGTCGTCCCGGCCACGTCCGTCGTGCCGATCCCCGCCGACGTCCCCCTGGACGTGGCCGCCCTGCTCGGCTGCGCCGTCCTGACCGGGGTGGGCGCCGCCCTCAACACCGCCACCATCCGTCCGGGCGACTCCGTGGTTGTCGTCGGCTGCGGCGGGGTGGGGCTCAACGTGATCCAGGGGGCCCGCATCGCCGGGGCCGAGCAGATCGTGGCCGTCGACGTCCACCCGGCCAAGTTGGTGGCCGCCCAGGTGCTGGGCGCCACCGCCTGCGTGGACGGGTCGAAGACCGAGCCGGTCAACGCCGTCCGTGACCTGACCGGCCAGCGGGGCGCCGACGTCGCCTTCGAGGCCCTGGGCCAAGGCCGGACGATCGACCAGGTCGTCGAGATGACCCGGCGCGGTGGGCAGGCGGTGCTGGTCGGGATCCCCCGGATGGACGTGATGGTGTCCGTCCCGGCCATGCTCGGGCTGGTGCTGGCCGAGCGGACCATCAAGGGGTGCTGGTACGGGTCTTCGGACATCCGCCGTGACGTCCCCCGCCTGGTCGAGCTCTACCGGGACGGCAGCCTCCGCCTGGACGAGCTGGTCTCACGCCGGATCGACCTGTCCGAGGTGAACGAGGCCCTGGCCGCCATGCAGGCCGGCGAAGTGTCCCGCTCGGTGATCGTCTACTGACGGGGCCGCCGGATCCGGGCGGGCGCCTTCTTGGCCGCGGTCGCCTTCTGGGCCGGCGGGCGGGGCGGGGCGGCGGCGACCAGCTCGGCCAGCTGGTCCTGGAGGGCGCGAACGTCGCTGCGCAGCGGGGCCAGGGCACCGGACTCCGCGGCCACTGCTCGCTCGAGCGCGGCGGCCAGCCCGTCGATCCGCTCGCCGAGGGCGGCCAGCTTGCCCCGCACCCGGTCCTCGGCCCGGGCCGACTTGCGCCCCAGCGACGCCAGCGTCTCCGCCAGCTCGGCGTCGGCGGCGGCCAGCTCGGGCGCCCGCTCGGCCAGCTCGGCGGCGCGAGCTTCGAGGGAAGCGGTCCGGGTCTCGACGTCGGTGCGGAAGGCGTCGGCCATGGTGGCCAGCTCGGCCCGCACCTGGTCGACGGTCGACGTCACGGTGGTCTCGAGCTCGGCGCGGCGCCCGTCGAGCTGGGCGACGCGCGCGGCGACGTCCTCCCGGGCCGCCTCGAGCAGCGAGGTGGTGGCGGCCCGCACCTCCTCGACCTGGGCGGCGAGGGCGGCCTCGGACCCGGCCCGCTGTTCGGCCAGTAACGCAGTCGCCGCCGCCAGCTCGTGCGACGCCCGCTCGACCGCGGTCGACACCTCCGCCCGCAGGCGCCCCAGCTCGGCGGCCACGCCGGCCTCCAGCTCGTCCCGGAACCGGGAGAGCTCGGTCGCGCGTTCGGCCGAGAGCTGTGCGTACTTCTCGTCGACCAGCTCCTGGAGCTTGGCGTCGGTCCGCCTGGTGTGCAGTTCCAGGGCCTCGATCCGGGCACCGTCGGCGGCAACCGTCGAGTAGAGGACCTCCGACGTGCTGGCCAGCGCCGCGGCCTGGTCGGACGCGACCACCATCCGCTCGTCGAGCTGCTGGTGCCACTCGGCCGCCGCCGCCGATGCCTGCTCGGCCAGTCGCGCGTCCACCGTCCCGAGCACCCGGTCCAGGCCCGCCTTGAGCTGCTGCTGGAGGAGCGCCACCTGCTCCGCACCCGCGCCCGCCGCCGCCTCGACACGGGTCGCGGATTCCGCGGCCCGGGCGGAGTCGGACGACACTGCCTCCAGGCGACCGGCCAGCTCGGACCGGAACCGCTCGAGCTCGTCCTGCCTGGCCGTGGCCGCCTCGCCCAGGCGGGCCTCCACCGAGTCGCTCAGCCGGCCCATCGCCGCTTTGACCCGCTGCTCGAACGACTCGGTCCGCTCCCTGGCCGCCTCGCCCTCGGCCGTGAGGGCGGTGACGCCCGACGCCGCCGAGGTCACCTCGGCGGCCACCGCTTCGAGTCGCTCCGAGACCCGGGCGTCCCGCTGCGCCAGCTGGTCCTGCATGGCCGCCAGCGCCGCCGACGTCCGCGCTCCCGCGGCCGCCACCCGCTCCTCGATCTCCGATGCCAGGGCGGCGCGCAGGGCGTCGCCGTCGGAGCGACGGGCGGCCTCCGTCTCGGCCAGCTGCGCCTCGATCGACTCCGTCAGGCGCATCATCGCCTGCCGGACCCGCTGTTCGACCTCCGCCCCCGGGTTCCTGGCCGCGCCGGCCTCGCGCACCTCGGACCGCAGGGCGTCGAGCTCGCTCCGCAGGGGGCTCAGCTCCCCCCGCACCACCACCTCCAGCTCGGACCTGAGCACCCCCAGCTCCCGGCGCCGGTCCTCCATGGCCTCGACCAGCTGGGCCTCAACCCACGCCGCCAGCCGGCTGGTGAGCTGGCGGACCTGGTGCTCCAGGACCGACAACCGGTCCACCTCGGCCCGTGCCGGCACCGCGCGCTCGTCCTCCACCGGGGCCAGCGTAGTGACCGCCTACTGATGGACGGCGACAGCGCACAGGCCCATGACCAGCGCCCCGGCCAGGAACGGGAAGCCCGTGCCCACGTGCTCGAAGGCCAGCCCCCCGGCGATGGGCCCCACCACCCGGGCCAGCCCGCCCGCCGACTGCTGGATGCCGAGCGCCCGGCCCCGTTGGCCGGCCCGCGCCCGCCCCGACACCACCGACGTCAACGACGGCTGGGCCAGCCCCTGGCCCACGACCAGGGCCAGCAGGGCGGGTACCAGCAGGAACCACGAGTGCACGGCGGCCAGCAGGGCCAAACCGACGGCGTTGACGACCAGGGCGGCCCGAAGCGTGGCGCTCTCACCCAGCCGAGCCACGGTCGGGCGGACCAGGGTGGTCTGGACGGCCACGAGGACCAGGCCGACGGCGGTGAACACCACCCCGGTCGACGCCGGGCCGAACGAAAGCCGCCGCTCGCCGAACAGGGCGAAGGTGGCCTCGAAGGCGCTGAACGCCACCAGCGAGGCGAAGGCGATGAGCAGCAGCCGGGTGAGGCCCGCGGGGGCGGGCGGGCGGTCAAGGGGCGGCGGGGCGGGGTCGGCCGGGGCCCGGCGGTCGACGTGGGTCTCGGGCAGGCGGCGGAGGGCGGCCACGGCGTTGACCCCGGCCACCCCGGCGGCGACCAGGAACGGGAGCCGCGGCCCGCCCAGGGCGGCCAGGGCGCCCAGTGCCGGACCGGCGACGAAGCCCACGCCGAAGGCGGCCCCGAGCAGCCCGAACAGCCGGGCCCGCTCCTGCGGGGGGGCCAGGTCGGCGACGGAGGCCTGGGCCACGGACACGCTGGCGCCCGACATGCCGTCGATGACCCGCCCGAGGAACAGCAGGGGCAGGCTGCCGGCCAGGCCGGTGACCAGGCTGCCGACCGCGGTGCCGACCAGCGAAAGAACCAGGACCGGTTTGCGGCCGATCCGGTCGGAGACCGAGCCCCATACGGGCGCGAACAGCAGCTGGGCGATGGAAAAGGAGGCCAGCAGCAGGCCCACCGTGGTCGGGCTGGCGCCGAACCGCTCGGCGTAGAGCGGCAGGACCGGGAGGATGATGCCGAAGCCGACCAGGTCGAGGGCGACCGTGGTCCAGATCGTGGCAAAGCCGGCCGGCAGCGGTGGCCGCCCGCCACGTCGCCGCCCCGGGAGGCGGCGCCTCACCTACTGCGGTGCGAGGATCAGGCTCGAGGCCGGACGTTCGCCGCCTGCAGGCCCTTGGGGCCGGTCTGTACGTCGAACTCCACCGGCTCGCCCTCTTCCAGGCTGCGATAGCCCGGCTTCTGGATGGCGCTGAAGTGCACGAAGACGTCGTTGCCATCGGCCTGCTGAATGAAGCCGTATCCCTTGTCTGCGTTAAACCACTTGACGGTTCCGGTCGCCACGGTGGCGATCCCCCTTCTCGCGTTGGACGTGCATAGGGGACTGCCCAACCGTGCGGTGATGCCGTGTGAAGCGATTCCCCGGCGGCGAAGTTACCAGTCGGGAACGCCGCTGTCTCTAGGTGCTTGCGGTGCATTTATCGCCAACTGGTTGTCGACCCGCGAGGGGCTCCGACCGCGCGAGCGCCAGCGAGCCGGCGGGGATGGGGGAGCCCGGCGGGGCCGGGCGCCGGGGGCGCAGCCCCCGAGGATCTAGGTGTCTTTTCGGTGGACGCGAGTGCCCTGGGGGGTGTCCTCCACCCGCCAACCCAGGGCGTCCAACCGGTCGCGGAGGGCGTCGGAGGAGGCGAAGTCGCGGGCGGCCCGGGCCTGGTCCCGCTCGGCCACCAGGGCGGCGACCTCGGCCGGCACCGCGTCCTCCCTCCCGTCGCTCAGCTGCAGGCCGACGGCCCGCGTCTGCTCGTCGACCGCGGCGGCCTGCGGGGCCGCCACGACCGCGTCGCCCGCGTCGAGGGCGGTGTTGGCCGCCCGGACGAGCCCGGCCAGCTCGGCCATGGCCCGGGGCGTGTCCAGGTCGTCGTCCATGGCGGCGCGGAACCGGTCCAGGGCGTCGGCGTCGGCGGTGGCGCGAG
>DATJHJ010000047.1:0-17430 GCA_035494015.1 Acidimicrobiales bacterium
CAGGTGCAGCGACTGCTCCGCCTCCTCGGGCACCGCCTCCTCGGGCCGGGCCCGGACCAGCCAGGCGGCCATCGCCCGGCTCACCCCGGCCACGGTGAGCGGGACCAGGTAGGGCACCAGCTCGGCCTCCTGCGCGGCGAAGATGCCGACCGTCTCGTCGTCGAGGCGGGCCACGATGGCTTCCACCTGGCCCCCCGACAGGGTCCCGTTGGCGTAGGCCCGGGCGCACACCGGCAGCGAGCGCAGCCGATGGCCCACGCACCGCAGCCGCTGGGCGGCCCGGGCTGTCATGCGCCCGTGCGAGCGCAGCCAGGCGGTCATGGACGCCGAGCCGTCGAACCCCCACCACCCGTGCCCCTCGAACGACCCCACCGCCTCGGCGATGCGGGCGTCGAGCCGGTCACGTAGGGCGACCACCGCGGCCAACGACTCGGCGTCGAGCGGAATGTCGAGGTCCTCAATCGCCGCCGCCAGGTCCTCGAACACCTCCTAATCGTACACATGTTCGACTGTGGTATGCAAGTCCATTTGCCTGGATATTTGGACCAAATAGCGGCAACTGGGATCGGCATATTTCACGGCTCTTGCGACCATGGAAACCGCGATCTCGTCGTGATCCCGGGCTGAGCGGGGACAGACATCTGCTGGCAACCAAACGATGAGCGATTCGCGTCGCGGCCGCCTCTGCTCCCCGGGCCCGACTTCGGACCGGCCGTGCAAGTACCTTCGGGTGGTGACCGCACACTGCTGCGCTCGGATGCGACAAAGCGTTGAGCATCAATGCGCGGCGCACCCGGACCCACAGGACTGCCCGGACCATCTGGTCACGTATGTAGCGAAGTTCAGGGAGTACGGCCTCGTCGTTCACGACGGCGGAAGCGCCTACGTGCGCATCGACTACTGCCCGTGGTGCGGATCGAGGCTGCCCGACTCTCAGCGTGATCGCTGGTTCGATGAGGTCGAGCGGCTCGGTGTCGATCCATGGACCCAGGAGGTACCGGCCGAGTTCGAGGACGAGCGCTGGCTGGACCACCGTCCCTGACACCCCGCGGGTTTCCTCATCTCACGGCGTGGAACACGAGTTCTCCGACGCTGCGCTCCGGTGGCTCCAGGAGCAACCCGGCGGGGTAGTCGCTAAGAATCCGCTGGAACGCCCCACTGGACTCAATGTCCAGGGCGTCTGCTTCGGTGTCCCAGAGGCCAAGCAGGTGGCCGGAACCTGTCGATCGGTTGACAACCACATAGATTCCCCGCCAGCCCACGGACGCCCGCAGCACGGGCAGGAGGGCCTCATAAAGCTGCGGGATCTCGTCAACGCGATCTGGTGCGACTCGGGCGACGGTCACAGACGCGAACACCCACAAATCGTATGCGTACGGTCGGTCTGCCATCACCCGCCGCCGGTTCCCCCACCGATCGCGGCTAACCGGAGCGACAGCCGGGTACAGCCAGCACACATGGCTGTCTCCCTCCGTCCCCAACACGTCGGCCGTTACCGCGACATCGCCCGCCTGCTCGTGAAGTACGGGCGATCGGACCTGGTCAAGGAGGCCGGGCTCGACGAGGTCGCCGACTACCACGACAACGGCGAGGTCCCGCCCAAGGCCGAGGAGCTGACCGACGACCTCGAGCGCATGGGCCCGACGTACATCAAGCTGGCCCAGCTCCTGTCCACCCGGTCCGACATCATCCCCCCGCCCTACGCCCGGGCCCTCAGCCGGCTGCAGGACTCGGTGGAGCCGTTCGGCTTCGACGAGGTCGAGCGCATCGTCACCGAGCAGCTCGGCGTGCGCATCTCCCGGGCCTTCGCCTCCTTCGACGCCACCCCGCTGGCCTCGGCGTCGCTCGGCCAGGTCCACCGGGCCACCCTGCGGGACGGCCGCGAGGTGGTGGTCAAGGTCCAGCGCCCGGGCATCAAGGAGCGCATCGCCGAGGACATGGAGGCGCTGGCCGAGCTGGCCGAGTTCGCCGACAACCACACCGAGGCGGGCCGGCGGTACGGGTTCGAGGAGCTGCTGGAACAGTTCCGCCGGTCGCTGAACGGCGAGCTGGACTACCGCAAGGAGGCGGCGAACCTCACCGCCCTCGGCCGCATCCTGTCCCGGTACGACCGCCTGGTCGTGCCCGAACCGGTCGACGACTACACCACCTCCATCGTGCTGACCATGGACTACATCCGGGGCCGGAAGATCACCACCCTCGGCCCTCTGGCCAAGATGGAGCTGGACGGCCGGGAGCTGGCCGAGCAGCTGTTCGAGGGGTACCTGGACCAGATCCTCGTCGAGGGCTTCTTCCACGCCGACCCCCACCCGGGCAACATCCTGCTCACCGACGACAACCGCTTGGCCCTGGTCGACCTCGGCCAGGTCGCCCGCGTCCCGGGCGAGATGCGCAAGCGCCTGATCAAGCTCCTGCTGGCCCTGAGCGACGGGAACGGCAAGGCCGCCGCCGACGCCGCCGTCGCCCTGGGCCGCCAGCTGGAGGGCTTCGACAGCGAAGGGTTCTGCGCCCAGGCGTCCGACCTGGTCGAGCGCAGCCAGGGCATGACCGTGGAGGAGCTCGACGCCGGCTCCATGGTCATGGAGCTCATGCGGATCTCGGGCGACCACGGCCTGCGCCTGCCTCCCGAGCTGTCAATGCTGGGCAAGGCCCTGCTCAACCTGGACCAGGTGGCCAGGGAGCTGGACCCGGACTTCGACCCCAGCGACGCCATCCGCCGGCACACGGACAACATCCTCGAGTCACAGATGCGACCCTCCTCCGGGAGCGCCTTCGCCGCCCTGATGGAGGCCCGGGACTTCGTCGAGCAGCTGCCCGGCCGGGTCAACAAGGTCATGGACGCCATGGCCGAGGGCACCTTCCACCTCGACGTCCACGCCTTCGACGAGGCCGAGCTCATGCGGGGCTTCCAGAAGCTGGCCAACCGGCTGACCATGGGCCTGGTCGTCGCCGCCCTCATCGTGGGGGCGTCCATGCTGATGCGGGTGGACACCTCGTCCAAGCTGTTCGGCTACCCCACCCTGGCCATCCTCGCCTTCCTCGGGGCGACGGCCTGCGGGCTCCTCCTGCTCCTGTCGATCCTGCGATCCGACCGCCAGGTCAACGCCCAGACCCGGGGCAAACGCTTGTAGCGGGCGGCATGGCAAGGGCCTGGCAAGGTCCTGGCAACCGCGGGGCCGGATGCTGGCGAACGTCGAACCCGACACGCCAACTCCGGTCACGAAAGGACCATTGCCATGAACAAGCCCAGCATCCGCACCTTCGTCCTCGCCGCCGCCGTCGCCGCCACCGCCGGCGGGGCCATCGGCTCCGGCGCCGCCTTCGCCGACGAGACCGCCGCCGCCCCCTCCGTACCCGCCGGCCATAGCGTCTGCGTGGACCTGCCCACCAGCGGGGTCTCCGGCTACGCCCTCGGCTCGTCGGACCTGCCGCTCAACTTCACCCTGCTCGTCCAGGACGACGGCGGGTCCGCCTTCACCGTGGTCGCCTCGAGCGACGGCCCGACCAGCCAGTGGCGGGCCGAGCTGCCCGGCGTCACTGGCTACACCGTCCGCACTGTGCGGGCCTGCGCCCAGAACCCGGGCGACCAGGACAGCGGCGCCTTCCTGACCATCGAGACCGACGACGACCAGGCCCTGGCTCCGGTCGCCGCCCCGGTCGCCGGGTCTGACGTCGCCGACGTTCCCGCCCCCGACGTGCCCGTGCCCGCGATCGTCGACGACGCCGGCCTCGACACCCCCGCCCCCGTCGCCGACGCGGTCCAGTCGGTCGTCGACCGGGTCGAGGCCCTGGTCGCCGAAGCGGTCGCGGCCATCGGCTGACCCACCCACGCCGCCCCCGGTTCAGACCAGGAGCCGAACGGCGACGGCCACGCCCACCACGATGATCACCCCCCGTAGGATCTGGGGAGGGATGCGCCGGCCCAACCAGGCCCCGAGCTGGCCGCCGACGATCGCGCCGGCGGCCAGCAGCAGGGCCGGCGCCCAGGAGACGTGGGCGAAGAGGATGAACAGCACCGCGGCCACCCCGTTGACCAGGGCGGCGAGGACGTTCTTCAGGGCGTTGAGCCGCTGGAGGCCGTCGTCGACGAAGATGCCCAGCAGGGCAATCAGGATGACCCCCTGGGCGGCGCCGAAGTAGCCGCCGTACACCCCGGTGCCGAACACGGCGGCGAACAGCAGGGGGCCGCCGTTGGGCCGGTCCGCTCCCTCCCGCCGGGCCACCCGGCGGGCCAGCCGGGGTTGGAGGGCGACCAGCACGCAGGCGACCAGGATGAGCACGGGAACGATGTCGCGGAACACCTTGGCCGGCAGGACCAGCAGGAGGATCCCCCCAGTCAGCCCGCCGGCCGTCGACGCCATGCCCAGCACGGTGATGCGCCCCCGCTGGCCCTCCAGCTCACGCCGGTACCCCACCGCCCCGCTGATCGACCCGGGAACGAGCCCGACCGTGTTGGACACGTTGGCCACCACCGGCGGGTAGCCCAGGGCCAGCAGGGTGGGGAAGGTGATGGGCGACCCGGACCCCACGATGGTGTTGATGGTCCCCGCCGCCAGCCCGACGGCGAGCACGATCAGGGCGTGGGCGACGGACACCCCGGCTGTCTAGCCGTCAGCTCACGCCGGCGGGCTCCTTCTCGGCGGTGGCGGGGACGGCCGGCGGCGGGCGGCGGCGGGCGGCCAGGGCGACGGCGAGCAGCAGGAGGCCGGCCACGCACAGCCCGGCCAGGGCGGCGGCGACCGTGCGGGCGGTGTTGTCGCCCGCCCCCAGGGCCTTGAACTGGACGGACCGGACCATGATGTCCTGGCTCGGGGCCAGCTCGGTGCCCAGGCGGGTGTCGTCCCAGCCGAAGATGGTGTACTCGTCGACGGAGGCGATGGCCGGCGGGCCCCGCATGTCCGAGCCGTTGCTCCACACGCCGAGGCGGCGGTTGATGGGCTGGTCGGTGACCTTGGTGTTGGCCGACCAGGTCGTCCCGTTGTCGATGGACCAGGTGGCGTAGACGTCGTTGGTGAAGGCACCCGTGTCGTCCCGGAAGTCCCACCACGCCGCGGTGACCCGGCCGTCGGGGGCGACGTCGAGGTTGGGCGTGACCTGGAGGTGGAGGGCGTCCGGATCCTGGTCGTCGTTCAGCTTGCGGGGCTTGGTCCACGTCCGCCCGCCGTCGGTCGAGCGCACGTAGTAGATGTCCCGGTCGGCCCGGCCTGCGGGCTGGTCGGGCTTGTCCTCGTAGACCACGTGGAGGGTGCCCTGCGACCCGCCCTCCGGGCTCCACTTCAGCATCTGGACGCCCTCGGGGTAATTGCCCGGCGGGGTGGCCTCGGTGACGTCCCAGGTCTTGCCCTTGTCCGTGGAGCGGCCGAGCAGCAAGGGCGTGGGGGCGGCGGTGGCGAACCCACCGGGCGTGCCCCCGGGGTACAGCGCGTACACCGTGCCGTCGTTGCCCACCGCGATCTGCGGGTCGCCGAAGAAGTTGGCGACGGGGTACTCCTTGCCGGCGGCGTCCTTCACCGTCTTCTTGTAGAACGTGCCCACGTCGACGGGATCGGAGAACGTCTTGCCCCCGTCGGTCGACGACGCCACCTGGACGGCGGCGATGGCGCCGGTCTTGTTCGGGTAGCGGGTCCCCCACCCGACGTAGACGATGTCGGACGGGCCGCTGTGGGTGTCCACGGCGATGGAGGTGACGAGGTTGTTCTCCACGTCGGCGTTCTGCAGGACGCGGGCGTTGCGCACCGTCGACGTGGTCCAGGTGTCGCCCAGGTCGGTCGAGCGGCCCAGCAGGACGGTCTTGTTGAAGCGCTGGCCGCCGTCCTCGTCGCCCCAGCCGGCCAGGGCGTAGTACAGGGTGTGGTCCCGGCCCCACGCCAGCGGGGTCTCGGCCGCCATCCAGGCGATGTAGAAGCAGTACGGGAAGCTGGGGGGCGACGGGGTGGCGTCGAGCTTCTTCCAGCTGGTCCCGCCGTCGACCGAGCGGAAGGTCGAGCAGGTCCGGGACCGGGCGTCGACGGCAGAGGCCACGATGGTCCGCGGGTTCTCGGGGTCGACGGCCAGGAACGGGGCCAGGTACGTGCGGCTGGGGGCCAGGTCGTCGGCGCTGACCCGGGCCGCGCTGGTCAGCCGGGGGGCGGAGGCGGCGAAGGCCGCGGTCTGCCCGGCCAGGGCGGCGACGACGAGCGCGGGCAGCCAGCGGTGGAGGCGGAGGCGGCGTCCGGCCGTCACCGGCCCGATCCCACCGGCCGGGCGCCGGCCGGCGCCTCGGCCGGCCGGGGCCGCCGGGCCACGAGGATGGCGGCCCCGCCGCCCAGGAACAGGGCGGCACCGGCCACCCCGAGGGCGATCAGGACCAGGTGGCCGGAGCTGCTGGCCTCTTCCTCGGCCAGGCCCACCGCGGGCTGGTCGGCGGCGGAGGGCGCCGGCTTCGACGGGCCGGACACGACGGGCGCCGCCCCGCCCTCGGTCACGATCTGGATGCTGGCCTGCGACGGGATCCCCCGGATGTAGGTCTCGCCCGGGGTCAGGTTCTGGGTGGCGAACAGCTCGACCGTGCCGGCCTTGGCGTCGGCCGGGATGGTCACCTGGCCCGGGCCCCACTGGGCGTACGACTCGGTGTTGGGTTGGAAGGTGCCGAGGACGGGCCCGGTGGGCGAGCCCCAGCGGACCTCGACCGGGTTGGTCGGGCCGTAGCCACGCGGCCCGTACACGGTGACCTCCTGGCCCGGCCGGGCCTGGCTCGGGGTCACCTGGAGCTGGGCGACGTGCGGCGCCCACGAGGGCGTGGCGGCCACGAGGACCAGCAGCACCGCCGCCGCGCCGGCCGCCGAACAGGTGCGTACCAACCAACGAACGTGCCGCATTGCGGCCTCCCCCCGGAGATCTGCCAGCTACAGAAACCGGAAATAGTGTACCGCCGGGAATAAACACAGTTTTCCCTTGGCTTAACCGGCCATGCCGACCGCCATCATCACTGGAGCATCCCGGGGCCTGGGCCGGGCCCTGGCCCGCGCCCTGGCCGAACGGGGCTGGAACCTCGTCCTCGACGCCCGCGGGGGCGACGCCCTGCAGGAGGTGGCCACCGAACTGGCCCCCACCACCAAGGTGGTGGCCGTGGCGGGCGACGTCGCCGACGCCGCCCACCGGGAGGCGCTGGTCGAGGCCGCCCGGTCCCTCGGCGGGCCCGACATGCTGGTCAACAACGCCAGTGCCCTCGGCCCCAGCCCCCAGCCCCCACTGGCCGACTACCCCATCGACGTCTTCCGCCAGGTGTACGAGGTCAACGTCACCGCCCCCCTGGCCCTGATCCAGCTGGCCCTGCCGCTGCTGGCCCAGTCGCCCCAGGGTCGCATCCTCAACGTGACGTCGGACGCGGGGGTCGAGGGCTACGAGGGCTGGGGCGGCTACGGGTCGTCCAAGGCCGCCCTGGAGCAGCTGTCCAAGGTGCTGGCCGCCGAGCAGCCGCAGCTGCGGGTGTGGTGGGTCGACCCGGGCGACATGAACACCCAGATGCACCAGGAGGCCTTCCCCGGCGAGGACATCTCGGACCGGCCTCCGCCGGAGGAGAGCGTGCCCGGCCTGCTCCGCCTCATCGACGACGACCTGCCCAGCGGCCGCTACTCGGCACGGGAGGTGGCGGCGAAATGACCGCCACCCTCACCACCCGCCCGCCGATCGTCTTCGACCTCCCCCACGACCTGGAGGCCCACGAGCCCCCCGAGGCCCGCGGCCTGGCCCGCGACGACGTCCGCATGCTGGTCTCCCGGCCCGACATCGAGCCGGCCCACGCCCGGTTCCGCGACCTGCCGAGGATCCTCGACCCCGGCGACCTGCTGGTCATCAACACCTCCGCCACCCTGCCCGCCTCCCTCGACGCGGTGCGGCCGGACGGCTCCGTGGTCGAGCTCCACCTGTCGACCCCCCTGCCGGCCGGCCTGTGGGTGGTCGAGCTCCGCCGCCCGGCCACGCCCGGCACGCTGCCGTTCCGAGAGGACGTGACCGGCGAGACCCTCTGCCTGGTGGGCGGCGGCCGGGTCGAGCTGCTGGCCCGCTTCCCCCGCTCCGCCCGCCTGTGGGTGGCCTCGCTGCACCTGCCCGTCGCCCTGCCCGCCTACCTGGCCGAGCACGGCCGGCCCATCCGCTACGGCCACGTCGACCACGACTGGCCGCTGTCGGCGTACCAGACGGTCTATGCCGACGAGCCCGGCAGCGCCGAGATGCCCAGCGCCGGCCGAGCCTTCACCCCCGAGCTGATCACCTCTTTGGTGGCCCGGGGCGTGGGGATCAGCCCGATCGTGCTGCACGCCGGGGTCGGGTCATTGGAGACGGGCGAGATGCCCACCCCCGAGCCCTTCCGGGTCCCGGCGGCCACCGCCCAGCGGGTCAACGCCACCCGGGCCAACGGCGGCCGGGTGGTCGCCGTCGGCACCACGGTGGTGCGGGCCCTGGAGACGGTGGGCGACGCCCAAGGGGTGGCCCATCCCGGCGAGGGCTGGACCGAGCTGGTCATCACCGCCGAGCGGGGGGTGCGGGTGATCGACGGGTTGCTGACCGGCTGGCACGAGCCCGCCGCCTCCCACCTGCTCATGCTGGAGGCGGTGGCGGGCCGGCAGATGCTCGACGACGCCTACCGGGCCGCCCTGGCCGGTCGCTACCTCTGGCACGAGTTCGGCGACCTCCATCTTCTGCTGCCGTGAGCCTCACCCTGTCGACCCGGGCCACCGAGCTGGTCACCGCCCTCAAGCACGCCGGCGAGGCCACGGCCGACGACCTGGCCGCCGAACTGGGGGTCACGGTCTCCGCCGTCCGCCAGCAGCTGGACGCCCTGGCCGCCGACGGTCTGGTGGCCTGGCACCCCCAGGCCCGGGGCCGGGGCCGGCCCACCCACGTCTACCGGCTGACCCGGGCCGCCGAGCCCCTGTTCCCGAAGACCTACGGCGGGCTGACCAACGAGCTGCTGAGCTACGTGGGCGACGCCGACCCCTCCCTGGTCGACGGCATCTTCGACCGCCGCCGCCAGCGCCGGCTCGAGGGGGCCCAGGTCCGGCTGGCCCGCATCGGCCCCGATTTCGCCGCCCGGGTGGCCGAGGTGGCCCGGATCCTGGACGAGGACGGCTACCTGGCCTCGTTCGAGGCCATGCCCGACGGCACCTACCGGATCGTCGAGCACAACTGCGCCGTCCTCGACGTGGCCGAGCGCTACGGCCAGGCCTGCTCCAGCGAGATCGCCTTCCTGCGCCAGGCCCTGCCCGACGCCCGCATCGAGCGGGTGAGCCACATGATCGCCGGGGCCCACTCCTGCGCCTACGAGGTCACCCCGGTCGCCTAAACCCACCCGTTCTGGCTGCAGTTACCCGCGCCTGCGGTGGGTTAGTGCAGCCAAAACGAGAAGGGGGGGCGCAGGACGCCGTCCTCGGTGACGATGGCGGTGACCAGGTCGGCGGGGGTGACGTCGAAGGCCCGGTTCTCCACCGCCATGCCAACGGGGGCGATCGGGTGCCCGTCGAACGAGGACACCTCCTCGGCCGCCCGCCGCTCGATCGGGATGTCGGCGCCCGTGGGGCAGGACGGGTCGACGGTCGACATCGGGGCGGCCACGTAGAAGGGGATGCCGTGGTGGCGGGCCAGCACGGCCAGCGTGTAGGTGCCGATCTTGTTGGCCACGTCCCCGTTGGCGGCGATGCGGTCGGCGCCGACGACCACGCAGTCGACGTCGCCGGCGGCCATCAGCGACCCGGCCATCACGTCAGCCACCAGGGTGGCGGGGATGCCGAGGCGGTCCAGCTCCCACGCGGTCAGGCGGGCGCCCTGCAGCACCGGGCGGGTCTCGTCGACCCAGACGGTGGGCCGGCGACCGGCCTCCGCCGCCCCCCTGATGACCCCGAGGGCGGTGCCGTAGCCGGCGCAGGCCAGGGCGCCGGCGTTGCAGTGGGTCAGCACCCGCCCGCCCTGGGGCACCAGGGCGGCCCCGTGGGCGCCCAGGCGGCGGTTGCGGGCCACGTCGTCGGCGGCCAGCCGCCGGGCCTCGGCTACCGGGTCGGCGGCCGCCCGCCCCCGGGCGACGCCCCACGCCAGGTTCACCGCCGTGGGCCGGGTGGCCAGGATGCGGGCGGCAGCCTCGGCCGGGTCGGCGCCGGTGACATGGGCCAGGGCCACGCCCATGGCGCCGGCCACCCCCAACGCCGGCGCCCCCCGCACGGCCAGGGTGCGGATGGCGTCGCACAGCTCGTCCACGGTGCGGGCCTCGACGAAGGCCAGCCGGCCGGGGAGGAGCCGCTGGTCGATCATGCGCACGCAACCGTCCCGCCACTCGATGGTCGGCGGGATGGGATCGTCCCCGCTCACAGCGACCCCACCGCCGCGGCCACGGCCGCCGCCAGCCCGCCCGGCCACCGGTAGGCCGCCGACCCGAGCAGGACGAGCAGCCCGCCGGGACCGGCGGCGTCGACCTGGCCCCGCACGTCGCCCGGCCCCAGCCCGCCGCCCAGGGCGGCGACCGCCGGCCGGGCGGGGCCGCACGGGCCCCGGATCGCCTCCAGGTTGGCCCGGACCTCGTCCTCGGCCTCGAACAGGGTCCCGCCGAAGCCCCCGGCGATGACGTAGTCGGCCCCGCACAGCCGCAGCAGGCGGGCCAGCACCCCGCCGGTGGGGCCGAAGTCCCGGTTCCGGGCCCACGGCCCCGACCCGGCCCGATGGGCGAAGATCGGCACGCCGAGGGCCGCCTCCCGTAGGGCGAGCAGGGACCCGAGACCCTGGGCGAACGGGTCGACCAGCAGCCCGGTCGCCCCCAGGTCGACCGCGGCCCTCGCCCGGTCGAGCAGGGTCAGCGGCGGGCCGGTGACGTTCGGGCAGTAGACGACCCCCGGCTCCAGCGCCTTGGCCACGGCGCCCACCCGCTCGGCCAGCGGGCAGGACGCCCGGTCGCCGGCGATCTCGTCGTCCTTCAGGAACCGGGCCCCGCCCGCCACCGCGGCCCGGGCCACGTCGCCCACCTGCGCCGGTGACAGGCCCAGGGCGGGCTTGACGATCACGCCGACCACGTCCTCGACCGGCGCGCCGAACGCCGGACCGGGCAGCAGGCCGTCGGGGAACACCAGCTCGACCAGGCGGCAGCGGGCCAGCCGGCCCAGCTCCATCACCTCGCCGGCGACGACCGCGGCGAGCAACAGGGTCACGTCGTCGTTCCAGTCCTCGACGGGCAGGTCCACCGTCACCCGCCCGTCGTCTCCCTCGGCGGCCGCACCCCCGAGGGACTCGAGCACGCCGGCGACATCCGCCGGCTCGAGCTCGAACGTGGCCCGGATCACCGGGCCGAGATTATGGCTAGGCCGCGGCCTTGCGGGCGGCTTCCTGCCGGCGGCGGCGAAGGCGACGGCGCTCGTTCTCGTCGAGGCCGCCCCACACGCCGTCGTCCTGGCGGGTGACGAGAGCGAACTGCAGGCACGCCTCCCGGACGGGGCACGTGGCACACACCGCCTTGGCCGCGGCGGCGGCCTCCTCGGTCTCGGGGAAGAAGATGGCGGTGTCCATATCGCGGCAGGCCGCGTCCTGCCGCCATTCGTTGGGGTCGTAGGTGGTCAGGGTCTCAGGCATGGCTTTTCTTCAACAAGCCCATCGGCACCGGCATTCCATGCCTTGAGGAGGGCGTGGCCCGGCCGTTGCCGGGGTAGGCCCGGCCCATGGTCGACCGTGAAAACCTGCCCCGCCCCGCCCCCGAGCTGATCGAGGACGGTATCCCCGCCACCGACGAGCTCCCGCCGTCCCAGCTCCTCACCGGCGACCCCCTCGAGGGTGAGCTCCCGCCCCTCGACCGCCCCCAGGCGGCCATGGGCTGGGGTACGACGGCCGCCGAGCAGCTCGGGCCCGAGCCCCTGGACATCCGGCTCGCCCGCGAGGAGCCCGAGGTGGGGCTGGACGAGGACGCGACCGACGCCTATCCGGAGCGCCAGGTCATCGAACCGGGGGCCGAGGGCGGCATCTCCGACGACGAGGGCGACGTGGTGGGCGAGATCGACGCCGGCTTCGAGGACAGCCTGAGCGCCGAGGAGGCCGCCGTGCGGGTCGTCGACGAGCCCCTCGGCATGAACTACGACCCCGACCCCGGGTACGTCGACGACCAGGAGATGCCCTGATGGCCGAGATCGGTTACGCCCTTTCCTCGGAGGAGCACCCGCCCAAGGACCTCGTCCGCTTCGCCCAGCGGGCCGAGGACAGCGGGTTCAGCTTCGCCGCCATCTCGGACCACTACCACCCGTGGGTCGACGCCCAGGGCCAAAGCCCGTTCGTCTGGTCGGTGATCGGCGGCATCGCCACCACCACCAGCAGCCTGAACCTCGGCACCGGCGTGACCTGCCCGACGTTCCGCATCCACCCGGCGATCATCGCCCAGGCTGCGGCCACCGCCTCGGCCATGATGCCGGGCCGTTTCTTCCTGGGCGTGGGAAGCGGCGAGAACCTCAACGAGCACATCCTGGGCGACCATTGGCCGCCGCCCCCCGTCCGCCAGGACATGCTGGCCGAGGCCGTCGCCGTGATCCGCCAGCTCTGGGAGGGCGGCTACCAGAGCTTCGACGGCCAGTTCTTCACCGTGGAGAACGCCCGCATCTACACCCTTCCCCAGGAGCTGCCGGCCATCGTTATGGCCGCGGCCGGGCCCTCGGCGGCCGAGCTGGCCGGGCAGGTCGCCGACGGGATGTGGTCCGTGGCCCCCGACGCCGAGCTGGTCTCCACGTACGAGCAAGCGGGCGGGACGGGCCCCCGCTACGGGCAGGTCAAAATGTGCTGGGCCGCCGACCAGGACGAGGCGAGAAAGACGGTGTCCGAGTGGTGGCCCAACGCAGGGATCGGCGGCGAGCTGTCACAGGAGCTGCCCCTCCCCCGCCACTTCGAGCAGGCCGCCGCCCTGGTCACGCCCGACGACCTGGCCGAGAAGGTCCCCATGGGGCCCGACCCGGAGCAGTACGTGGAGCAGGTCAAGGCGTTCGTCGACGCCGGCTTCACCCACGTCTACCTCCACCAGATCGGTCCCGACCAGGAAGGCTTCTTCGACTTCTTCCGGCGGGAGCTGGCCCCCCGCCTCTAGGGACCGGCTACCGGTCCTCGGCTGAGACGGGCTGGCGGGACGGGCGCGGCTTGCCGGGGGCCCGGGCGGCGGCCGCCTTCGGAGGCGGCGCGGTGGCCTTGGCGCCGGCAGGGAGCCGGACGGTGGTCACCGACAGCGGGCGCTCGCCGTCACGCAGCGGCGGGGGCGGCGGGACGGCTTCGGCCGCGGCACGAGCGGCCATCTCCCGGTCCATCTGGGCCAGCCGGGCCTCGATCGGGGCGAAGTCCTCCGCCGGAGGTCGGCCGAGGTTGATCCTCGCTTCCAGGGCCTGCTGGGCCTGGAGCTCCAACTCGTGGCGCGTGTAACGAGGCTCGCGTCCGAAATAACGTCCCACCTGGCGACCTTTCTGGAGAGCAGCTACGGCGACGGCCTGCTTGCTCGGATTGTCGCGCCGTCCCACGGCCCGCCGCAGTGGGTGTTCTCGTCCTACAGCGACCGGGACCCCTCGCCCGGCTATGCCACCATGCCTACCGGTGCCCGGGCCCGAGGTGTGCGACAGCTCCGCCGACGACTTCGCCGCCGGCTCCGTTGATGCCGGCGCCTACGTCGCCCGTACCGCCGCCGGCGGGGGCCAGGTTCTCCTCACCCCCAAGGTCGCCGGCGAGTTCACCGGGCCGGCCCTGCCCGCCGGCTGGGTGGTCACCCCCTGGCTGGAGGGCGGCAGCGGCACCCTGGACGGGGGGATGCTCGTCCTCGACGGTGCCCGGGTCGGCTGCGAGCCCCTCCTGCTCAGCCCCCGCTCCGTCGAGTTCGCGGCCGTCTTCGCCCCCCGGCCGGACCAGCACGCCGGTTTCGGGACCAACTTCGTCGACGTCCCCTGGGTCATGTTCAGCACCAAGTGGGGCCGCCGGCTGTACGCCCGCACCCACCTGCTCAACGTGGAGGACCGCAAGTGCAGCGGCGACTGGCTGGGCAGCCGGCACGTCTTCCGGATCGACTGGAACGTGCTCGACATCGTCTTCTCCGTCGACGGGCTCCGCCAGGCCCACTTCATGGTCCCGGTGCCGGGGCACATGCGGGGCTTGGCCGCCAACCAGCGCCTCGGCGGGCCGCCCCTGTCGATCGAGTGGATGCGGATCTCGCCCTACGCCGCAGCCGGGCGGTTCACCTCGCGGGTCCTGGACGCCGGCGGGCCCGTCGAGTGGGCGACCGCCCGCTGGCAGGCCGACGTGCCCGAGGGCACCGCCATCGACGTCGCCGTCCGCATCGGCGACCGCGGGGAGCCCGACCGGCGGTGGAGCCCCTGGCGGCCGGTGCCGCCCGGGGGGCGGGTGGGCGGCGCCTCCAGGTTCCTGCAGTACCGGGTCGACCTGCGCACCGCGGACCGGTCGCGGACCCCCGTCCTGGGGGCGATGGCCTTCGGCTACGTGCCGGCGCCGGGCTCGACCAGCAGCTCGGTCTCGGGGAGCGCCACCGGGTTCCAGTGACCGGGGACCAGGTCCGGCCCGACCATGGCCTCCCCGTCGGGCTCCCCCGGGTGGGCCACGTGCACGCCGTACCAGACCACCATGTCCTCGCTCTGCAGGGACTCGCCCGACACGAAACGGTCGAGACCGGCCCGGGCCAGCGCCGGGTCGGTGGTGAAGCCCTGGCCGTCGTCGAGCTCGAAGGGGTCGAAGCGCAGGATCCAGACGTCGCCGGCCCCGAAGTCGTCCGCCGTCCCGTCAGCCGGCCCCGGCCGGATCGAGTAGTCCCGGCCGTCCCGGTCGTGGCGGATGCGCCAGAACCGTTCGTCGGTCTGGCGCCGAAGTCGTTTCACCTCGAAGCGCATCAGGTGCCACTTGGTCTCGCCCCGGATGGGCGGATCGTTGTACTCCCGCAGCACGTTCGAGCCCGGGGCCAGGATGTCGAAGTCGAGCCGCCAGTAGGCGTGGTGGACGTGGGGCTTGCCGGTGCAGTGGTTGGTGGCGGCCGAGAAGCCGAGCCGGGGGCGGATGGTGCCGTCCGAGCCCAGCCGCCACTCGTTCACGTAGCGGTACGGCCCGGCCTCGAGCTGGCTGACCACCACCAGATCCTCGCCGTCCAGCCACAGGGCGACGCCCCGGAACCCGCCCCCGTCCACTCCCGTGTCGAGGACCGTGCCCGGCCTCGTCGCGCACCACCGGAACCCGGCCACCGGCTCGTCGCCGTCGGCGTCGAAGGCCGCCTCCTGGTCGGCCCAGTGGCGGTACGCCCGCTCGCAGCCGGCGGCCACGCCCTCGTCGCCGAAGGCCACGTTGACGATCGGCAGGTGCGCCCGGTGCAGGACCCGTGCCCCCTGGAAGTCGACGGCCCGCAGCTCCACGCCCGACCCGTTGGTCCCGGACGACGCCGACGGCCTGACCAGCACCAGGTCCCACACCGGCACATCGCCCCGCCGTACCCGCACCCGGGCCTGGCGGGCGCCCGGCGCGGCGGCGGGCGCAGCCACGCGCGGGGCGCCGCTGTCGTCGCTCGACGGCGCGGGCACGCCCTCGGGGCGGCGCAGGATCTCGCCGTCCAGGGTGCGCACGCCCACGATCTGGTGCTCGCCCGCCGTCGACCGCAGACCGACGGCCACCACCCGCTCGACGTTGCCGTCGGGATCGCGCAGGTTGGCGAGCGGCGGCATGGGCCGGTACGGCTCCAGCTGGCCCGCCTCGATGGCCGGGCCCAGGTCGGTGTCCTGCTTGAGGGCGTCGACCGCCCACGTGAACTCGTCGTCGGAGGGTGGGCGCTGCCAGGCCACCGTGGTCAGCGAGGAGTAGTCGAGATCGTCGAAGCGACCGTCCGCCCGCAGGACCCGCCCGGTGTCCATGTCCTGGATGGTGGCGGTGAACCGCTGCCCGGCCTCGGGGCCCTTGTCGACCACGTCGTGGGCGACCATCCACAGATCGCGCCCGGCAAAGTCCACCTGGACCAGCTCGTGGAGCAGGAGCGCAGCGGAGGCCCGGGCCATCTCCTCCTCGTACGCCGGTTCGGCAACGATCTCGACCCTGAGTTGATCCGGCACTCGGGAAACCTACCCCGGCGCCCAGCTGATGATGGCGGCCGGCGTGGTCCGCAACGGGAACCCGAACCCGCCCTGGCGGGGAACCAGCCAGTTGGCCAGCAGCCCCCGCAGCTCCTTGCGGACCTCGGGCGTGTCGGGGAGGCAGAGCTGGTCGCGGTAGTCCTTGGCCGCGGCGGCGACCGTGGCGAACCGCGCCCGGCTGGTCACCTCGACCACCTCGACCGCGGGCTTGGCGCCCAGCTCCCGCAGCACGTCGATGGCGTCCAGGTAGGTCGCGCCCGGCTTCCGAGGTCGCCCGTGGAAGTGCCGCCACAGCGGATCCATGACCGCGTCCATGGAGTAGGCGCCGAGGTAGAGGAAGGCCCGCTCGGTCGCCGCCGCGCTCAGCTTGACCAGGAACCCGGCGGCGTCGGCCACGAGCGGCAGCACGTACGACGAGAAGGCGACAGTGGCAGGCGTGACCTCGGCGTCCTGCCAGCGGGCGTGGACGGTGGTGACGTTGCCCAGCTGTCGCCGGCGGGCCTCCCGGCGGCAGATGTCGAGCATGGCCCCACTCGGGTCGACCGCCGTCACCGCAGCCACGTGGGGGGCGAGGGCCAGGGTGAACCGGCCGGGGCCGGCCCCCACGTCGAGGACGGTGCTGCGCCGCCCCGTCGCCCGGCGCAGCCGCCGGTAGAGCGGGTCGGTGCTGGCGTTCGCCACCGGCATCCGGGACGCGTACCGCTTGGCCCGCGAGTCCCAAAAGGCGGCGCCGATCGCCCCCCGGCCCGCCTGCAGGCGCTCCATCTCGGCCAGCCGGGCCTGCACCAGCCGGCGCCACCGGGCCGCGGCCGAGGTCTCCATGCCCGCCAGTATGCGCGCCCCCTCGTGTTCTGGCTGCAGTTACCCGCCTATGCGACGGGTAACTGCAGCCAAAACCGCTTTGGGGGCGCCCCGTTACGGAGCGGTGGCCGTGACGGCCGGCGAGCATGCCGGTCCGCCGTTGCCGAGGCTCACCGCGGTCCCGTTGCAGATGGCCACGGCGTGCCGGTCGGCGAAGACCAGCGTGCCGAGGATGTTGGCCCGGCTCAGGTCGGACTGGATGCCTCCGACGATGGGGAGGGCGGACTGGGCCCGCATGTCGATGGCCGCCACCCCGCCCGCGGTGGCGCTGAACGTGCCGTCGCCGTTGATGTTCCTCACCACCGGCAGCAGGGCGCTGGCCGTGGTGTTGATGCTGTGGACGGTGCCGTTGATCTCGGTGGCGTTGGCCAGGATGCCGCTGACCGTGCCGTCGATGCTCTTGGCCGTGTCGATGATGGTCTGCGCCTGCCCGCTGAGCGGCTGGGCGGCGGCCAGGATGTCCTCGGCCATGCGCCCGGTC
>DATJHJ010000048.1:0-6847 GCA_035494015.1 Acidimicrobiales bacterium
GACCGGGCGCATGGCCGAGGACATCCTGGCCGCCGCCCAGCCGCTCAGCGGGCAGGCGCAGACCATCATCGACACGGCCAAGAGCATCGACGGCACGGTCAGCGGCATCCTGGCCAACGCCACCGAGATCAACGGCACCGTGCACAGCATCAACACCACGGCCAGCGCCCTGCTGCCGGTGGTGAGGAACATCCACGGTGACGACTCCATGTCGGCCACGACCGGCGGCGTTGCCGCCATCAACAAGCGGGCGGCGGCGGCCACGCCCGTGGTCAACGGCATCCAGTCCGACCTGAGCCGGGCCAACATCCTCGGCACCCTGGTCTTCGCCGACCGCCACGCCGTGGCCATCTGCAACGGCGTGGCCCTCGGGCTGGTGGGTGGCGGCAACAGCTGCTCTGCGCCAGTGACCGCCACCGCTCCGTAAGGCGCACAAGACAGTCAGTACGGGCAGCGGGCCCGCCGGCTCTTCCGAGCCGGCGGGCCTTCCCGCGTCGTGAGGGCAGTGGCGTCCGCCGGCTGAGGACTACCTGGTGGGGCGGCGCCGGCCTGGGCCACCTTGGCCGCGGCGCCCGGCCGGGGCGTGGCGGGCGGTGATCAGCCCGGCCACCAACGTCGCTCCCGTGAGCACGGCAGCCTGGACCCCGGCGGCGAAGGCCTTGCCGCCGGCGCCCCGGTTGTCCCGGACGGTGGCGAAGGCGGCGGCCGCGGGCTTGGATCCCGACCCCGAGCCGCGGCTGCCGCGGAGCAGAGGGCAGCCACGGCCGGGCGGGGGGCGGCGGCGCGGGCGGTGTCGAGCCCCGGCCGTTGGCGGGGGGCGAGGCCGCCGCGGGCCGGTCAGCCGACGGTGGTGGTGGTGCTGGCCGGGACAGCCGTCGTGCTGGTGCTGAGGACGGGGTCGGGCTTGAAGCTCTCCGCCACCGCGTCGAACGTGGGGGCCAGGCGGGCGAAGTCGTCCGGGAGCGACTGGAACACGAGGATGTTCATGGTGTTGCCGGCGAACAGGAAGTAGTGGGCGTGGACGGCCTGCACCCCGCCGTCGGTGAACGTGTAGAAGTAGTAGTAGCCGATCATCCCGTTGAGCGAGACGGCCTGCTGCTTGAGGATCTGCACCGTGCCGTTCGATCCGACGAGCCCGTCGGTGACGGCCTTGAAGTTCGCCAGGTTGGTGGCGTCAGCCGGGGTCTGGATGGGGACGACCCGGATGGTGAAGGCCACGTTGCTGCCGCCGTCCACCGCCAGCCGGTAGTCGGCCACCGGCACGGCCACCTTCTGCCACGCCCGGGGGTAGTCGACCGTGAAACCGGTGAGGGTGTCGTGGTAGGTGGTGACCGGCCCCAGCCCGGCGGTGGTGGTGACCGTGACCGGCCCGCCGCCGGAGGAGCCGGATCCGCCGATGGCGAAGACGGCCAGGGCGGCGACCAGCACGGTGAGCACGGTCATGAGCACGACCACGTTGCGCTGCGACCGCCGCTTCCCGGGCCGGCGCCGGTGACCGCCGCCCTGGGCCTCGTCGTCGCCGTCCCCCGGGGGAGGCGGCGGCGGGGCCGCCCGCCGGCTGGGCGCGGCCGAGCGGCTGCGGGCCGGGGGCCGCCGGCGGCCGCTCGGCGGTTGTGGCCGCGGGCGGGGGGGCCGGCTGGGGGGTTGTTCGTCGACGCTGGAGGGCATCAGGGCACCTGGTGGGGTCGGGCGGGCACGGTTCGGGAACGCCTCCGGGGGAAGCTCATGCCCAGTGTGGACCAGGCGGGGAAATTCTGAAAGAGCGGCCGGGGGACCCGTTGACCGCCTATGTGCTGAGAGTCTATTGTGACGCAGCATTCAACGGAAGGGGTCTGCATGCTCGTAGCTGCGGTCGATCTGACCGGCTGGTACGTCGGTTACATCATTGCCGCTGTCCTTATCACCGTCGTCGTCATCCTGGTGGCCATGATCCTCGGTCTGGCCCGCCGGATCGGCGTGCAGGCGGACATCATCACCGGTGACCTCGACCAGGCCCGGATCAATACGCTCCCGCTCTGGGACGTCGACAAGGTCAACGGCGGCGTTCGTTCCATCATCAGGAGTGCCCAAGAGGCACGTGCCGCTCTGGGAGGTGGCGAGTAGTGCTTGCCGATGTCGCTCGAGAGCACATCACGTTCTGGTGGGTGACCCTCGGCCTCGGTGCCGTGGTCATCTCCGCCGTCATCCTCCTGCTGGCCCTGCTCGTCACCTTCGTCGACGACATTGACAAGAACGTCCGCGAGGTCTGGGACACGGCCACCCGGGTGGCCCAGAACACGGCCACCACGTGGATGCTCAACCAGGCCGGGTCGCTGACCGCCGACCTGCGCGACGAGGTCCGCAAGCACGCCGAGCTGTTCGAGGCCGCCGCGGCCGCTGAGAGGGGTAGGTAATGGGTCTTCGCATCTTCCTCACCGTGTTCGAGATCGGCCTGCTCGTCGGCGTGCTGGCCATTTACCTGAACATCGTGGCCAAGCAGCTCAACCGCATCTCGGCCAACCTGGCCCGGGTGTCCTGGGGTGTCCGGGCCGTCGAGGTGCAGTGTGGCGTCATCGGCCCGGCGGTCGACCGCATCAACGGCAACCTGGTCGACGTCAACAACGACCTGACCCGGGCCGCCGCCGCCGCCGAAACCCTGGCCTAGTTCCTTCCCGATAGGCGGAGGCCGCGTTGTCCGACTGGCCCCTGCCCCCCCTGTACGAACCGAGAGGCCCGCGCGACTCCGACGAGGAGGTCGTGCGGGCCTTTCTTCGTCACCAGGGCCCGGCGCCCCACTCCGATCGCCTCCACGTCGAAGACAAGGTGCTCCGGGTCGACGGGGACATGCCCCTGGCCTTGTGGATGAGCCCGCGCAGCGTGCTCGTCCTGTTCGACATCCGGGACGACATGGCCGACATCCGGGCCCGGGTCGAGGAGATCCTGGCCGCGGAGGGCCTGACCAAGCTCGACGAGCAATCCCCGCTGGCCATCGCCGTGGGCATGCAGCTGGTCGGCGCCCGGGCCGCCACCTGGGACCTGTGGGGGGTCGACATCGACGAGGCCTTCGCCGACCTGCGGCGCAACGCCGTGGGGGGCGACGACGACATGCTCCTGGGCGGCGGCCTCCCCCCTGGGTTTTGACCGGGCCCCCCGGCGGCGGGCCCGAACGCGGTGGCGCCGCCATCTTCGACGTCGACGGCACCCTGGTCGACAGCGAGCGCCACGGCCACCGGGTGGCGTTCAACCGGGCCTTCGAGGAGCTGGGCCTGCCGTACGTCTGGGACGAGGATCTGTACGGCGAGCTCCTGCACGTGACGGGGGGCCAGCGCCGCATCGACGGGTACCTGGCCGGCCAGGGGGTGGCCGAGGCCGAGCGCAACCAGCTGGGCCCCAAGCTGCACGCCCGCAAGACGGAGATCCTCCAGCAGATGGTCGACGAGGGCGCGGTCGAGGTGCGCCCGGGAGTCACCCGCCTGCTCGACGAGCTGGGGGCCGCCGGCGATTGGCGACTCGCGGTCGGGACCACCGGCAGCCGGGGTTGGGTGGACCGCCTCCTGCGCCGGCTCCTGCCCGCCACCACCTGGGACGTGGTGGTGACCGGCGACGACGTGACCGCCCGCAAGCCCGATCCCGAGGTCTTCGACGTGGCCCGCCGCCAGTTGGGGCTGCCCGGGCCCGAGCAGGCGGTGGTGATCGAGGACTCGGGCGAGGGGTTGGCGGCGGCCCGGGCCGCCGGGATGCGCTGTGTCGTGGTGGTGAACGGCTACACCGCGGACCACGACCTGGCCGGCGCCGACCTCGTCCTCGACGGGTTCGGCATGCCCGGCGCCCCGGCCGCGGTGCTGGCCGATTCGCACGGAACGGGCTGCGAGGGCATCCTGACCGCCGACGTGCTCCGAATTCTCACCCAGTGTCCGGGGTAACCTCCGCAGAAGCCGTTCAGGTGAGGGTCGAGATGCAGGAACCGGCCGAGAAGCTGTTCGCGTTCACCACCCGTTCCCGGCTCAAGGGGCCGTGGTTCTTCCCCCACATGCTCTACGCCACCATGCGGGTGCGACGGCAGCTCAAGCGCACCGGCAACGTCGTGCGGTGGGCCAGCATCATCGCCAGCCCGACCGAGTTCTGGACCATCAGCATCTGGAAGAGCCGGGGCGAGATGCACGAGTTCATGCGCTCGGGGGCCCACGACGACATCATGTGGTTCTTCTCCAAGTGGCTCCGCTCGTTCTGGCTGATGCGCTGGCGCCCCGGGCCGGAGGAGCAGGGTCGATGGAAGGGCCTGACCATGGGGCGGCCCGAGCCCGCCTACCAGGTCACCGACGGCCCCAAGCCCGAGGCCCTGGAGCAGGCGCTCGAGCACCTGCCCAAGTTGCGCTCGGCCATGAGCGTCGACGGCGCCGTCACCTACGAGACCACGCCGTACGCCCGCCGCCGCCGGGCCGAGGTGCGCGGCGCCGGGGGCGGGGTGGTGCACATCAGCACCTCGCCCGGTCGCACCGTCGCCGCCTACCTCGACCTGCGCCGGCTCGTCGCCGAGGCCGAGGGCGACCCCGACTACCTGAAAGGGGTGGTGGGCATCAGCCGCCCCGGCCAGGTGTACATGCTCACGGTGTGGCGGGACCGCAGCGGCACCCGGCGCATGCTGGGTTCGCCCCAGGTCCGCAAGCTGCGGGAGCGGTACCCGGGCCTGTGGGCCAACGAGTGGCTGCCCGAGAACGAGTTCGGGCACTGGGACGGCTTGCGGCTGCGGCGGACGCGGACCCGCTACTCGATCCAGATGCCCAAGGCCGCCCTCGACCTCGACCGCGACGCCACCCCGGAGCCGGCACCGTCTCAGGGTTGACCTCGGGGTTGTCCCTGGTCCCCGGCGGGTACCCCCAGAGGTAAAGTGACCGTCATGCGAGATGGGGGAGGTGGCTGACGCGTGGCCACCCAGGCACTGAAGTGCGAGCGCCACGGTGAGGCCACCCGGCTCACCTGTGTCGAATGCGGAACCCCGATCTGCCCGAAGTGCGCGGTGCGCACCGACGTGGGCCTCAAGTGCGAGAACGACGCCCGGGGCGCCGAGCTCTCCAAGGAGACCCTCGCCCTCCTCCGCCCGTCGCGGACGCCGATGTACCTCGGCGCCGCCGGCGTGGTCGTCCTGCTGGCCATCATCGGCCTGGTGTTCCTGCGAGGCGGCGACAGCACCGAGACGTCCACCCAACCGCTGCCCGCCGTCGGGACCTGGTCGCCCGTCCCCGACCTGGTCAGCATCCGCGGCACCACGGCCACCGTCCTGCTGAAGGACGGCCGGGCCCTGGCCGCCGGTGGCGGCGTGGGCCAGCAGGGGCTGGCCGCGGCCGAGCTGTTCGATCCCAAGGCCGGCGTGTGGCAGAGCACGGCGCCCATGAACCAGGCCCGCCGCGGCCACACCGCCGTCGTCCTGGGCGACGGGCGGGTGCTGGTGGCCGGTGGCATCAACGAGGGTGAGCTGCTCAACTCGGCCGAGATCTACGACCCGGCCACCAGCAAGTGGACCACGGTCGCCCCCATGAGCGTGCCCCGGCTGGGCAACACCTTGACCCTGCTGGCCAACGGGAACGTCCTGGCCACCGGGGGCACGGCGGCCGACACCGCCCCGGGCAGCGGCGGCGGCCAGACCATCCGCCCCGACGCCACCGCCGAGATCTACAACGTGGCCGCCAACAAGTGGACGACCACGTCCGGCGGGATGAGCACCCCCCGCTTCGAGCACAGCGCCACCCTGCTGGACGACGGCCGGGTGCTGATCGCCGGCGGCCAGGGCCCGCCGATCGCCGGGAACACCGCGGCCCTGAAGTCCACCGAGATCTACGACCCGGCGGTCGACAGCTTCCGCAAGTCCAACGACATGACCGACGCCCGCTTCAACCACAACGCCCTCAAGCTCCCGGACAAGACCGTCATGGTCGTCGGCGGGGCCGGGGGCACCAACGGGGACACGTCCTTGGCCACCGCCGAGGTGTTCGACCCCAGCACCGGCGGCTGGACGCCGGCCGGCGCCCTGACCGGCAGCCGTACCGGCGCCGCCGCCGCCGTCTTCCCCGACGGACGGGTCCTGGTCGCCGCCGGCGAGTCCGTCACCCGGGGCAGCCGGCGGTCGCTGGACACGGCGGAGATCTTCAACATCGAGAAGAAGGAATGGCAGTCCGCCGGAAAGATGAACTGCCCCCGCAGTGAGGCGTCCGCCGTCCTGCTCGGCGACGGCACCGTGCTGGTCGTCGCCGGTGACTTCGCCGCACCCGGCCAGCAGCCCGATCCCAAGGGCTGTGCCGACCGCTACCACCCCTGATCCACCGTCTCCGACTCAGCAGCGCTTCACCCCCCCTGACAATCGAGGAGCACCGCCATGGCTAAGAACAAGGACCCGAAGGCGCCCCCGTCGCCGGCCGACGACGACACCCGCAAGAGGGATGCCCGACGAAAGGGGCTGCTGTTCGCCATCCTGGCCTTCCCGATCCTGATCGGCTTCTACGGGACCCTGCTGTGGTGGTCGAGCCCCCGCACCGGGGGCAAGGAGCTGCGCCTCGACCAGTACATCACCCTGCTGCGCCAGGGCCGCATCTCCAACGCCACCATCCTGGAGTCCGACAACCGCATCGTCGGCTCCTACGACCGGGGCAAGTACTGGGTGGCCATCGCCGCCGGCCGGGAGACCATCTTCGCCCGCCTGACCTCGGCCCTGGAGGACGCCGGCGTGCCGCTGAAGGTCAAGCAGCAGCCGCTCAAGAACCTGCTGGTCCCGGCCAGCATGATCCTGCCCGCCTTCATCGTGGTCGACGGGTTCCTCATCCTGTTCCTGGCCTTCCGGGGCGGGGGCAACGACAACTACAGCGCCTTTTCCAAG
>DATJHJ010000049.1:0-99547 GCA_035494015.1 Acidimicrobiales bacterium
GCCGCGGCGATGGAGCCGGCCCACTTCTGCAGGCACCGGCCCCGGAAGTAGGCCCGGGTGGTGGTGGGCGGGTTGGTGATGGCCGAGGTGACGTCGTCCTCCGACAGCAGACGCTGCAACCCGCACTTCTCGTACAACGACCGGCCGGGGCGCACGTCGTGGTACTGGAGGTCGAGGGCCGCCAGCTTGGGATCGCCCCACTGGAGCCCGTGGCGGTCTCGGTAACCGGAGACCATCTGGTACTTGGCCACCCAGTCCAGCTGGTTGGCCAGGCTCAGGTAGTCGGTCTCCAGGGCGTGGAGGACCGCCTCCCAGCGGTCGAGGAGGTCGCGGCCGACCTCTTCGCCGACCGACTCGAGGCCACGGCTCTCCGCGTACTTCCGGCCCCGGTCGAGCAGCTCCCACTGCATCTCCAGGGCGGTCATGCGCCGGCCGTTGGCCAGCTCCAGCGGCTGGGCCAGGGTGAGGTCGTAGGACACGGCCCGGTGGGCCGAAACCGGCGACGCCAGCGAGAGATCCAGCCCGGCCAGCTCGTCGTCCTCGATCATCGACAGGACCAGGGCGGTGACCCCTACCTTGAGGAACGTCGAGATCTCCGCCAGGTTGGCGTCACCCACGATGACGTGGAGCCGGCGGTAGCGCTGGGAGTCGGAGTGCGGCTCGTCGCGTGTGTTCACCAGCGGCCGCTTGAGCGTGGTCTCGAGGCCTACCTCCTCCTCGAAGAACTCGGCCCGCTGGGTCAGCTGGAACGGCACCCGGTCCCAGCCGATACCCGACGCCTCGCTGCCCACCTTGCCCGCGCCCGTGTAGATCTGGCGGGAGACGAAGTGGGGGGTGATCTCGGCGGCCAGCCGGGCGAAGGGCAGCGACCGGTCGAGCAGGTAGTTCTCGTGGCAGCCGTAGGAGTTGCCCTTGCGGTCCGAGTTGTTCTTGTAGACGACGATCTCCTGGCCGGCGGGCAGGATCTCCGACGCCGCCTCGATGGACCGGGCCAGGATGCGCTCGCCCGCCTTGTCCCAGAGGAGGGCCTCGCGAGCGTCCGAGCACTCCGGGGACGAGTACTCCGGGTGGGCGTGGTCGACGTAGAACCGGGCGCCGTTGGTCAGCACCGCGTTGACCAGGTGGGTTTCCACCTCGGGGGCCATGGCCCCCTCGCGGGCGAAGCCGCGGGCGTCGCGGCCGGGCGACTCGTCCTCGAAGTCCCAGCCGACCTTGTTCGGGGACGAGGCGCGCGCCAGCCGGGAGACGTAGGCGTTGATCAGCAGCGACGAAACCGTGATCGGGTTGGAGTCCGCGCCGCGCAGGATGATCCCGTACTCGGTCTCGATGCCGCAGACCTTCCGGATCGCCATCGCGGGACCCTACCCTGTCCCGGCTGGAAAGCGACTACAGATACTGGCCGGTGCCCACACGCTCGATGGCCCGTCCTCCGGTGGCCTCCTTGCCCTGGGACATGAGGGTGCGGACGTACACGATCCGCTCGCCCTTCTTCCCCGAGATCTTGGCCCAGTCGTCCGGGTTGGTGGTGTTGGGCAGATCCTCGTGCTCCTTGTACTCCTGCTTGATGGAGGCCAGGAGGTCCGAGGTGCGGATGCCACGGCTCTCGCCGGCGATGGCCCGCTTGATGGCCAGCTTCTTGGCCCGGCGCACGATGTTCTCGATCATGGCCCCGGAGGAGAAGTCCTTGTAGTACAGGATCTCCTTGTCGCCGTTCTGGTAGGTGACCTCGAGGAAGCGGTTGTCGTCGTCGTCCTTGTACATCTCGGCGACCGTGCGCTCGATCATCACGGCCACGGTCTTGTCCCGGTCGCCCCCGCCCAGGCTGGCCACCTCGGACTCGTCGAGCGGCAGGTCCGACGTCAGGTAGCGGCTGAAGATCTGGGTGGCCGCGGTCACGTTCGGGCGCTCGATCTTGATCTTCACGTCCAGGCGGCCCGGGCGCAGGATGGCCGGGTCGATCAGATCCTCCCGGTTGGAGGCGCCGATGACGATGACGTTCTTCAGCGTCTCCACCCCGTCGATCTCGGCCAGGAGCTGGGGGACGATCGTGGCCTCCATGTCCGAGGAGATGCCGGTGCCGCGCGTGCGGAACAGCGAGTCCATCTCGTCGAAGAAGACGATCACGGGCACGCCCTCCTCCGACTTCTCCCGGGCCCGCTGGAAGACGAGCCGGATCTGGCGCTCGGTCTCGCCCACGTACTTGTTCAGCAGCTCGGGGCCCTTGATGTTGAGGAAGTAGCTCCGCGACGCCTTGTCTCCGGTCACCTCGCTGACCTTCTTGGCCAGGGAGTTGGCCACCGCCTTGGCGATCAGCGTCTTGCCGCACCCCGGGGGGCCGTAGAGCAGGATGCCCTTGGGGGCGGGCAGCTTGTGCTCGACGAACAGCTCGCGGTGCAGGAACGGCAGCTCGACGGCGTCGGTGATGGCCTCGATCTGGTCGTCCAGCCCGCCCACGTCCTCGTAGGAGACGTCGGGAACCTCTTCGAGGATGAGCTCTTCGACCTCGGGACGGGGCAGGCGCTCGAGGAGCAGCCCGGTGCGGGAGTCCATGAGGATCGAGTCCCCGGCCCGCAGCTTCTCGCCCAGGATGTAGTCGGCCAGCTCCACCACGCGCTCCTCGTCCGCCCGGCCGAGCACGATGGCCCGCTTGCCGTCCTCGAGCAGCTCCTTCAGGGTGACGACCTCGCCGTTCATGTCGGCCGAACGGGCCAGGACGACGTTGAGCGACTCGTTCAGGACCACTTCCTGGCCCCGGGTCAGCTCGACGTCCTCCAGCTCGGGGTGCAGGGCCACCCGCATCTTGCGCCCGCCGGAGAACACATCGACCGTGCCGTCCTCGTTGCGGGTCAAGAGCGTGCCGTAGGCGGAGGGGGGCTGGGTCAGCTTCTCGACCTCGCGCCGCAGCTCGGCGATGTGGTCACGCGCCTCGCGCAATGTGTACGACAGCTTCTCGTTCTGGGACTTGGCCTGGGCCAGCTGGCCCTTGGTCTCCAGCAGTCGCTCCTCGAGGGTGCGGACCCGCTTGGGGGCGTCCTGGAGCTTGCGACGGAGGCCGATGACCTCCTCCTCCAGCGATTTCACCTGCTCGAGCAGGCCCTCGACCTGCTGCTCGTAGGCTGACAGTCGACGTTCGTACTCGGAACTGGACGTCGGACTCACCTCCTCGGGTCGCCTGCTTGCCCAACGGTACACCGGGCCTCCCGGCAACCAGGGTACCCCGGCAACTGGTTTTCCTGGCCAATTCCGGGTAAATTGGACATGAGCCCAATCGGAGACAAGAGGAAGAGGCACCGACCCATGGCTATGAAGGTCTGGATCGACCAGGATCTGTGCACGGGCGACGGTCTGTGCGAGGAGATCGCCCCGGATGTGTTCACGCTGCTGGACGACGGCCTCGCCTACGTGAAGGAGAGCGGGAAGGTCTTCAGCGACCCCGGTGGCGTCGAGGGCCTGGCCGTCGTCCCCGCCGGCCAGGAAGACGGCACCATCGAGTCCGCCGAGGAATGCCCCGGCGAGTGCATCTTCATCGAAGTGGATTAGTCGCCCATCACTCGCTCGCTTCGCTCGCTCCGTTCGGGCGAGTTGACGGTGCTCACGACGCCGGCGGAGCCGGCGTCGCTCGCGCGGTAAGGCCTTTCTGCCGCCAGCCGTACGGGGCCGCCTCTGGCGGCTTCCGGCGGCCGGCGGCGGGCCGGGTCAGTCGAGCTTGGGGTCGAGGTCGAGGGAGGCGCTGTTGATGCAGTAGCGCTCGCCGGTCGGGCCGGGGCCGTCGGGGAAGACGTGGCCCAGGTGGCCGCCGCAGGCCCGGCAGGTGACCTCGGTGCGGCGCATGCCGAACTGGCGGTCCTCGTGGAGCTCGACGGCGTCGGCCAGGGCAGGCTCGGTGAAGCTGGGCCACCCAGTGCCCGACTCGAACTTGGCCTCCGAACTGAACAGCGGGGCCCCGCACCCGGCGCAGCGGTACATGCCGTCGTCCTTGGTGTAGGCGTACTTGCCGGTCCCCGCCCGCTCCGTGCCCTTGCCCCGCAGCACCTTGTACTGCTCGGGGGTGAGCTGGGCCCGCCACTCCTCGTCGGTCTTCACGACGTCGGCCATGAGCACCAACTTACCTAGCTGATGCAGGGTCCGGTGGTCGCCGGCGAGGCGCGGGGGGCCTCGAGCACGCGGCGCAGCTCCGGGGTGGCCAGGGCGTACGCGGTGGTGGGGTTGTCGGGGGAGATGGCGAAGGCCACCCCGATCACCGCGCCCTGGTCGTCGACCAGGGGCCCGCCGGAGTCCCCCGGCGCAAGCTCGGCGGCCAGGACGTAGACCGTGCGGCGGGTCACGCCCACGTCGTAGAGATCCTCGCCCAGGGCGTTGAGCTGCTGGCGGACGGACGCGGGCGAGATCTGCAATGGCGCCTGACCCCCCGGGTGGCCGAACACCGCGGCCGTCGTCCCCACCCGGCCGGCAGCCAGGGGAAGCGGGGCCTGGCCCAGGCCGGGGACCTCGAGCAGGGCCAGATCCCGGGCCGGGTCAAAGACGACGACTTGCGCCCGCAGCCGCTTCCCGTCCGGCCGGACGACGGTCGTCCGGGTCTCTCCCGCGACCACGTGGGCATTGGTCATGACCAGGTCCGGCCCCACGCTGAACCCGCTCCCGTCGCGCTCGTAGAAGCAGGCCACACCCTCGATCTGGACCGTGCTCGCCGAGACCCGGGCCACGACCGCGGGGTCGAAGCCGGCGTCGGTGGGCGGCGGCCCGGTGTCGAGGGAGGGCAGCAGGCCGTCGAAGACGTACGGGGCGCCGGCCGGGCCGGCCAGGCGGCGCAGGGCCTGGGAGGTCTCGGGGGCGTCGGGGAAGGCGGCGTCGATGGCCCGGGCCACCGCCGAGTGCCGGGCCAGGTCCGACAGCGACCCGGCCGCGTCGACCAGCGGCGGCAGGACCAGCAGCCACAGGGCGAGCAGGACCGCGACGGGCGCGGCCACGGCACCGGCCACCTTGTCCCAATGACGGGCCGGGCCCTCCTCGGGCAGCAGGGAGCGGTGGAAGCGGCGACCGACGAGCAAGCCGAGCTGCTGGCCCCCGAAGCCGGCGCTCACGAACAGCAGGATCCCGACCATCAGCCGCATCCCCGGGTCCTTGCCGCCGACGGTCGTCACCACCGCCGGCAGGACGAGGGTGGCCACCACCAGGGACTGGACCAGGAGCACCCACGACGTCGCCCCGGTGAGCAGCCCGAGCCGCCACCCCCCACCGATGGACGTGACGAGCAGGATGACGATGACCAGGTCGAGGACGTTCACCCCGCCGGCGACTCCGGGGGCAAGGCGTCGTCGCTGCACCGGCGGGCGGCGGTCAGGAACCCGGTGTGGGCCACCATGCGGTGGTCGGGGCGGACCGACTGGCCCTCGACGTGCCACGATCGCTGGAGCACCTCGATGGTCTCGGGCATGACGAAGGGGGCGGCGTCGAGCGCCTCCCGCACCTGGGCCACCTGGCCGATGGTCGGCAGGTAGGCGACGAAGATCCCGCCAGGGCGGAGGGCGGCGGCGGCGTGCTTGACCACCCGCCAGGGCTCGGGCAGGTCGAGCATGACCCGGTCGAGCCCGGTCTCGTCGATCCCCTCGTAGACATCGCGCAGCTCGACCCGGTAGGGGCAGCCGGCGCCCAGGAACGATTCGACATTGGCCTGCGCCTTGGCCGCGAAGTCCTCCCGCAGCTCGTAGCCCACCACCTCGGCCCCGGCCCGCAGCAGGGTCATGGACAGCGCCCCCGACCCCACCCCGGCCTCCAGGACCCGGGCGCCGGGGAAGATGTCGGCCAGGACCAGCAGGGGGCCGAGGTCCTTCGGGTAGATGACCTGGGCGCCCCGGGGCATGGACAGGACGAAGTCGGCCAGGGTGGGCCGCACGGCCAGGTAACGCGCCCCCGAGGTCGACCGCACGGTCGAACCCTCCGGGCGACCGATGATCAGCTCGTGCGGGGTGACCCCGGCGTGGGTGTGGAACTGGCCCCCGTCGCGGAGGGTGAACAGGTAGCGCCGCCGCTTGGCGTCGATGAGCAGGGCCTTGTCGCCGGGGGCGAAGGTGGGGTCCACCGCCCCATCATCGCGTCGACCGGCCTAGTCGACGCGAGGGAAGTGCTGGATGACCAGGGACTGGCCCGGCCGCAGCTCCTCCAGGTACACCACGTCGGCCTCCCGCTTCACCGCCCGGCGCAGCAGGTGCAGCCCGCCGGCGGTGATGCCCACGGCCAGCCAGCCCCGGGAGCCGCCGATGCCCCGGGCGAAGCCGATGCGGATGAGCGAGCGCAGCATCAGACCCGGCGGATCTCGACCACGGTGGACTTGCGCCGGCCCCGCCGCTTGCCGAGCAGGAAGGCCAGCACCACCACGGCGGCGGCGACCCCGCCGGCCACGGCCATGATCGGGACCTTGGCCGCCTCGGCCGTCTTGTCGACCTCGCCCCGCATCTGGCGCAGCTTGGCCTCGATGTCGCCCCTGGTGATCCGCCCGTTGGTGCTCGGCGACACGCTCACGGCCGTCCCCCCCGTCGCGGGCCACGGCCGAGGGCCTTCACCGCCCCGCCGGCCACCGCGCCGCCGACGACGAGCACCACGAGGTACGGCAGGACGGTGCGCCAGCCCCGGAACGTCGAGCCGGTCTCGCTCTGGAGGGCCCGCAGCCCGCTCAGGAGCAGGAACACGACCCCCAGGCTGCCCGACAGGGCGGCCGCCATGCCCCAGCCGACGAAGCGACCGAGCCCCTTGACCGGCTCGATCGTCTCCTGCTTGGCGTACCCGACGACGAGCTGCCAGAGCTCCTGGGCCTGGCCGGGCAGGCTCTCGTCGTCGTCCTTCCGCCTTGCCATGCTGTGCTTCCTATCCCCCGCCGAGTCGCTGCGCAAGCACGGCGGCCTCCTCGGCCAGGAGCGACACGACCAGATCGAGGCGGGCGGCGGGCCCGTCGGTGGCCAGGATCCGCTGCGCGTCGAGGGGGCCGAGCGGGCCGAGGGCCACCGCCTGCCAGGTCGCCACCACCGGGTCGGCGGCCAGGGCGGCGTCGCGCCGGGCTTCGACGTCGCCCAGCTCCACCTGGAGGGCGCGCACCTCCCGCAGCACCGCCTCCAGCTCCGAGCGGCGGGCGGCCGCCTCGGGACCGATCGGCGGTTCCTCGCACACCACCACCTCGGCCCGGGGGTACGGGTCATCAGGAAGCCACCGCTGGACCCGGATCCGGTCCTCGCCGACCAGGACCATGACCCACCGGCCGTCGTCCAGCTCCACGGCATCGTCGATGCGGGCCCGGGTGGCGACGTCGAAGCGGACGTCCCCGCCGCCCACCTCGCTCCCCCGCTCGATCAGGACGACGCCCAGCCGGCGGTCGCCGTCCATGCAGCGGCGGGCCAGCGCCCGGTACCGGTCCTCGAAGACGTGCAGCGAGATGGCGGTCGAGGGCAGCAGGACGCTGCCCAGCGGGAACATGGGCAGCTCGAGTGCTAGGCCGGTCATCCCGCGGGGGGCGCAGCCACCTTCGGGCCCAGCTCGTCGGCGCTGGGGCCGCGGGGGTAGGCGGCCAGCACGCTGACCACCTTGTCCTGCAGGGCGGAGCCGGCGGCCTCGTTGGGCAGCCCGTTGGCCAGCAGGGCGAAGCTCAGATCCTTGCCCTCGCGGTCGGTGGCGTAGCCGGCCAGCCCGGCCACACCGTTGAGCGACCCCGTCTTGGCCCGCACCTTGCCCGCCGCCGGGGTGCCGTTGAACCGCTTCCAGAGCGTCCCGTTGCGGCCGGCCTCGGGCAGGCCCTTGGCCAGGTCTCCGGCCTCGCCCGTGCGGTCGAGCACCCGCTCGAGGGCGGCGCAGCTCATCTTGTCGGTGCGGTCGAGCCCGGAGCCGTCGACGGCCGACAGCTCGGCCGGGGTGACCGCGGCCACCTTCTGCAGCTGGGCGGCCTCGGCACTCAGCCCGGCGGTCGTGCTCCCCGGCGTGCCCGGTTGGTAGCTCAGCTCCTTGAGGAGCATCTCGGCGCCCATGTTGTCGCTCTGCTGGAGGATCTCGGCCACCACGTCGGACAGGGGGGCCGAGGCGATGGAGGTGACAACGGGCGCGCCCGCGGGGGCGGTGGCGGCCCCGGTCGTGCCCACGGTGACGCCCCGGGCCCGGAGGAGGGTGGCCAGCACGCTGGCCGCGTGGGCCGGCGGCGAGGCGGCGGCGACGGCCGGGTGGGCGCTGACGAAGGCCTTGTTGACCACGAGGGCCGAGAGGGGGGTGATCTCGAACTCGGCGACGTAGCTCGGGCTCCAGCTCGGCACCAGCCGCTGGCTGTCGTAGCGGCTCTCGTCGCCGAGGAGCCGGCCGACGCGGCGGATCCCGGTGGCCACCACCTTGTCGGCCAACGCCTCCAGGGACGTGGCCGGCCGCGGCTGGCCCTGGTACCCGGCGTCGACCGAGAAGTCGGCGGTGGCCAGGAGGGGGTCCCCGCCGCCGACCAGGTACAGGTCGTCGACCCCGCCGTTGGCCGGCGCCGCTCCCGCCCGGACCTCGGTGGTGAAGTGGCTGTCCGGCCCGAGCTTGGACAGGGCGGCGGCGGCGGTCATGAGCTTGAGCGTCGAGGCGGGGATGAGCAGCTGGGCGGGCTGGCGGGCGTAGTGCGACCGGCCGCCGCCGGCGTCGCCCACCGCCAGGCACGACGTGTCGCGGGCCCCGCCGAGGGCAGGGTCGGACATGACCCGGTCCAGGTCGGCGCCGAGGTGGGTGTCGGCGACGGTGCGGGCCAGCAGGTCGGGGACCCGCCGCAGGCTGAACACTGGCGCCGCCGGGGTGATGGCCGGCGGCGGGGCAGCCGGCGGGGCCTGGGCGGCGGCAACCCCCGGGACGCCGAGCACCGCGACGGCGACAGCGAGGACAGCGGCCCGGAACCTCATACCTGCGATGCCAGGCCGTCCCAGTGCTCGGCCCGGAGCACCCGCTTGAGCAGCTTGCCGCTCTCGGTGCGGGGCAGCTCGGCCCGCACGTCCCAGGACCGGGGCCGCTTGAACCCGGCCAGGCGTTCGGCCACGAAGGCGTCGAGCGCGGCGGGGTCGAGCTCCCGACCCGGCTTGGCGACCACGACGGCGTGGACCCGCTCGCCCCACTCCTCGTCGGGGATCCCGATCACGGCCACGTCGGCCACGTCGGGGTGGGCGTGGAGGATCCCCTCGACCTCGGCCGGGTAGACGTTCATCCCCCCGGTGATGACCAGGTCGATCTTGCGGTCGCAGATGTGCAGGTAGCCCTCGTCGTCCAGCCAGGCCACGTCGCCGACCGATTTCCAGCCCTCGTCGCCCGGCAGCTCCGGCATCTGCTCGGCCATCCGGTGGTAGCCGTCGATGGCCAAGGCGGTGCGCACGAACAGCTCGCCGGCCACGCCGGGCGGCAGCTCACCGCCGTCGTCGCCCACCACCTTCAGCTCGATCCCGCCGTAGGCCCGCCCGCACGACCCCGGCTTGCGCAGCTGGTCCTCGGGGGCCAGGACGGTGACGATCCCCAGCTCGGTCGAGCCGTAGACCTCGTACAGGAAGCCGTCGCCCAGGCGGGCGACCACCTCCTGCTTGAGGGGGTAGGGCACGGGCGCGGCGTTGGCGATCACGGTTCGTAGCGATGACAGGTCGGCGGCAGCCAGGACGTCGTCGGGCAGGGAGACGATGCGCTTGAGGTGGGTCGGGGTGACGAAGGCCGACGTCACCCGATGCCGGCCCACCAGGCGGACCCACTCGGCGGGGTCGAAGGACCGCATGACCACCAGGGTCCCGCCGGTGATGTGGGTGAGCAGGGCGAACGCGTTCGGGCCGGCGTGGTAGAGCGGGCCGGTGACCAGGTGCACCTCGGCCGAGCCGAACTTCAGCTCGGCCATCATGGCCCCGAGCAGGGCCCGGTCCGACCGGCTGCGGATGGCCCCTTTTGGCCGGCCCGTCGTCCCCGACGTGTACATCATCGCCGTGCCGTAGTCGGGCGGGGGCGGGGGCTCGTCGGGCGAGCCGCGCCCGGCCACGTCGTCCCAGGACAGGAACCCGGCGGGCGCCGGGCCCCGGAAGGCGACGGCGTGGCGCAGCGCCGGCAGCCGGGGCAGTAGCCCGGCGATGGTGGGCGCGTAGGCGGCATCGACCACAACCACGGCCGCCTCGCTGTCCGACAGCACGTGGTGGCACTCCTCGGCCGTGAACCGGTACGGCAGGGGCACGGCGACGAGGCCGAGCTTGCGGCAGGCGTGCATGAACACCACGACCTGGGTGCTGTTCGGCCCGCACCACACGCCGACCTCGCCGGCCCGTACGCCGAGGGCGGCCAGCCCGCTGGCCACCCGGTTGATCGCGGCGTTCATCTCGGCCCGGGTGGTCGTCACGCCGTCCTCGACGACCGCCGGGAACTCCCCGTCGGCGGCAGCCCAGGCGGCGACGGGGTCGGCGGGGGCCTCGGGCACGAGACGCATGGTAATTGTCGGGCCGGTAGCCGCCGGGGTCACCGTACGCTCGCGGCCATGTCCGAGGGCTGGATCCGCCGGCTGTGGCCGTACCTCATGGCCCACCGTGGCGACGTCGTCCTGTCCTTCGGCGCCGCCTTCGCCGGCCTGGCCGTGTCCGCGTTCACCCCCGTCGTCCAGAAGGTCATCATCGACGACGTCATCCTCGGCCACCGGCGCCCACTGGCCCCCTGGCTGGCCCTGCTCATCGTCGCCGGGCTGTTCCGGTTCGGCGTGGCCCATGTCCGCCGCTACGTGGGCGGCCGGGTGGCGCTGAGCGTCCAGTTCGACCTGCGCAACGCCATCTACGAACGCCTGCAGCGCCTCGACTTCGCCCGTCACGACGACTTCGCCACCGGCCAGATCGTCTCCCGGGCCGGATCCGACGTGGGCCTCATCCAGACCCTGCTCTCCTTCCTCCCCCTGGCCAGCGGCGGGGTGGTCATGGTCGCCATCTCCCTGGTGATCATGGCCGTCCTGTCCCCGCTGCTGACCCTGGTCAGCCTGGTGGTGGTCCCGGCGATCATGCTCGTCGCCGTCCGCCTCCGGGGGACGGTCTTCCCGGCCTCCTGGGACGCGCAGCAGCGGGCCGCCGAGGTAGCGGGCGTGGTCGACGAGGCGGTGTCGGGCGTGCGGGTGGTCAAGGGTTTCGGCCAGGAATCCCGCGAGCTGGCCCGCCTGGCCGAGGCGTCCGAGGACCTGTTCGGCTCCCGCATGCGGGCGGTGCGCATCCAGGCCCGCTACGACGCCGCCCTCCAGGCCCTGCCCGCCCTCGGCCAGGTCGCCGTCCTGGCCTTCGGGGGCTGGCTGGCCCTCAACGGCCACATCAGCCTGGGGACCTTCCTGGCCTTCTCGACCTACCTGTTCCAGCTGGTGGGCCCGGTGCGCATGCTCTCGGTCCTGACCGTCGTGGCCCAGCAGGCCCGGGCCGGGGCCGAGCGCATCTTCGAGCTGCTCGACTCCACCCCGGTCGTCGTCGAGCGACCGGATGCCGCCGACCTGCCCCCGGTCACCGGCGAGGTCGCCTTCGAAGACGTCACCTTCGGGTACCTGCGCTCGGAACCCGTCCTCGACGGGTTCTCACTCACCGTGCGACCGGGCGAGACCCTGGCCCTGGTCGGCCCGTCGGGGTCGGGGAAGTCGACCGTGTCCCTCCTGCTCCCCCGCTTCTACGAGGTCCAGTCCGGTGCGGTGCGCATCGACGGGGTCGACGTCCGCGACGTCACCCTGGACTCGCTCCGGCGGCAGATCGGCGTGGTGTTCGAGGAGTCGTTCCTGTTCTCCGAGTCGGTCCGGGTCAACATCGCCTACGGGCGGCCGGACGCCACCGACGAGGAGGTGGTCGCCGCCGCCCGGGCCGCCGAGGCCGACGGGTTCATCGCCGCCCTCCCCGACGGCTACGAGACCCTGCTCGGCGAGGGCGGGCTCAGCCTCTCGGGCGGCCAGCGCCAGCGACTGGCCCTGGCCCGGGCCCTGCTCACCGATCCCCGGATCCTGGTCCTCGATGACGCCACGTCGGCCATCGACGCCCGCATCGAGGAGGAGATCCACACCACCCTCCGCCGCCTGATGCAGGGCCGGACCACCCTGCTGGTCGCCCACCGCCGGTCGACCCTGCGCCTGGCCGACCGCATCGCGGTGATCGACGAGGGCCGCGTGGTCGACACCGGCACGCACGACGAGCTGTTGGCCCGCTGCCGCCTCTACCGCCTGCTGCTCGCCGGCCCCGGCACGAGCATCGACGACGCCGCCGAGGACGAGGACGAGGACGCCGACGAGAGCGACGTCCGGGTCGACGGGGTCACCGCCGGGGCGTGGGGCAACGGGAGCCGGCCCGCCATCCGGGCCCGGCTCGACACCCTCGGGGCCGACAGCTGGGCGGGCGCCGGCGGGCGCGGCGGCGGCCGGGGCGGGAGCGGCGCCTTCGGCCCGGCGGTGGCCACCCCCGAGCTGCTGGCCGCGGTCGACGCCCTGCCCCCACCGGTGGACCGGCCCGAGGTCGACGTCGACCGTGAGGCCGAGCCCGACCCGGACTTCACCCTCGGGGGGTTCCTGCGCCCCTACCGCCTGCCCCTGGCCCTCGGCCTGGCCCTCGTCGTGCTCGACGCCCTGGCCGCGCTGGCCGGGCCCGCCCTGGTTCGCGCCGGGCTGGACCGGGGCGTGGTCGCGCACTCCGAGGGGGCGCTGTGGACCGTGACCGGCCTGTTCCTCGCCATGGTGCTGGCCGACTGGGTCGTGGTGTGGGCCCAGCAGCGGTACACGGGCCGGACCGCCGAGCGGCTGCTGTTCGCCCTGCGCATCCGCATCTTCGCCCACCTCCAACGCTTGGGCATCGACTTCTACGAGCGGGAGATGGCGGGCCGGATCATGACCCGCATGACGACGGATGTGGAGTCCCTGTCGACCCTGCTGCAGAACGGGCTCATCAACGCCATCGTCAGCATCCTCACCCTGGTCGGCGTGGCCCTGGTCCTGCTGACGATGAACCCGGCCTTGTCGCTCGCCACATACTCGGTCCTGGTCCCCCTGGTGGTGGCCACCGTGGCCTTCCGGCGGCTGTCGAGCCGGGCCTACGGGACGGCCCGGGAGCGGATCGCCACTGTCAACGCCAACCTGCAGGAGAGCGTGTCCGGGGTCCGGGTGGCCCAGGCCTACGGCCGCCAGGACCGCAACATCGACGACTTCCGCAGGGTCTCCCAAGGCCACCTGGACGCCCGCATCCGGGCCCAGCGCCTGGTCGCCACCTACTTCCCGTTCGTCGAGATGCTGTCCGAGCTGGCCGCCGCCGTCGTCCTGGGAGTCGGCGCCCACCTGATCTCCGGCGGAGGGCTCACCTCCGGGGAGCTGATCGCCTTCCTGCTGTACCTCAACCTGCTGTTCGCCCCCATCCAGCAGCTGTCCCAGGTGTTCGACACCTACCAGCAGGCCCGGGCGTCGCTGGCCCAGATCGGCGCCCTCCTGGCCACCGCGCCATCGGTGACCGAACCGGCATCGCCGGTGGACCCCGGGCGCCTGCAGGGCGCGGTCCGCTTCGCCGGCGTCCACTTCCGGTACCCGACGAGCGCGACCGAGGCCCTGTCCGGTGTCGACCTCGACATCGCCCCCGGTGAGTCGGTGGCCCTGGTCGGCGAGACCGGGGCGGGCAAGTCGACCGTCCTCAAGCTCCTGGCCCGCTTCTACGACCCGACCGAGGGGGCCGTCCTCGTCGACGGCCACGACCTGCGCTCCCTGGACGCCGGCGCCTTCCGCCGCCAGCTCGGCTACGTGCCCCAGGAGGCGTTCCTGTTCTCGGGGACGGTGCGGGACAACATCGCCTACGGGCGACCGGACGCCACCGACGCCGAGGTCGAAGCGGCGGCCCGAGCGGTGGGCGCCCACCCCTTCATCGCCGCCCTGCCCGGCGGGTACCTGCAGCCGGTGACCGAGCGCGGGCGGTCGCTCTCGTCGGGCCAGCGCCAGCTCATCGCCCTGGCCCGGGCCCGCCTGGTCGACCCCGCCATCCTGCTGCTCGACGAGGCCACCTCCACCCTGGACCTGGCCAGCGAGGCCCGGGTCATCCGGGCCATGGGCGTCGTCGCCCAGGGCCGGACGACGCTCGTCATCGCCCACCGGTTACAGACGGCCATGGGCGCCGACCGGGTCGTCGTGATCGACGACGGGCGGGTGGCGGAGCAGGGCACCCACGACGAGCTGCTGGCCCGCGGCGGCCGTTACGCGGCCATGTGGCAGGCCTTCGAAGGCGGCCCGGCCCTGACCGGCCGCTAAACGGCCACTGATCCGCTACCGCCAGCACGCGGTGACCGAGGTCACCGCCAGCGACGACGACCAGGCAGCAGGGCCAGCACGATGGCGGCCAGGCACAGCAGCCCGACGAGCACGGAGACGGCGGCGGCGACGACGAGGCCGAAGACCAGCAGGACGATCGGCACGACGACCACCAGGGCGATCACGAGGCCCACCGCGCTGAGCAGGCGGGACCGGGTCCCGAGCATGGTTCTCGTCAGGTCGGACACGGCTCGGCCATCGTCCGCCTCGGGGACGTGACTGTCAAGGAAGCGGTCAGGCCAGCGCCGCGACCGTGAACGCCCCGTGGTCGGCGACGATCCGCACGCCTGTGCCCTTGGCCATCGGCGGGATGAGCTGACCCGTGAGACCGAGGACGGCCGCCTCGTTGGTCGGGCTGTGGCCGACGACGATTGCCGCCCCGCCGTCGTGGAGGCCGGCGAACACCCGCTCCAGCGCCGCGCCCAGGGCCGCGGCCTCGGCGGCCACGAAGCCGGGATCGAGGGCGCGGACCGCGGCCAGATCCTCGGCCCCGGCCTGGCCGATCAGCTCGATCCACCGGGCCTCGTGCGCCGACCGCAGGCCAGGATCCACGTGCACCCCGCCCGCCACCGGCTTGCCGTGCCCGGCGAGCAGGCAGGCGACGGCCTGCGTGGCCCGCTGGGCACCGCTGGACACGGCCACCTGGTACGGCCCGGCGAGCTCCTTGCCCGCCTTGACCGCCGCCTTGACCCCCTCGGGGGTGAGCACGTCGCCGTCGTTCGGGAAGTGCCGCCGCAGCTCGATCGTCTTGGCCATGTCGTAGGACGCTATCGACCGGTACGCTGAGGATCACTCGTTCTCGGTGGGAGGGAGCCCCGGATGCGAAGACTGAGCGGCGCGGTGATCGTCGTCATGGCCATCCTGCTCGGCGGCCCGTCGGCCCTGGCCATCACCAACGGCCAAACGGACGCCGGCCGTCACCCCGAGGTCGGCGCCCTGGTGGGCTTCTTCGCCCCCGCCGGCACCTCCATCGCCTACTGCTCGGGCACACTGATCTCGCCCACCGTCTTCCTCACCGCGGCCCACTGCGGGTTCCTGGCCACGCCGAGCGTCCAGGTGACCTTCGACGAAATCTACACGCCGTCATCGACCACGTACACCGGGACGTTCTACGCCGACCCGGACTACAAGCCCGGCGACAACGCCCAGAGCGCCAACAACCCGGACATCGCCGTGGTCGTGTTCAACAAGCCCATCAGGGGCGTCACCCCGGCCCAGCTCCCGGCCGCCGGCCTGCTCGACCAGATGCAGGCAGCCGGCACGCTGAACCAGCAGACCCCGTTCACCTCGGTGGGCTACGGGGACAGCGCGTTCACCAACGGGCCCGGCGGGCAGACCACCACCCACCTCCAAGCCCGCAACTTCGCCGTCGGGCTGTTCAACTCGCTGACCACCGCCTACTTGCACCTGACCCAGAACTCGGGGAACGGAGGAACCTGCAACGGTGACTCGGGCGGCCCGAACTTCCTCGGTGCCGGCGCGACTGAGACCTCGACCATCGCCGCCGTCACCGTCACCGGCGACACGTACTGCAAGTCCACGAACGTGGACTACCGCCTCGACACCGCGCAGGCCCGGGACTTCCTCGGCCAGTACGTCACCCTGCCGTAGCGCGGCGCTCAAGCGCTGGCGGCGATCGGCCGACACCTACCCGCACGGTGCCGGGTGGCGCCGGCAGAGCCACGGGAGGTGCGCGTGCAAGGACAGGTTGCCGATCGCCTGATCGTCCAGGGCACTCACGGACAGGGTCCACGAACCGGCGAGATCATCGAAGTCGTCGCCGGCCACGACGCAGTGCGCTACAGGGTCCGCTGGGCCGACGGGCACGAGAGCGTCTTCTCGCCCGGGCCGGGCGTGACCATCGACCCCGGCGCGAGGATCGAGGCCGAGTGGGAGGCCCGGGTCGCCGCCGTCCACACCCGCTGCGCGGCCTGGCGCCGGGGCGTGACCGCAGGGGTCGGCCACGAAGCTTCCATGGCCCAGGCCAAGCTGGCCTGAGGGCGACCCCCCGACGTCAGGCGGCGCGAGTGCGGCGGCGGGCGATGACCGCCGCCGCCCCGACGATGCCGCCCGCCGCGTACGCGGCGCGGCGCCGGCTGGTGAGCCACCACTGGGGGCTGCGACCGTGCGAACGTGCGTCGAACGCGCCGTGGGCGCCGAAGTCGTCCTCGGCGTCGGCCGGCTGCCACAGGTTGGCCGGGCGGTTCGCGTCGGCCCGCCGATCTGTCTGCTGGCTGGCGAAGCCCGTCGCCCCCAGGTAACGGTCGAGCAGGCCGGGGACGATGGCGTTGGCCACCAGGGTGGCCGCCGTCGTGCCCCCCACCCAGTACTCGCGCCGCTCCGGATGGCGGGCGGCGTGGAGGATGGCCCGGGCCGGCACCTCCGGCTGGTAGATGGGGGGCACCGGCTGGGGCGAGTGGGGCAGCCGGGCCAGGACCCAGGAGAACTGCGGGGTGTTCACGGCCGGCAGCTGCACCATCGTCACCCGGACACTGCTGTTCTCGTGGAGGAGCTCACAGCGCAGGGCTTCGTTGAACCCCTGGATGGCGTGCTTGGCGCCGCAGTAGGCCGTCTGCAGGGGGATGCCCCGGTAGGCCAGGGCCGAGCCCACCTGCACGATCGTGCCCCGGTCCCGGGGCTTCATGCGCCGGAGCGCGGCCATCGTCCCGTACACGTAGCCCAGGTAACTCACCTCGGTCACCCGCCGGAACTCCTCCGGGCTGACCTCCCAGAAGGGGGCGAACACGGCGGTGAAGGCGTCGTTGACCCACACGTCGATCTCGCCCAGCTCGGCCTCGGCCCGGGCCGCGGCCGCCTCCACCTGGTCGGCGTCGGCGGTGTCGGTGGGGATCACCAGCGCCCGCCGGCCCTCGGCCTCGACCTCCTTGGCCGCCGCCTTCAGGCCGGCGCCTCCCCGGGCCACCAGGGCGAGATCGAAGCCGTCGGCCGCGAAGGCGCGAGCGGTCGCTCGGCCCACACCTGCGGATGCTCCGGTGATAACGGCGATGTTGGCCATGACGATCCTCCTGCTCCTTCAGCTCCCTACCCGGCCCGGCGCCGGCCGCACCCCACTAGTCGGCCCATCCCAGGACCCATGCCCGCTCGGACGCTTCGCCGGCGGCGGCGACCAAGGGGCCGAGGGCGGCCGCCAGATCGCGCCGCTCGGCCGGCTTCAGCCGCCCGACCAGCTCGTCGACCTCGGCCCGTCGACGAGCGATGGCCTCGGCGACCAGCGCGGACCCGGCCGGGCTGAGGCCCAGCGACATCTCCCGGCGGCTCCCCGACGACAGCCCTCGCTCGATGAGGCCCTTGCGTTCCAATCGATCACAGAGTCGCGTGCAGCTGGACGGTTCGATGGCCAAGGAGGCGGACAGGGCAGAGACGTTGAGCGGCCCCTCGCTGTCCAGGACGATCAGGGCTCGCCACTGCGGCAGGGTGACGTCCGCCGTCTCGGGCATGGCGCGGGCGGCGATGCCGATCAGGGCCCGGGATGCAGCCAGCACGGCTTCCGTCGCCCTGGCGCTGTCTCCGGACTGCACAAGAGAAAGTATTGCCCAAGGACAGAAATTTTAATATGCATTAGTGCAAGGTTTGCATCGATACAGCCATGGGCAGGAACCCGGCGTCCGAGCGGCAAGAGGGGTGCACATTGGCCAAGATCGCGTCCGAGCTGCTGGTCGAACGCCTCCTGGACTGGGGGGTCGACACGGTGTTCGGCCTCCCCGGCGACGGCATCAACGGGATCATGGAGGGACTCCGGCGCCACCGCGACCGAATGCGGTTCGTCCTCGTCCACCACGAGGAGGCGGCCGCGTTCATGGCCACCGGCTACGCCAAGTCCACCGGGCGGCTCGGGGTGTGCCTGGCCACGTCCGGTCCCGGCGGCATCCACCTGCTCAACGGGCTGTACGACGCCAAGCTCGACCACCAGCCCGTCCTCGCCATCACGGGCATGCAGGAGACCCAGCTCCTGGGCACCGGCTACCAGCAGGAGGTCCACCTCGAGAAGCTGTACGAGGACGTGGCCGGCTACGACGTCATGGTCCACGTGCCCGTGCAGATCCCCACCCTCGTCGACCTGGCCGTGCGCCACGCCCTCGCCCGCCGCACCGTGTCGCACATCACCTTCCCCAACGACGTCCAGATCGCCCCCGCCGACGAGAACCCGTGGGATTCGGTGGCCCCGGCGACCGCGCCCCACACCGCCCCGGTCTACATCCCCCCGCCTGGCGTCCCCCGGGCCGCCGACCTCGCCCGCGCCGCCGAGGTCTTGAACGCCGGCCGCCGGGTCGTGCTCCTCGCCGGCGCCGGCGCGCTCCGAGCCCGGGAGGAGGTCCTGGCCGTCGCCGACCGCCTGGGGTCCCCTGTGGTCAAGACCCTCTCCGGCAAGGGGGCGGTCCCCGACGACCACCCCCTGACCACGGGCGGGATCGGGCTGCTGGGGACGGCGCCGTCGGAGGCGGCCATGGAGGGCGCCGACACCCTGTTCATGGTCGGGACGAACTTCCCGTACACCAAGCACCTGCCGTCGCCCGACCAGGTCCGGGTCGTGCAGATCGAGGCCGACCCCATCCGGGCCGGCAACCGGATGCCCACCGCGGTGCCCCTGGTCGGTGACTCGGCCGAGACCCTCGGCGCCCTGCTCCCCCTCCTCGACCACCACCGCGACCGGGAGTTCCTGACCCAGGCCCAGGCGGCCATGGCCGACTGGCGGGACAAGATGGCGGCCCTCGAACAGCCCGATCGCGACCCGATCCAGCCCCAGTACCTGATGCGGGTCATCGACCGGTTGGCGTCCGACGACGCCATCCTGGCGTCCGACTCGGGGACCATCGCCACCTGGTCGGCCCGCCACTTCGACATCCGGGGCACCCGGGAGTACTACCTCTCGGGGAACCTCGCCACGATGGCCCCGGGGCTGCCGTACACCATCGCCAACCAGTGGGCCCATCCCGGCCGCCAGTGCATCGCCTTCGTCGGCGACGGCGGCTTCGCCATGCTCATGGCCGAGTTCCTCACCGCGGTGCGCCACGACCTGCCGGTGAAGGTCTTCGTCAACAACAACGGCGAGTACGGCCAGATCCTGTGGGAGCAGATGGTGCTCGGCTACCCCGAGTTCGGGGTCCGCCACGCCAGCGTGGCCAACTACGCGCCGTGGGCCGAGGCGTGCGGGGCCAAGGGGATCAGGGTCGAGAAGGCGGCCGAGGTGCACGACGCCGTGGCCGAGGCCCTGGCCTATCCCGGCCCGGCCTTGGTCGACGTGGTCGTCAACCCCGACGAGCCGCCCATGCCGCCCAAGGTCAGCTACGAGCAGGCCAAGGGCTTCGCCCAGGCCTTCCTCAAGGGCCAGCCCCACCGGGCGACGATCGCCAGCACCCTGTTCCGCGACAAGATCGCCCAGCTGAAGGGCTGAGCGGTGCTGTTCGTGCGACCCCGCGAGCACCCCGGCGGCCTGGCCGAGGGCATCGACCGGTTCCTGGCCGACGTCGAGCACGGCCGCTTCGAGCGGTCACTCTCCGGGCTGACCGCGGCCGCCGCCCTGGTCACCGGGGCGGAGATCTTCCTGGAGCACGACCGGGCCAGCTTCGCCAACCGCATGATGTGGCTGCCGGTGATCCTCACCCCGTTCGTCTCCGCCGCCGGGGTGGGCGGGGTGTTCAGCAAGCCGGTGGCCAAGACCGTCCTCCCTGCGGTCTCCGCCCTGGCCCTGGCCAACGGGCTGCAGGGGACGTACCTCCACGTCCGCGGCATCGCCCAGCGCCCCGGAGGGTGGCGCTACGCCCGCTACAACGCCGAGATGGGCCCGCCGCTGTTCGCCCCGCTGCTGTTCGCCATGGTCGGGGGCATGGGCCTGCTGGCCGCCGTCCTGCGGCGCGAGGACTGACGTGGGGACGACGCCCGGGGACCACGACCGGTTCCCCGGATTCGACGTCCTCGACCAGGCCGGCGGTTGGGACGCGGTGACCCAAGGCGTCGTGCTGCGCCGGTTGGGCCCGCCGCCGCCGCTGCGGTTCTTCACCACCGAGGAGGAAGCGGCGTGCCGGCCCCTGCTGGACCGGCTGCTGGCCCAGGACGCCGAGCCGAGGATCCCCCTGTTCGAGCTCATCGACGCCCGCTTGGCCGAGGGCGAGACCGACGGCTACCGCTACGAGGACATGCCCCATGACGGCGACGCGTGGCGGGCGTCGCTGCACGCCCTCGACGACGACGCCCGCCAGGCTCACGGCCTCCGGTTCGTCGAGCTGGCCCGGGGCGACCAGCTCGACCTGCTGGAAAGCGTGCGCACGACGGCGTCCTGGCACGGCCTGCCCGGCGCCCGCCTGTGGAGCCTGTGGATGCGCTACGCCTGCGCCGCGTTCTACTCGCACCCGTGGGCGTGGAACGAGATCGGCTTCGGCGGCCCCGCCTACCCCCGCGGCTACAAGGCGCTCGGCCTCGACCACCGGGAGAACTGGGAGCGGCCCGAGGTCGACGCCCGCGACCCCGAGCCGTGGGCCCACCGGGTGGAGGCGGCCAGGTTCCGCCACCGCGAGCGGTGAACCGGGCCCGCCGGCGGAACGAGTCGGCCTGGCTGCTGCCCAACGACGGCCGCCGGGCGGACCACGACCTGCGGGCGCGCATGCGCCGGTTCGACGACCGGGACGAGGTCGACATCATCGTCGTGGGCTGCGGCGCCGGCGGCGGGGTGCTGGCCCAGCGCCTGGCCCGGGCCGGGTGGTCGGTGGTGGCCATGGACGCCGGCCCCCACTGGGACCCGGACCGCGACTGGGTGAGCGATGAGCGGGGCTCGCACCACCTGTACTGGACCGAGCCCCGGGTCATCGCCGGCGACGATCCCGTCCCCCTGGGCACCAACAACTCGGGGCGGGGCGTGGGCGGAGGCACGGTGCACTTCGCCGGCTACACGCCCCGCTTCCACCCGTCGGACTTCCACACCTCCTCGACCGACGGCGTCGGCGCCGACTGGCCGATCGGCTACGACGAGCTGGCGCCCTACTACCGCCAGATCGAGGAGGAGCTGCCGGTGGCCGGTCAGCCCTGGCCCTGGGGCGACCCCCACCGGTACCCCCACTCCCCGCACCCGGTCAGCGGCGAGGGCCTGCTGTTCGTCCGGGGGTGCCAGCGGTTGGGCATCGACGTGCGGGTGGGGCCGGTGGCCATCACCAATGGGCGCTTCGGCAACCGGCCCCACTGCATCTACCGGGGCTTCTGCCTCCAGGGCTGCAAGGTCAACGCCAAGGCCTCGACCCTCATCACCCACGTGCCCGACGCCCTGGCCCACGGGGCCGAGATCCGCGACAACTCCATGGTCACCCGGGTCGAGGTGGGGCCCGACGGCCGGGCGACCGGGGTGCAGTACTGGCGGGACGGGGTGGAGCGCTTCCAACGGGCGCGGGTGGTCGCCGTCGCCGGCTACGCCATCGAGACGCCCCGCCTGCTGCTGCACTCGACCTCGGCCCGCTTCCCGGACGGCTTGCTCAACGACTTCGACCTCGTCGGGCGCTACGTCATGGTCCAGGGTGCGGCGCAGACCGCGGGACGCTTCGGCGAGGAGGTGCGGATGTACAAGGCGCCCCCGCCCGAGGTGTCGACGGAGGCGTTCTACGAGACCGATCCCTCGGCCGACTACCAGCGGGGGTTCTCGATCCAGTGCGTCGGCCCGCTTCCGATCACCTGGGCCGAGCACGTGGTGGCCGAGGGCCACTGGGGGGACGTGCTGCGCGAGTACCTGCGGGACTACGTCCACTGGGCCACCATCGGCGTGCTGTGCGAGTTCCTCCCCCAGCCCGAGAACCGGGTCACGCTGGCCGACGAGACCGACCGTCGGGGGATGCCGGTGGCCCGGTTCGCGTACGGCCAGTGTGACAACGACCGGGCGCTCATGCGGGCCGGGACCGACACGATGAGCGACATCCTGCGGGCCGCAGGGGCCGAGGACGTGGTGACCATCAAGCGGTACGCCCACCTGGTGGGCGGCTGCCGCATGGGGGCCGACGAACGCTCGGGCGTGGTCGACGCCAACCTGCGCTCCTTCGCCGTGCCCAACCTCTACGTCACCGATGGGAGCGTGCTCCCTACCCAGGGCAGTGCCAATCCGGCCCTCACCATCATGGCCCTGGCCGCCCGCGCCGCCGATCATCTGGCCACCGCCAACCGGGCATGATCGGCCTCGACGTCTCCGTCTACACCGTGCCCACCGAGGAGCCGGAGTCCGACGGCACCTTCACCTGGACGGCCACGACGGTGGTCGTCGTCCAGGCCGGCGCCGAAGGGCGCTGCGGGCTCGGGTTCACCTACGCCACCCCGGCCTGCGCCGCCGTGATCCACGACCTCCTCGAGCCGGTAGTCGCGGTGTGGGATCCCCTCGACGTCCCCGGCGCGTGGGCGGCCATGGTCGCCGCGGTGCGCAACGTCGGCCGGCCGGGGGTGGCGTCGATGGCCATCGCCGCCGTCGACATCGCCCTGTGGGACCTCAAGGCCAAACTCCTCGACCAGCCCCTCGTCCGGCTGCTCGGCGCCGTCCGGGACGAGGTGCCCGTCTACGGCAGCGGGGGCTTCACCAGCTACACGGACCAGGAGCTGGCCGACCAGCTCGGCGGGTGGGTGCACGAATCGGCTATTCCGAGGGTCAAGATGAAGGTGGGCACGGCCTGGGGTCGGGCGCCGCAGCGGGACCTGGCCCGGGCCGCGGTCGCCCGGGAGGCCATCGGCCCGGAGGCGGAGCTGTTCGTCGACGCCAACGGCGGCTACACCCGCAAGCAGGCGGTCCGGACTGCTCGCGGCTACGACGACCTCGGTGTGGTCTGGTTCGAGGAGCCGGTGTCGTCCGACGACCTGGAGGGCCTGCGGGAGATCCGTGACCTGGTCCGGGCCGACGTCGCCGCCGGCGAGTACGGCTACGACCTGGCCTACTTCGGGCGCATGTGCGGGGCCGGCGCGGTCGACGTCGTCCAGGCCGACGTCTCGCGCTGCGGCGGGATCACCGAGTGGCTGCGGGTCGCCGCCGTCGCCGCCGCCCACGGCCTGCAGATCTCGGGCCATTGCGCCCAGTCGTTGCATGCCCACCCGGCCTGCGCGGTGGCGAACGTCCGCCACCTCGAGTACTTCCACGACCACGCCCGGGTCGACCGGCTGCTCTTCGACGGGGTTCTCGACCCGGACGGAGGCGTCCTGCGACCGGACCTGTCCCGCCCGGGCATCGGCCTCGACCTCAAGCGCGCCGACGCTGCCCGGTACCTCCACGCGTAGCTGGCGCCCGAGGCTCCGGTTATGCGACAATACTTGTATTGATGCAAGGGACGCGCTCCCCCCGCCGCCGCACTCGCCAAATTGCCTGGGAGCGGGGCCTGACCGCGGCCTCCTGGTCGGTCGCCGCCGACGCCCGTACCGGCCTCTCCGGCGACTGGTGCGACCTGCGCACCCTGGCCGACGGCCGCATCGGGCTGTTCATCGCCGACGCCATGGGTCACGGGCCCCGGGCGGCCACGGTTGCCCGCAACCTTCGCGGCGCGGTCCGTGCCCTCGTCGACATGCGAACGCCGCCGTCGCTGCTCCTGGACCGCCTGGACGAGCTGACCGTCCGCCTCGGCCCCGGCATCGTCACCATCCTCGTCACCCTGGTCGATCCCCTGCGGGCCGAGGTCGAGGTGTTCTCCGCCGGCCACCTTCCGCCGCTGGTCGTCACCGGCCCCGGAACGGCCACCTACCTGGACGTGGTGGCCCGCCCGCCGCTCGGCGCCGGGTTCCACGGATCGGCGCCGGTGACCAGGCGGACGATACCCGCCCGATCCACGGTCATCGCCTTCACCGACGGGCTCGTCGAGCGCCGTGGCCGCAGCCTGGACCAAGGAATGGAAGCCATGCGGCAGGCCGCGGCGCAGCTCTACGGCGCCACGCCCGAGGCCGCCTGCGACGCCTTGGCCGCCGCCCCGCCATGCGGGCCGGCCACGCAGGACGACGCCACGGTCGTCGCCGCCCGGCTCACCCGCCCCCGGGCGCTCGTCGGGTAGCGACTGCGGGCAGCGGTCAGGCGCCGGCGGGCAGGCTGCTCGTCAGCGCCGCGGCGGCGGCGATGTGCGAGAGATGGGACAGGCCCTGCGGGAAGTTGCCCAGGGCCCGCTTGTGGGTCGGGTCGAACTCCTCGGCGAAGAGGCCCAGGTCGTTGGCGGTCGACGCGGCGCGGGCGAAGCAGTCCTGCGCCTCCGCGGTGCGGCCCTGACCGACGAGGCACTCCACCAGCCAGAAGGTGCAGGCCACGAACGCTCCTTCGGCCCCCGCCATGCCGTCGTCGGCCCGGTACCGGCGAAGCAGTCCGTCCTGGCACAGCTCGTCACGGACCGCATCGCATGTGCGCACCATGCGCTCGTCGTCGTAGGGGATGAACTCGATGATCGGGAGCAGGAGCAGAGCGGCGTCGAGCTCCGAGCCGCCGAACGCCTGGACGAAGACGCCCCGGTCGGCGTCGTAGCCGTCGGTCTCGATCGCCTCCCTGATGTCATCCCGGGCCTTCTCCCACCGCCGGAACGGCGCTTGGCGAAGGCACTCCCGCCCGAGCCGGACGCCGCGGTCGACCGCGGCCCAGCACATGGCTTTGGAGTGCACGAAGTGCTGGGGCCGGCCGCGCATCTCCCAGATGCCACAGTCGGGCTCCGGCCACAGCTCCACGCTGCGGTCGACGAGGCTGAGCAGGAACCGCCAGTAGTCGTCGTCGGGCGAGTGGCCCCGCCGGTGCCAGCGCCAGGCCAGGTCGAGCAGGTAGCCGAACACGTCGAGCTGCAACTGGTCCGACGCGGCGTTGCCGATCCGTACCGGCCGGGACCCGCAGTACCCGTCCAGGTCCAGCGTGGCCTCGGCCAGCCGCCGTTCGCCGCCGACGCCGTACATGATCTGCAGCGACTCGGCGCTGCCCGCCGCGCTGCGTTCGACGAAGCGCCGGAAGCCGTCCGCCTCCTCGGCGCAGCCCAGCTCGGTGAGCGACCGGACGGTGAACTGCGAGTCCCGCACCCAGCTGTAGCGGTAGTCCCAGTTGCGGCCGTGGCCGATGCTCTCGGGCAGCGACGTGGTGGCCGCGGCCACCACCGCGCCGGTCGGGGCGTTGACCAGCGCCTTCAGCACGAGGGCGGACCGGGCCGCCTCCGGGCCGAACGGCCCGTGCACGCTCACCTTCGCCGACCACGCTCGCCACCAGTCGATCGTCTCGTCGAAGCGGCGGTCGAGCTCGTCGGCGTCGGCCGGTGCGGGCACGTCCGGGTCGATGTCCTCGGGCGGGAAATAGACGACCGAGAGCCGCCGTCGCTCGCCGGCGCGTATCGAGAACTCGGCCCGGTAGTCGTGGAGGTCGACCATCTCGAGCTCGAGATCACCGGACAGCACGATCGCATCGTTGCCCCCGACCGCGCTGTAGAGCTTCGGCGCGTGGTGGCGGAGCCACGGTTTCACCCCGCCGTAGTCGAAGCGCGGGCGAACGTCGACCCGCATGGCCATCTCGCCCCGGACCCCCTCGACGATGCGGAGGAGCTGGCGATGAGGATGGCGCCCGCCACCGGCGCGCATGGTGAAGCAGTCGAGCAGGCGCACCTCGCCGCCGGGGGCGTGGAAGGTCGTCTCCAGGACCAGGGACTCCTCCAGGTAGCGCCGTGAGGAGGTGAAGTCGTCGCCGGCGGGCCGGATCTGGCAGTGGCCACCGCGCTCCCAATCGAGCATCCGGCCGAAGACGCTGGCCGAGTCGAAGCGAGGCAGGCAGCACCAGTCGATCGACGCCGCCCTCGACACCAGCGCCGCGCTGTGGCAGTCGCCGATCAGGGCGTAATCGCTGATCGGCGGGTACGACTCGCCGTCCCGGCTCGTGGGAGGTCGGCTCATGGCTCCATTCACGACTGTCCTGATTATCGTGCTGCGATATAATGTAGCCGGAAGGAGGACCGATGGTTTGTCGGCGTGGCCGGTTCGCCGGGCGATGATCGGCAAGGTCGTGATCGGGCTGGACGGGTCCGCTGGCTCGGCGGCCGCCCTCGACTGGGTCATCGCCAACGTGGGCAAGGGGGATGCCGAGGTCGTCGCCGTGCACGCCATCCGGCCGCTCGGCGAGTTTCTCCTGGACCTCCCGGGAACGGGCCTGGACGACTGGCGCAAGAGCTTGCAGTGGGAGCTGGAGGCCCGGTGGTGCGCGCCGCTGCGCGACGCCGGCGTCGCCTATCGGGCGGTCACGGTGGACCGCACGCCGGCCCTGGCGCTGGCCGAGGTGGCCGAAGCCGAGGAGGCCGACGTCATCGTGGTTGGCAGCCAGGGGCACGGAGGGGTCGCCGATCGCGTGCTCGGCAGCGTCAGCTACAAGCTCGCCCACACGGCACACCGACCAGTTCTCATCGTCCCGCCTGCCCCGTGATTGAGGCCGGGTTCCTGTCGACCCTCGACTGACGTGAGAAGGTCGGCGCGACGGGCTACGCGTCGATCGCCGGCTTCTCGGGCGGGGCGGCCTCGGCTTCGAGGCCGGCCATCACCGGGTGCTCCTCGCCGTCGCCGGACCAGTCCAACCCCGTCGCGGGGATGTCCGGGGCACTCCCGACGGGCCCTTCGTTGAACCGGCGGAGATCGCGTCCTTGGGTGTCTCTCACGTCGTTGCCTCCTCGTCCTACTTCGAACGCTTCTCGCCGGGAAGGATTTCGGCGTTGTCGTCGGGGGCGTTCCCGGCGGAGTGACCGCCGTTCTCCGCCGCGTCGGCCAGGCTGGGGTCCCCGGGCAGCCTCCCGCCCCGCTGGCTCCCCGGGCGCCCGGGATCGTCACTGACCGGTTGATGTGTCCTTGGATCAATTGTTGGCATACTACAGACGTTCCCGGGGCGGCGCCCCGCCAAACCGCTCTCCGGCACGGCTGCGCCTACGCTCGGCGGGGGTGCGACACAGGCGACTGGTCGAGCGACTGGCGGAGTCCGAGCGCGAGTCGGCGGCCCGCGCCGTGCGGGCGCATCAGGCCGAGGCCGAGGTGGTCCGCCTGCGGGACGCCATCGACGCCCTGCCCCACGCCGTGCTCGTCTACGACGCCGCCGGCTCGGAGATCCTCCGCAACCGGCGCAGCGCGGACCTGGAGGGTGGACGGCATAGCGCCGCCCTCATCGGCCGGGCCATCGAGGAAGTGGTCCGGGCCGGCGGGGCGACCCGGGCCGCGACCCAGACGCTCGAGCTCCGCGGCCCGCCCCCCCGGGCCCTGCAGGTCACGGCCTCGCCGATCGGCCGGCGCGGCCAGCGGGAGGGCACGGTCGTGCTCGTCGACGACGTGTCCGAGCTGCGCCGGCTGGAGGCGGTGCGGCGGGACTTCGTGGCCAACGTCAGCCACGAGCTGCGCACGCCGGTGGGCGCCATGGGCGTGCTGGCCGAGGCGCTGGCCGGCGAGGAGGACCCGGCGGTCATGCGCCGGTTGGCGGAGCGGATCACGACCGAAGCCCAGCGGGCCGGCCGGTTGATCGACGGCCTGCTCGACCTATCCCGGATCGAGGCCAGCGGCGCGCCCCCCCGCCTGCGCCTGGACCTCGCCGCGGTGATCGCCGCCGCGGTCGACCGGATCAGCCCCCTCGCCAGCCAGCAGGGCGTGGAGATCGTCGTCGCCCCTCTGACCGGCGACACCTCCGTCGCCGGGGAGGAGAGCCAGCTCGTCTCCGCGGTGGCCAACCTGCTCAGCAACGCGGTGAAGTACTCCGACGAGGGCTCGGCCGTCCACGTCGACCTTGCCAGCCATGACGGCTGGGTGGACGTCGTCGTGGGCGACAAGGGCGTGGGCATCCCGGCCAAGGACCTCGAGCGCATCTTCGAGCGGTTCTACCGGGTGGACCGGGCCCGCAGCCGCGACACCGGGGGGAACGGGCTCGGGCTGTCGATCGTCCGCCACATCGCCACGAACCACGGCGGCGACGTGCTCGTCGAGTCCGAGGAGGGCCTAGGGTCGACGTTCACCCTCCGCCTCCCCCACCTCTAGAGAACGAGAACATGCCCGAAACCCGCAGGGTCTTCCACGAGGAGCTCGAGCAGCTGCACACCGACGCCGTGCGCCTGGCCGCCATGGCGTCCGAGGCCATCCAGGCCGGCACCGCGGCGCTGCTGGACTTCGACCTGGCCGCGGCCAAGCAGGTGGTGGCCGGGGACAAGGAGCTCGACGACCTGACGCATTCCATCGAGGAGCGGACCTACCTGCTGCTGGCCCGCCAGCAGCCCATGGCCGTGGACCTGCGGGCCCTCGTCACCACGCTGCGCATCATCCACGAGCTGGAGCGCATCGGGGACCTCATGGTCAACGTGGCCAAGGGGGCCCGGCGGCTGTACCCCGGCCCGCTCGACCCGAAGGTGCGCGGCATCCTCGACCGGATGCGGCGCCAGGCCACGGCCCAGCTCCAGCTGGCCACCGACACCTACGCCGAGCGCGACCCGGCCAAGGGCTCGGCGCTGGCCGACATGGACGACGTCATGGACGACCTGCAGAAGGAGCTCTACCGGACGATCTTCGGCTCCGGCGCCCACGACGAGGCCGAGGTGCAGCGGGCCGTCCAGGTCGCCCTGCTCGGCCGGTACTTCGAGCGGATCGCCGACCACGCGGTCAACATCGGCGAGCGGGTCAACTACATGGTGACGGGCGCGTTCTCGCCAGAAGGTTGACCGGGACGCATACGCTCATTCTCGTGCGGCCACTCCCGACCTTGGCTCCCCGACCGTGAAGCGGGTCGAGGCCAACCACGTCAGCGCCTGGTACGGCGGGTTCAAGGCCGTCGACGACGTCACCCTGGCCATCGAGCCCCAGCAGGTCACCGCCCTGATCGGCCCGTCGGGCTGCGGCAAGTCGACCTTCATCCGCACGCTGAACCGCCTGCACGAGGTCATCCCCGGCGCCCGGATCGAGGGGGAGGTGCTGCTCGACGGCGAGGACATCTACGCCCCGGGCATCGACCCGGTCTCGGTGCGGCGGACCATCGGCATGGTGTTCCAGCGGCCGAACCCCTTCCCGACCATGTCCATCCGGGACAACGTCTCGGCCGGCCTCCGGCTCAATGGGATGCGTAAGAAGGCCGAGCTGGAGGCGGTGGTCGAGCGGGCCCTGCAGGGCGCAGGCCTGTGGAAAGAGGTCAAGGACCGGCTCGACCGACCTGGGGCCAGCCTGTCCGGCGGCCAGCAGCAGCGGCTGTGCATCGCCCGCGCCATCGCCGTCGAGCCCCAGGTCCTTCTCATGGACGAACCGTGCTCGGCCCTCGACCCGGTCTCCACCCTGCGCATCGAGGATCTGATCGCCGAGCTGAAGGACCAGTTCACGATCGTGATCGTCACCCACAACATGCAGCAGGCCGCCCGGGTCAGCGACTCGACCGCCTTCTTCAACCTGGAGAAGGCGGGCGACCCGGGCCGCCTGGTGGAGGTCGGGCCCACGTCGACGATCTTCACCCGCCCCGAGGACGACCGGACGGAGGCCTACATCACCGGGCGGTTCGGGTGAGCGGCCTCGCCGGCCCCACGGCCCCGCCCGTTCTGGCTGCACCTACCCGCTCATTGGCGGGCAATTGCAGCCAGAAGGAAGCAGGATGACCGACGGGTTGACCGTGCTGGTCACCAACGACGACGGGGTGGGGTCGCCGGGATTGGCCGCCCTGGTGCGAGGGATGGCCGGCGCCGGGCGACAGGTGGTCGTGGCCGCGCCTTCGAGCGACCAGAGCGGGACCTCGGCCGCCGTCGCCCCCCGCCCGGCCGAGGGCGTGCCGGTCGAGCGGCTGGCCCTGGCCGGCCTGGAGGACCTGGTCACCTACGCCTTCGCGGTCGACGGCCCGCCGGCCCTCGCCGTGCTCTACGCCCGGCTGGGCGAGCTGGGCCGAGCAGCGCGCTCGGCCACCGTCGTGGCCTCCGGCGTGAACCTCGGCCAGAACACGGGCGCCGCCGTGCTCTTTTCGGGGACGGTGGGGGCGGCGCTGGCCGGGGCCAACCTCGGCCTGTCCGCCCTGGCGGTCAGCATCGCGTCGATGGCCCCCCGCCACCTGGACACGGCGACGGCCGTCTCCGCCGCCGCCCTGGACTGGCTGGTCGACGCCCCCGCCGGCACGGTCCTGAACCTCAACGTGCCCGACCGGCCCCTGGACCGCCTGTCCGGCGTGTGCCCGGCGCCGCTGGCCACCTTCGGCCAAGTCGAGGCCGCGGCCCGCGAGCGCGACCACGGCCCGTTCACCGTCCAGCTGCGGGTAGCCGAGACCGAGCCCGCGGCCGACTCGGACATGGCCCGGCTCCGGGCCGGCTGGGTCACGGTCACCCCGCTCCTAGGGGTGAGGGCCGACCTGAACGCCGACGTGGCCTCGTTCATCGAGCGGGCCGTCTCCCGCGCCGCCTGACGTGCCCGAGCCCGACACCACCGTGCTGGTGGTGGAGGACGAAGAGTCCTTCGTCGACGCCCTGACCATCGGCCTGCGGCGCGAGGGCTTCCGGGTCCGGGTGGCGCGCGACGGCGCCGAGGCCCTGGAGATGTTCGATCTGGTCCAGCCCGACCTCGTCCTGCTCGACGTCATGCTGCCCCGCATCTCCGGGGTCGACGTGTGCCGGCAGATCCGGTCCCGCTCCCGCGTGCCCATCATCATGGTCACCGCCCGGACCTCCGAGATCGACACCGTGGTGGGCCTGGAGGTCGGTGCCGACGACTACGTGTCCAAGCCCTACCGGCTGCGCGAGCTGGTGGCCCGCATGCGGGCCACGCTGCGGCGGGCGGCCAGCGCCGGTGGGGGCGGGGGCCAGCCTCACGAGGAGGCGGCGTTGGAGGTGGGCGACGTCCGCCTCGACCCCGAGCGCCACGAGGTGTTCGTGCGCGGGGAGCCGGTCGCCCTGCCCCTCAAGGAGTTCGAGCTGCTCCAGCTGCTGCTCGACAACGCCGGGCGGGTGCTCACCCGGGACGTCCTGATCGAGCGGGTGTGGGGTGCCGACTACGTGGGCGACACCAAGACGCTCGACGTGCACGTCAAGCGGCTGCGGGCCAAGGTCGAGGTCGACCCGTCCAAGCCCCGCAGGATCGTGACGATCCGTGGGTTGGGGTACAAGTTCGACACGCCGCCGCCGTCATGAGAGGTTTGTGGCGGATCGAGCCACGATCCGACAAGAGGAGACCTCATGTACATCGGCCTCGGCACCTTGCTCGTGATCATCGTCATCGTCCTGCTGCTCCGGGGCCGGTAGGGCGTCGGGCTCATCCCAGGCCGAGCACCGCGGCGGTCGGCGTGCCCAGCCCGGTCACGTCGTCATAGCCGGGGGTCGTGGCCAGGCTCAAGGTCTGGTTGGCGGTCCGAAGCCGGTAGTTGAGCCCGGCGGTGGCGTCGACGTTGTTGTTGTAGTTGGTACGGACCACGGCGACGGTCGACGCAGGCGCGGTGACATCTCTGAACGCGCCGGGGTGGGCGTAGAAGACCGGGTTGGCGAACCCGTGGGGTGATCCCTTGGCCTGGTCGGCCAGGGCCATGATCCCGGCGACGATCGGCGACGCCAGGCTGGTGCCGCCCAGCCGGTACTCCGCGTAGCGGGCGGTGCCGTCGGGGAACGTCTGGGTCTGCCCGACCAGGTACCCGGCGTTGGGATCGGCGAGGGCGCCGACGTCCGGGACGGCGCGGCCGGTCCGGCCCTGGGCGGCAAAGACGCCGGGCGGCACGACCCCCTGCTGGTAGGCGGGCTCGGCGAACACGGTGCTCACGCCGCCACCGGCGCCGTAGAGCCAGGTCCCGGGAGGGGTCGGATCCCACCCGGTGCCCGTCCAGGTCGACGTGGTCGTCCCCCAGCCGGTCTCGAACAGGTAGTTGTTCGTCGCCCCGACGGCCAGGGTGGTCCCACCCACGGCGGTCACGAAGGGACTCGAGGCCGGCCAGTCGGTGGTGCGGTAGCCGCCGGTCAGCGACTCGTCGCCGTTGTCGCCGGAGGAGAAGTAGATGCCGATCCCCTCCACCACCCCCTGGACGATCGTGTCCTCCATGGGCCGGATGAAGCCCGGAGGGAGCTGCTCGGTCGGGAATCCGTAGGAGTTGGTGACGATCTGGGCCAGGCGCCGGTCGACCACGTGGTTGAGGGCGGCGTCGAGATCCTGGAAGTTGTTGGCCGACCCGACGTAAACGATGTTGGCCGCCGGCGCCATGCCGTGCACGGCCTCCACGTCGAGCGTCTGCTCGCCGTACCAGCCCTGCGGGTCCTGCCGCTGGCCCCGCTCGGGGTGGCGGAAGGTGCCGGGGGCGACGACCTGGCTGAACTGGTTGGGTGCCAACCCGGGCAGGCCGCGGTTCGCCGACCACTGGTTGACGTCCTGGACGATGGTCGGCGAGGCGTAGGCGTCGATGATTGCGACCGTCTGGCCCCGCCCGTCCTGGGTGGCGCCGGCCAGGCCGTAGGCCCCCTTGACCTGCTGGGGGGTGTACCCGCAGGGGGCGTACGGGAGCGTCCCCGACCCGTAGGGGTTGGTGAACCCGACCGCCTGCTTCTCACCCCAGAAGGTCGAGCACGGGGCGGCGCTGACAAACGCCGCCGACGGGGGCGCCGCCGTCTCGTTGCCCGGCGCGGCATCGGTGTGGACGAGCTGGGCCGAGTCGTCCAACCCGATGACCCCGCTCACGTACGGGGCGAGGGAGCCGGGCACGGCGAGGGCCGACGACGGCGACCGCAGGACCATGCCGTCGACCCGGTACATGCCGAAGCTGACCCCGAAGGCGGCCGCGGCCTGGGCCACGGAGCCCTCGGCGGCGACATAGTGGCTGTTGCCCGGGACATCGACGATGTCGAACCCCTGCGCCCGCAGCCAGTTCCGGACCGCGTTCACCGCCGACGGGGGCGGCGAGAACTGCTGGTGGAACTGTGCCGGAGTGAGGTAGTGCCCGTACGCCGCGGTACCCGGGGTGGACACGGCCTGGGCCAGCGCGGTGAGCCGGTCCTGGTCCTGCCAGCCCAGGTAGACCCGGAAGCCGACACTTTCGGATGGGTCCGCCGCCTGGGTGAAGTTGCCCGCGTTCGCCCACGGCGGGACGCTGCCGGCGAGCGTGGCCCGACCCGCGGTGGCCCCCGTCGCCGGTAGGGCGGGTAGGGCCAGGGCGGCCAGCACCGCCAGGGCCAGGCCGATCGTTCGCCGTCGCGCCATACGAGCCTCCCTACCGCCGCCGATCCTCGGTGGCGCCCGCATTCTACGGCCGTCGGCGCCCGACGAACCCACAGTTGGGCGAATGTTGGGCCGCCGTTGCGCCCCGGGAGAGATGGGCGCCCCAGTGTGGCGTTGGTAAGCCACTTCGAAGGGACCCCTATGCGTGTGATCCGTTGTGTCCTCGTCCCGGCGGTCATGGCCGTGGCGCTGTCGGGTCAACCGGCACGGGCCGCCGCCCCGGCGGTCCTGCCCGGTTCGGCGCAGGCGGTCGCCCACCGACCGGTCTGCGCTCCGCCCCTGCCAGGCACTGCTCACTGTGACTCGGAGGTCGTCACCAACGGTTCGGGCGCCCCCCTGGCCACCACGAGCTACACCAGCGGCTACCAGCCGGCCGACCTGGCGAGCGCCTATCGGTACTCCCTGGCGCTGGGAACCACGTGGTCCTGGAACGGCCAGACCGTGGCGATCGTCGATGCCTACGACAACCCGAATGCCGAAGCCGACCTCGGGGCCTACCGGGCCCGCTTCGGCCTGCCCGCATGCACGACCGCCAACGGGTGCTTCTCCAAGGTCGACCAGCGGGGCGGGAAGGCATACCCGGCCGGGGACGTCGGGTGGGGCCAGGAGATCGCCCTCGACCTCGACATGGCCTCCGCCGTCTGCGGCAACTGCAAGATCATGCTGGTGGAAGCCGACTCGAGCTCCTTCCTCAACCTCGTTGCCGCGGTGGACATGGCCGCGGCCCGGGGGGCGACGGTGATCAGCAACAGCTACGGCGGCAGCGAGTTCCCCTCCGAGACGTCGTACGAGAGCCACTACAACCACCCCGGCGTGGCCATCACGGTGAGCTCGGGCGACGGCGGCTACGGCGTCGAGTTCCCCGCCGCCTCCCGATACGTCACCGCCGTCGGCGGGACCAGCCTGCGGCGCACCACGAGCGTCCGGGGCTGGTCGGAGACGGCATGGAACGGCGCCGGCAGCGGCTGCTCGTCCTATGTGGCCAAGCCGGCATGGCAGCACGACGCCGGCTGCGCCCGGCGGACCGTGGCCGACGTCTCCGCCGTCGCCGACCCGAGCACGGGCGTGGCCGTCTACGACAGCTACGGCTCGTCCGGGGGGGCCAACTGGCTCGTCTTCGGCGGGACGAGCGTGGCCGCGCCGGTCATCGCCGGCGTCTACGCCCTGGCCGGGAACGCCTCCTCGGTCGTCGCCGGCTCGTACCCGTACAGCCACACGAGCGCGATCTTCGACGTCACGTCGGGCGTCAACGGCCGCTGCCCACGGACGCCGTACCTGTGCACGGCGGCGACCGGCTACGACGGCCCCACCGGGCTCGGCACCCCGAACGGCCTGGGCGCCTTCTGAGCCGGCGGGGGGGACTGTTCCGATAGCCGTCGCCCCGACGACGGGCCACGTTCACGTCCCGTCCACCTGGGGCATCTAGAAAGCACGAGCAAGCCCGGCCGCCGCTGCGCCACGACCGCAGCGGGGCCGGGACAGGCTTCCGAGGAAAGATCCGGTAATCCCCAGGTTGCTCCCCTTCCAATGCACAACCCCGGCCGGGCATACTGCATCCGTCCGGCACCGAACGGTGACTGCGCAAGCGGTCGCAGGGAGGTGGTGGGCATGGGCTTCACGCAGACGCCGGTGTTCCTCCCGGGGACCATCGGGCCGGCCGGTGCCTGCCTCCGGGCGGTGCTGGGCGGTTGCGGGAAGACGTGAGGTCGGTCCCGAGAAGTCAGGTGGCTCCGGCTGCCGGGCTACTCGGGGCCGCTTCGCGCCCCGGCGAGGTCGGGGTTCACCGCCGGCACGGCCGGTACCATGCCCTGTGGGATGACCGACGTCGATCAGGCCCCGCCCGCTGCCGATCCGGAGCCCGCGGAGCAGCCGCGGTACATCAACCGCGAGCTGGCCTGGCTGGACTTCAACGCCCGCGTCCTGGCCCTGGCCGAGGATCCGACCACACCCGTCCTGGAGCGGGCCAAGTTCCTGGCCATCTTCAGCGCCAACCTCGACGAGTTCTTCCAGGTCCGCGTGGCCTCCCTGCACGACAAGCACGCCGCCGGGCTGGGCGCCACGTCCCCCGACGGGCTCACTCCCACCGAGCAACTGCGGGCCATCCGGCCGCGGGTGGAGGAGCTGATCGGTCGCCAGGCCAAGGCCTTCCTGACCGAGATCGTCCCCGCCCTGGCCGACGCCGGCATCGTCCTGTCCGACTGGGAGTCGCTCGATGACGACGACCGCCAGTTCCTGGTCGACGCGTTCGAGCGCCGCATCTTCCCGGTGCTGACCCCGCTCGCCGTCGACCCGGGCCACCCCTTCCCGTACATCTCCAACCTGTCGCTCAACCTGGCCGTGAGCGTGCGCGACCCGACCACCGGCGCTCGGCGCTTCGCCCGCCTGAAGGTCCCGCCCCTGCTCCCCCGCTTCGTGGTCATGCCCGACGGCGAGCGGTTCGTGCCCGTCGAACAGGTCATCTCCGCCCACCTGGCCTCGCTCTTCCCCGGGATGGAGATCGAGAGCCACGACACCTTCCGGGTCACCCGCAACGCCGACGTCACCCTGGAAGAGGAGGAAGCCGACGACCTCCTGGCCGCCGTCGAGCTCGAGCTCCGCCGCCGCCGCTTCGGGCGGGCGGTGCGGCTGGAGGTGGCCCGCAACATGTCGCGGGAGACGCTCGAGCTCCTGCTGCGGGAGCTCGAGCTGTCCGAGGACGACGTGTCCGTGGTCGACGGGCCGTTGGAGCTGAGCGGCCTGTGGGCGGTCTACGACCTCGACCGGCCGGAGCTGAAGGACTCGGCGTGGGTCGGGGTGACGCAGCCGGTCCTGGTCGATGCCGACGGCGACGCCCGCGACATCTTCGCCGTGCTGCGCGAGCGCGACGTCCTGGTCCACCACCCGTACGACTCGTTCTCGACGTCGGTCGTCGCCTTCATCGAGCAGGCGGCGGCCGACCCCCAGGTGCTGGCCATCAAGCAGACCCTGTACCGCACCTCGGGCGACAGCCCCATCGTCAAGGCCCTGATCGGCGCGGCGGAGGCGGGCAAGCAGGTCGCCGCACTGGTCGAGCTCAAGGCCCGCTTCGACGAGCAGGCCAACATCGGCTGGGCCCGGGCGCTGGAGGAGGCCGGCGTCCACGTGGTCTACGGGCTGCTCGGCCTGAAGACCCATGCCAAGGTCGCCCTGGTTGTGCGCGAGGAGGGCGACGCCATCCGCCACTACTGCCACGTGGGGACGGGCAACTACAACCCCAAGACGGCCCGGATGTACGAGGACCTGGGCCTGCTCTCGGCCGATCCCGAGTTGGGGGCCGACCTGGCCGAGCTGTTCAACCACCTCACCGGGTACAGCCGCCAGACCGAGTACCGGCGGATCCTCGTTGCCCCGAGCGGGCTGCGCCAGGCTGTGCTCGACCTCATCGCCGCCGAGCGGGACGCCCCGGGGGGCGGCGGTCGCATCATCATGAAGATGAACAACCTGGTCGACACGCCGGTGATCGACGCCCTGTACGAGGCGTCGCAGGCGGGAGTGCGCATCGACCTGATCGTGCGCGGCGTGTGCTGCCTGCGCCCCGGGGTGCCGGGCCTGTCCGAGGGCGTACGGGTCCGCTCCATCGTGGGCCGCTTCCTCGAGCACTCCCGGGTGCTGGCCTTCGGCGAGCGGGAGCGGCGCCGGTTCCTGATCGGCTCGGCCGACCTCATGCCCCGGAACCTGGACCGGCGGGTGGAGGCCATGGCGCCGGTGGCCGACCCCGATCTGCACGCCCGGCTCCAGGAGATCCTCGACGTCAACCTGGCCGACGACTGCCTGGCCTGGGAGCTGCACGGCGACGGGAGCTGGTCGAAGGTCCCCACCGAGGCCGGCGCCAACACCCATATCCGCCTGCAGGAACTGGCCTTCGAGCGGGCCCGCCGGCGCCGGAGCACCGATGGCAACTGAGCGGGAGGTGAAGATGGGGGCCTGGGCCGGCTTCGAGCTGCCCCCGCTCGACGGGATCGCCGACGGGGTGACCAGCGTGCCCCGCATCCCCCGCAACCTGCTGGCCGTGTACTACGACACCCCCGACCTGCGCCTCGCCCGGTGGGGGGTGACTGTCCGGCACCGCTCGGGCGACGGGAGCGGCTGGACGGTGAAGCTGCCCGAGGGCGAGGAAGGGCCGGCCCTGGTCCGGCGGGAGCTGACCTTCGAGGGCCCTCCCGAGGTCATGCCCGAGGGCGCCGCCTCCTTGGTCCGGGCCTACGCCCGGAACGTGGCCCTGGGGCCGGTCGCCCGCATCCGGACCCGGCGGGAGGGCGTGGACCTCCTCGACGGCGAGGGCGCGGTGGTCGCCGAGGTGGTCGACGACCAGGTGTCGGTCCTCCACGCCGGGCGGGTGGCCGAGCGCTTCCGGGAGGTCGAGGTCGAGGCCGGCGACCGGGTGCCGGACGGGCTCCTGGAGGAGGTGGTGGCCGGGCTGCGCCAGGCGGGAGCCGGGGCGCCCGACCCGACGCCGAAGGTGATCCGGGCCCTCGGCGCCCGGGCGTCGGCCCCGCCGGAGATCGCCCCGGTCACCCTCGGGCGCCGCCCGGCGGCCGCCGACGTCGTGCACCAGGCCATGGCCGTGGCCGTGACCCGGATCCTCAGGCACGACCCCGGGGTGCGCATCGGGGACGACCCCGAGGACGTCCACCAGGCCCGGGTGGGCACCCGGCGACTGCGCTCGGACCTGCGCACGTTCGCCCCCCTGTTGGACCAGGACTGGCTGGTCGGGATACGCGACGAGCTGCGCTGGCTGGGCGGCGCCCTGGGCGCCGTCCGCGACGCCGACGTGCTGCTCGACCGTCTCCGTGGCCAAGCCGCCGGCCTCCCCGAGGTCGACCCCGCCGGCGTCGCCCCCATCTTCCGACGCCTGGCCACCGAGCGCGAGGAGGCCCGGGGCCGGCTGCTGATCGTGCTGGACAGCGGCCGGTACGTCGACCTGCTCGACCGGCTGGTGGCCGCGGCCCAGGAACCGCCGGTCGCCAAGCGCGCCGGGCGGCCGGCGAAGGACGTCGTCCCCGACCTGGTCGCCCGCCCCTGGCGGCGACTGCGGCGGGAGGTCAAGGCCCTGCCCAAGAAGCCGCCGGACGAGGCCCTCCACGCCGTGCGCATCCGGGCCAAGCGGGCGCGGTACGCGGCCGAGGCCGCCGCCCCGTTGCTGGGCAAGCGGGCCGCCGCCTTCGCCTCGGCCCTGGCCGGCCTCCAAGGGGTGCTCGGCGACCACCAGGACGCGGTGTTCGCCGAGGCGTGGCTGCGCGGCGTGATCGACGGGAGCGGGGCCGAGCCGGCGGTTGCCGTCGCCGCCGAGCAGCTCATCGCCGTCCAGCGTCGTGACGCCGCCGCCAACCGCAGGGCGTGGCCCGAGGCATGGGACCGGGCGTCCCGGAAGAAGCTGCGGTCCTGGCTGTGACGGTCCAGGCCGCCGGGGGCGTGGTCTGGCGGCGGTCCCCGGAGGGCGATGGGTTGGAGGTGCTCGTCGTGCACCGGCCCCGCTACGACGACTGGAGCTTGCCCAAGGGGAAGCTCGCCGACGGGGAGAGCCATGCCGCCGCCGCCCTGCGGGAGGTCGAGGAGGAGACCGGCCTGCGCTGCGTCCTGGGGCCCGAGCTGCCTTCCATCTCCTACCGGGACCGCTTCGACCGGCCGAAGACGGTGCGCTACTGGGCCATGGCGCCCGTGGAGGGCGAGTTCTCCCCCGGCGACGAGGTCGACGAGGTGCGCTGGCTGGGCGTGGACCAGGCCGTCGACCTGCTGAGCTACGACCGGGACCGACCGGTGCTGCGGGCCCTCGCTGCGGCCCTGTAATGGCCGTCCTCGTCGTCCGCCATGCCAAGGCCGGTGACCGTGAGCGCTGGTCCGGCCCCGACGAGGACCGCCCGTTGACCGATGCCGGGATGATCCAGGCCGACGCGCTGGTCGGCGTCCTGGCCGAGTTCCGGGTCGAGCGGGTCCTGTCCAGCCCGTACCTGCGCTGCAGGCAAACCGTCGCCCCGCTGGCCTCGGCCCTCGGCCTGCCCGTCGAGCCCACCGACGACCTGGCCGAAGGCGCCGGCGCCGCCGCCCGCCGCCTGGTCGCCTCCCTGACCGGCCCCGCCGACACCGTCCTCTGCACCCACGGCGACGTCCTCTACGACCTCCTGTCCGGCCTCGACCTCCCCTGGGACTCCCCGATGAAGAAAGCCTCCACCTGGGTCCTCGAGGTCAAGGAAGGCGGAATCGCCACCGCCCGCTACCTCCCCCCGCCCCGCTGACACCGATCGGGTGCATTGGCCGTCGTGATTCGGGCCCAAAACGCGGAGATCACGACGCCCTGTGCACCGAAAACGCTTGTCAGCTGGCCGCTGAGACGCCGGGGACGGCGCGCGGGCCGCCGGCGCGCAGCAGCCGCCGGTAGCGGGTCAGCCAGGACGCCATCAGGCGGTCGGCGTCGCGGAGGCTGTCGGCGGCGACCGCCATCCACGCCCTTCCGAGCGGGGTGACCCGGTAGATCCGACGGGCGGGGCCGGCCGGCGACGCGTCCCATTCCGACGACACCAGGTCGTCGGCCTCCATGAGCCGCAGGCTCCGGTACAGAAACCCCCGGTCGATGCCGCCGAGGCCGAGGGGGGCCAGCAGGGCCGGCAGGTCGTAGCCGTGGACCGGTGCCTGGCCGAGCACGAGCAGCAGGCTGGCTCGGAAATGGTCGCGGGGAACAGCCGAATCCATGCCGGCGACGGTAGGGGGCGAACATGTTCGGACGGTTTCCTGGGAACGAAGCCAGGGTGAACCGCGCCCGGACCCGCCGCCCCGGCCCGTAGCCTCGGCACCGTGCGCATCGCCGCCTTCGACCTGGGTTCGAACTCGTTCCACCTCCTGGTGGTGGACGCCCACGCCGACGGCACCTTCGAACCCCTGGTCCGGGAGAAGGACATGCTCCGCCTGGGCGACGCCGTGGGCCGGGAGGGGCGCATCCCCGACGCCCTGGCCGACCGGGCCGTGGCCACCGTCGACCGGTTCCGCAGGCTGGCCACCGGTGCCGGGGCCGAGGAGATCCACGCCTGCGCCACCGCCGCCCTGCGGGAGGCGGAGAACGGCGGCGAGGTCGTCGACCGGTTCGAGGCCGAGGCGGGGGTCAAGGTGCGGGTCATCAACGGCCTGGAGGAGGCCCGGCTGATCTTCGCCGCGGTGCGGGCCAGCGTGGTCATCGACCCCGGCCCCGCGCTGTGCCTGGACCTCGGTGGCGGCAGCCTGGAGGTCATCGTGGGCGACCGGTCGCAGGTGCGGGGGCTGTGGAGCGTGCCCCTCGGCGTGGCCCGGCTGTCGGCCGAGCTGGTGACCGGCGACCCCCCCACCACGGACGACCTCCGCCGGGTCGAGAAGCGGGTGACCGCGGTCCTCGCCCCCCTCGCCGACCACGTGGCCGGCCTGCACCCGCAGATGGCGGTGGGAAGCAGCGGCACGTTCGGCGACCTGGCGGCCATGATCGCGGCCCGGCGCACGGGTAGCGTCCCCCGCTCGCTGAACCAGTTCTCGTTCAGCCGGGAGGAACTGCTGCCCCTCCACGAGGAGCTGGTGGCCATGCGGGCCGCCGACCGCGTCAAGGTGCCGGGCCTCGAAGCCCGGCGGGCCGACATCATCCCCACCGGCTCGACCCTGCTCCTCACCGCCATGCAGCTCCTGGGCTTCGACCGCATGACCTTCAGCGAGTGGGCCCTGCGGGAGGGGATCGTGATCGACGCCATCCCCCGCCACGAGGCGTCCGACTGGTCGGGCGACCCCCGGGCCATCCGGGCCTCGTCGGTCCTCCAGCTGGCCCGGCGGTGCAACTGGGACGAAGGCCACGGCCGGCAGACGGCCCGGCTGGCCCTGGACCTGTTCGACCAGGCCACTGACCTCCACGGGCTCGGCCCCGCCGACCGGGAGCTGCTGGAACACGCCAGCCTGCTCCACGACATCGGCGAGCACGTGTCCACCGAGTCGCACCACAAGCACAGCGCCTACCTGATCCAGCACGGGAGCCTGCGGGGGTTCGCGCCCGACGAGGTCGACTTCCTCGCCGCCCTGGCCCGGGCGCACCGGGGCAGCACCCCCCGGCCGTCGCACGAGCCGTTCGGCGCCCTCGACCGGGAGGCCCGCAGCCGGGTCCTCCGCCTGGCCGCCCTGCTCCGGGTGGCCGACGGGCTTGACCGGGGCCGGGCGGGCGCGGTGGGCGGTGTCGAGCTCGTGTCCGACGGCCCCCGCTCCCGCCTCGTGGTCAAGGCCGAGGGCGACATCTCCATCGAGCTGTTCGGGGCCCGCCGCAAGCGCGAGCTGTTCGAGCGGACGTTCGACCGCCGCCTCGACGTCGTCCCCGCCTAGCTGCGCCGCTCCAGGCGGACGTTGACGCCGAACCGGCTGGCGCCGGTGCCCTTGAACTGGGCCTCGACCGGGGTCATCGTCTCCGGCAGGTCGTAGACGAGCACGAGGGGCACGACGACGTCGGGGTTGACGTTGAGCTGGTCGATGCCGCGGGCACCGTTGTCGGGGACGGCGGCACTCAGGGCGCTGTCGGCCCCGTAGACCTTGTGCTGGTCGTCGACCAGGTACTGGAACTTGCCGAGGAACGTCGCCGGCCCGCCGCTCACGTTCTTCACCGTGAAGCGGAGCTGGCACAGCTGGCCGGGGGTCGACTTGGGGGCGCAGGCGAAATCCTGCACGACGAAGACCAGCTGGCCGTCGCGGGCCTCCTCGCCGATCATGGCCTGCCGGGTGGCAACCGTGGTCTCGCCCACCACGGCCGCGGGCTGCAGCGGGTCGGCCTGGGGCGACGAGGTCGACCCCGAGCGGGTCAGGTTCAGCCCGACCAGCACGACCACGGCCACGGCCGCCCCGGCCACCAGGCTCACCCCCGCCGGCCGCCGCCGGCGGGATCCGTCCGCCGCGCCGGCACAGGTCGGGCAGTCGAAGCCCACCGGGGTCCTGACCATGCAGGTCGGGCAGATGCCGTCGTCGCACTTGGTGCAGCGCAGTCGCGTCGGCACCCCGTCCCGGGCGCACGCCAGCTCGTCCGTGTCCAATTCCGCCTCCGCTCGTCGGGATCCAGTATGGGTCCCCGACAAGCGGCGGTGGTGCGAATTTCCCCCGGCTAGTCCGCCGGGCCGGCGGTCAGGGTGGCCTGGGCGGTGTGCTTGGCCCCGTTGGCGTCGGTCCAGCCGATGGCGACCTTGTCACCCGGGCGGGCGGTCTGGAGGGCGGCGGTCAGCGCCGAGGGCGAGTCCACCGAGCGCCCGTTGACCGAGGTGATCGTGTCGCCGGCAGCCAGGCCGATCGAGTCGGCCGCGGTGTCCGGCTCGACCCCGCTGATGAGGGCGCCGCCGGTGGCGGCCGGGGCCGGCGTGCGCCCCGACCGAGGGGTCCCGGTCCCGGCGATCTGGACGCCGAGGAACGCGGGCAGGCCGATGTGGACGTTGCCGCCGGCCTGGCCGGACTCGATCTGGTGGGCGATGGTGAGGGCGTTGTCGATCGGGATGGCGTAGCCCAGGCCGCTCGTCGTCGGCGAGCGGAAGCCGCCCCGGCCCCGGCTGACCTCGGCGGCGCTGTTCATGCCGATGACGTCGCCGTTGCGGTTGGCCAGGGCACCGCCGGAGTCGCCGGGCTCGATCGGGGCGTTGATCTCGATGAGGTCGGTGAGCTGCTCGGCGTTGGAGCCGTCGTCGTCGCTGGCGGTGATGGTCTGGCCCAGGGCGGTGACCGTCCCGGAGCTGGCCGTCGGCGTGCCGCCGCGGCCGCCGGCGTTGCCGATGGCGACGATGTCGTCGCCGACCGAGACGGTGGACGCGCGCGCCGTGCTGATCGTCTTGAGGCCGGACACCCCCTCGATCTGGATTACGGCCACGTCGTCGCTGGGGTCGGTGCCGACCACATGGGCGGCGTAGCTCTTGCCCGAGTCGACCACGGTCACGATGATCTTGGTCGAGCCCTGGATGACGTGGTTGTTGGTCAGGACCTCGCCGGAGGAGGTGAGGATCATGCCGGTGCCGGCGGCCTGGCCGTTCTGGAAGCCCAGCTCGGTGTTGATGTTGACCAGGCCCTTGTCGACCTTGGTGGTTACCGCCTGCACCCAGGCCGCGGTCGAGGACGACGCGGTCGAGGGCGAGGGCGAGGTGGCCGTGGTCGGCGGCGAGTAGGGGGTGCCGAACGCCTGGCGGGGGTCGGACAGGTCGATGCCGTCGGTGCCGGCCCGCAGGTGCAGGGGCCCGGCGGACAGGAAGGCGATGAGGGCCACGACCAGCACGCTCACCAGGACACCGACGGCGTTGCGGGAGGGGCGGCGGGGCGGCGGACCGGTGGGGCCCTCGGTCCCGAACCCGAGCCCGGTCCCGCCCGCGCCTCCGTCGCCGGAGGTCGGGATGGTCCACGGCGGGGGCGACAGGGTGGCCGTGGACGACGGCGAACGCCAGCCGGACTCGTCGCTCCAGTCGAACTCGGGGGTGTCACTCACGGTGTGCTCCTCACGGCCCGGACGGTCACGGGGCTCCTCGACCGTCGCCACTTATAGGAAGCACCCCGATCCTGTGAAATTCCCGTGAGCCCGCTGTGGCGTGACCACGAAGGGGAGCACGCCTACTCGGGCCCGCCCAGGGCGACCCGCAAGGCGGCCAATCGGGCCCGCTCCACCCGGTACCAGACCCAGGTGCCCCGCCGCTCCCGGTCCACCAGCCCGGACTCGTAGAGGACCTTCAGGTGGTGGCTGACGGTGGGTTGCGACTTGCCCAGCGGCTCGACCAGGTCGCAGGCGCACACCTCGCCCGTGGGCTGGGCGGCGATCAGGCTCAGCAGGCGGAGGCGGGCGGGATCGGCCAGGGCGGCAAAGGCGGCGGCCAGCTCGGTCGCGGCATCGGGGTCGAGGGGGGCGTCGAGGAGGGACGGGCAGCAGACGGAGCCGTCCCCGTCAAGCCCGACCCGAAAAGATATTGACAGTCGTCGATTCGTCATGGCATATTGACCACACTCAATATCCCATAAAGGAGAACTGATGTCCAGGGTGCAGCTGGCGCTGAACGTGTCCGACCTTGATGCCGCCGTCGACTTCTACTCCAAGCTCTTCGCCACCGAGCCGGCCAAGCGGCGGCCGGGTTACGCCAACTTCGCGGTGGCCGACCCGCCCCTCAAGCTGGTCCTGATCGAGGGCGACGGGCCGGGCGCCACGCTGAACCACCTGGGCGTCGAGGTCGGCAGTGCCGCCGAGGTGGTCACCGCCCGGCAGCGGCTGAGCGGCGAGGGCCTGCCCACGAGCTCCGAAGAGGGTGTGGACTGCTGCTACGCCACCCAGGACAAGGTCTGGGTCGACGACCCGGACGGCGCGCCCTGGGAGGTCTACACGGTGCTGGCCGACGCCGACGTCATGGGCTGCGGCGACGGGGCGACGACCGCCACCGGCTCGCATTGCTGCTGAGGCCCCGCCTGCTGGCCGAGGCCCTGGGAACGGGCCTGCTGGTCGTGGCCGTCATCGGCTCGGGGATCGCCGCCGAGCGGCTGGCCCCGGGCCAGGCCGGGCTCGACCTGCTCATCAACGCGGCCAGCACCGCCGCCGTCCTGGTCGCCCTCCTGCTGGCCTTCGGCCCGGTGTCGGGCGGCCACCTGAACCCGGTGGTCTCCCTGGCCGCCTGGGCGTCGGGCACGCTGTCCCCCCGGGAGGCCGGCGGCTACGTCGGTGCCCAGGTGATCGGCGGGGCGGGCGGGGCGGTGGTGGCCAACCTCATGTTCTCCCTGCCGGCCGTCCGACTGGCGACCACCGCCCGCAGTTCGGCCGGGCTGTGGCTGGCCGAGGTGGTGGCCACGTTCGGCCTGGTGCTGGTCGTGCTCAGCCTGGTGCGGGGCGGCCGATCGTCCGCCGTCCCCTATGCGGTGGCGGCCTACATCGGCGGGGCCTACTTCTTCACCGCCTCGACCAGCTTCGCCAACCCGGCGGTGACCGTCGCCCGGACCCTGTCCGACACCTTCGCCGGCATCGCCCCCTCTTCTGTCCCCGCGTTCGTGCTGGCCCAGCTGGCCGGCGCGGCACTGGCCTTCGTCACCGCCCGGGCCCTCCACCCGGATCCGTCCGAGCTGATCGGAGCCGACCATGCCCGAGGTGCCTGAAGTCCTGTTCGTGTGCGTCCACAATGCGGGCCGGTCGCAGATGGCCGCCGCCCTCCTCGACCACTACGGCGCCGGGCGGGTGCGAGTGCGCTCGGCCGGGAGCGCGCCGGCGTCGGAGATCAATCCCGCGGTCAGGGAAGCGATGGCCGAGGTGGGCCTGGATCTGGCCGGCGCGTCGCCGAAGCGGCTGACCGAGGACGGCGTGCGGGCCGCCGACGTGGTCGTCACCCTGGGCTGCGGGGACGCCTGCCCCGTCTTTCCCGGGAAGCGCTACCTGGACTGGCAGCTCGCCGATCCGGCGGGCCAGGGGGTGGATGCCGTGCGGCCCATCCGCGACGAGATCGACCGGCGGGTGCGAGCCCTGCTGGAAGAGCTGACCGGGCCGTAGGCTGGGTTGCCTATGGAGACTCGCGTCGGCGACGTACTGCCGGTCCTCCGAGCCCTGGCCGACCCGAACCGGCTGCGGATCTTCCTGGCCCTGCGGGACAAGGAGCGCTGCGTCCGGGATCTGGTCGAGGCCGAGGATCTGCCCCAGCCCCTGGTCAGCCACCACCTGCGGGTCCTCTCCGAGGCCGGGCTGGTCGAGTCCCGCCGGTCGGACGGGTTCTCGCTGTACGCGGTGAGCCCAGGCGGGATGGGCGCGGCCCGGGCCCTGGCCATGGACCTTCTCGACCCCGACGCCGTCGGCCCCCTGGCTCGGCCGGGCGGCAACGAGGCGTGCTGCCGCTGACCTGACCCGGGCCGCGCTAGCCGGCGGGGACCGGGCGCTCCTCGCCCTGGGGGTCCTGGCGGCCGAGGTCGACCACTTGGGCGCACAGCCGCCCGAGCTGCGCCCGGTCGTGGGACACGACCAGGACGGTGCGGCCCTGCAGGCTGGTGACCGCGTCCTCGACGGTGCGGGTCGCGTCCGGGTCCAGGGCGCTGGTGGGCTCGTCGAGGAGCAGGAGCTCGGGGTCGAGGGCCAGGGCCCGCGCCAGGCACAGCCGCTGGCGCTGGCCCACGCTGAGCTGCTCGGCCGGGGCGTCGAGCCGGTCGGCCACTTCGTCCCAGAGACCGGCCTCGGCCAGCGCGGCCTCGGCCCGGGCCCGCAGCTCCTGGTGGGTGGCCCGCACCACGTGACGGAGCCCGAAGACCGCGTTGGCCAGGATCGACGCCGGGAACACGACCGGTGTCTGGCCGACGAGGACGGCGCGGGCCCGCAGGGCGGGGAGGTCGACGGCGGGCGAGCACACGTCGCACCCGAGAACCTCGACCGTCCCGCCGACGGTCAGCCCGGCAGGGAGAAGCCCGACAAGAGCCCGCAGGGTGGTCGACTTGCCCGAGCCCGACGGTCCCTGGAGGCCCAGGGTCGTCCCTCGGGCCAGCTCGAACGACAGCGGCCCGACCAGGGTACGAGCGCCCTGGCGCACGACCAGCCCGTCGAGGCGCACGGCCGCGGCCCCGGTCACGACGCCGTCCGTTGCATCCAGCGGCGGGCGGGGACGGCGCCGGCCACCAGCAGGCCGGCCAGCACGACGAGGGCCAGCGCCGCCCCCCACGCGGCCCGGAGGGCGGCGGGATCGGCGGCGTCCTGGGCCAGGACGAAGATGTGGGTCGGCAGCGACGACACCGGGGACTGGCGGATCCCGGCGGGCAGGACGGGCGCCCCGTTGAACACGGTGGCGGCGAAGAGCAGCGGCGCGGTCTCCCCCGCGGCCCGGGCCAGGCCGAGGAGCAGGCCGGTCACCAGCCCGGGCACGGCCTGGGGCACGAGCACGGACCGCACCAGCTGGTCCCGGCGCAGCCCGAGGGCCAGGGCGGCCTCCCGCCTGCCGGCGGGCAGGGCGGCCAGGGCGCTGGCGACGGCGATGACCACGGGCGGCACGGCGACCACGGCCAGCACGACGGCCCCGGCCAGCCAGCTCTTGCCCCAGCCCAGGCGGACCGAGAACAGCCAGTAGCCCCACAGGCCCAGGAGGATCGACGGGACGCCGCCGAGGGTGAGGGTCAGCGTCCGCAGCCACCGGCCGGCGGCCGGGCGGGCGTACTCGGACAGGACCAGCCCCAGCCCCAGGCCGACCGGCGCCGCCAGCAGCCCGGCCACGCCGACCAGCAGCGCGGTCCCGGCGACCTGGCCGCGGATGCCCCCGCCGCTGGCCCCTCGGGACAGCGTCCACCAGAAGGCGGGGTGGAGGGCCTCGGCCCCTTTCGTGACCACCACCAGCCCGACGGCGGCCACCGCCACCAGGGGCAGGGCCAGCACCCCGCTCAGGGCCACCCGCACGGCGCGGTCCCGGCCCCGCCGGTGCCGGGAGGCGCCGCCAAGCCGGGTGACGGCCCGGCCACCAGGGCCGGCCGCGGCCCGGCGCTGGCCGACCAGCGTGAGCCCGGCGACGGCGACGAGCAGGATCAGGCCGAGCCCGCACAGGGCGGCCCAATGCTCCCCCGAGGTCCCGGCCAGGATGCTCTCCGGCCCGTTCAGCTTGGTGGTCAGCGTCTGGCCGGGGTGGACGAGGAGGTCGAAGGCCCCGCTCACCGACCGGGGGAGGCGCCCGTCGGCCCGGCCGACGACCAGGAAGACGGCCACCGTCTCCCCCAGGGCCCGGGCCAGGCCGAGCAGCAGGGCGGCGCGCATGCCCCGGCGGGCCTGGGGCAGGACGGCCGAGCCGATCACCTCGGCCGGCGTGAGCCCGCAGGCGGCCGCCGCTTCCCGCACCGAGCCGGGGACGGCGGCCAGGGCGTCGACAGAGACGGCGATGACGGTGGGGACGACCATGACGGCCAGGACCAGGCCGGCGGCCAGGAGGCTGTCGCCGCCCGGCACGTGGGCCACCCGGGCCACGAAGGGCCGCACGTAGGCGATCCCCACCAGGCCGAACACGATCGAGGGGACCACGGCGAGCAGCTCCGTACCCGAGCGCAGCAGGCGCCGCCACCGGCGGGGCGCCACCTCCGAGATGGCGACCGCGGCCGCCCAGCCGACGGGCGCGGCCAGGAGCAGGGCGATGGTGGCCACCGCGGCCGTGCCCCAGACCATGGCCAGGGCGCCGTACTGGCCCCGGGGCGCGTCCCACACCGCCGAGGTGAGGAGCCGCCCGGGGTGCAGCGGGCCCGAGGCCGCCCCACCGACCAGGAAGGCGACGACCAGGGCCAGCGCCAGCCCGGCCGCCCCGGCGGCCGAGAACAGCATCGCGGGCAGTAACGGGGGCCGGCCCCGCGCCCGGCGGACGAGCGACGCGCTCAGCGGCGCTGGCCCAGGTCGGCCAGGTCCAGGTAGCCGGCCTTGTGGACCAGCTCCTGCCCGGCGTCGCCGACCACGTAGTCGACGAACGTCTTGGTCGCCCCCGCCGGGGGCCCGTTGGTGACCAGGAACAGCGGCCGGGACATGGCGTAGCTCTGGTCGACGATGTGAGGGGGCGTCGGCTCCACCCCGTCGATCGAGACCGCGGCCAGCTTCGGGTACCCGGTGATGAACGACGTGGACAGGGGGGTCACCCCGCCCGGCGTGGACAGGACCTTGGCCCGCCCCTCCTCGTTCCCGCCCACGATGGCGAAGTTGTTCGACTGCGGCGGGGGCGGGGCCTTGTCGTTCCCGTAGAGGTACTTGTCGATGACCTCCCGGGTCCCCCGGCCGGGCTCCTTGTCGTACACGAAGACCTCGACGTCGGGCCCGCCCAGCTCCTTCCAGCTCTTGATCTTCCCCTCGAACAGCGACCGGACCTGGGCTTTGGTGAGGTTCTTCACCCCGCCGTCGTAGACGGCCCGGCTGACGATGATGCCCACGGCGTCGGCACCGATCTGCGTGCTGTGGAAGTCGACGCCCGGAGCCGCGGCCCGGTCCTCGGCGGCGATGGGCTTGGAGCTCATGGCGATCTCGGCCCGCCCGGCGGCCAGGTCGCTGATCCCTCCGGCCGAGCCGCCCGACGCGTCGACGGTGATCTTCAGCCCCTGCTTGCGCAGGGCCTCGGCGGCGTCGGCGGCCACGGGGTTGACCGTCGTCGAGCCGTTGACCCGCAGCGTGCCGCCGCCCGCGCCGCGGCTGGCCGGCCCCGACCCACCGCACGCCGCGGCCAGGAACAGTCCCAGTACGGCCGCGGCCAACCCCGGCTTCCGTCCCACCACGTCGACCTCCGCTCCATGAACCTGGATTGATGCGCACCCTAGCGGGCGGTCATCGCCCCGATCGGCTCGGCCACCGGCCCGCCGCGCCTACCACGGCCAATCCGGGCAGCAGGGCCCGAGGGGCGCCCCACAGCAGGGGCCAGCCGAACCGCAGATCGATCGGCACCCCGCCCAGCTCGCCGCCGACGGTCTCGAACCGCCACGAGCCAGCGCCGGGCGCACTGTCGGCGGTGAGTACCGTCTCGCCGTGGACCTCGAGCTGGCGGTCGACGGCTACGTGGCGGCGTGGAACGAGGTCGACCCGGTCGTGCGGGCCGAGCTGCTGGCCGCCTCCGTGGCCGACGATTTCGAGTTCGCCGGACCGACGGGCACGTTCCACGGACGGGACGCGGTCGAGGGCCTGATCGTCGCCCTCCAGAGCCGGCTCGGCGGGGCCACCGTCGTCCGCGTCGGCCCGGTCGAGGCGGGCGGCCGCTTCCGCTGGGTCATCGCCACCGCCGGCGGCAGCCGGTTGCTGGAGGGGGTCGACGAGGTCGAGGCGGGGCCGGACGGCCGCCTGACCAGGATTTCCGTGGCCGCCACCCCATCCGAGTAGGGCTGCCACATTCATCCGCCGGCGGCAGGGGCCCCGTAGACCCGGTGCTAGCTTTCGAACCGATTCTTCGGCGCGCCTGACGGGAGGCCACCCCTTTGACTCTGACCCCACCTCGGCAAAAGGTCGACCGGGACGAGGTGTTCCTGGAGTACACCAAGAGCATCTGCCCGGTGTGCAAGACGGTCATCGACGCCGAGGTCAACGTCAAGGACAACAGGGTCTTCCTGCGCAAGCGCTGCGTCGAGCACGGCAAGTTCGAGGCCCTGCTCTACTCGGACGCCAAGATGTACTTCGACTCGCTCAGGTACAACAAGCCGGGCACCATCCCGCTGGAGACCCAGACCGAGGTCAAGGACGGCTGCCCGCTGGACTGCGGCCTGTGCCCGGAGCACAAGCAGCACGCCTGCCTGGGCATCATCGAGGTCAACAGCAACTGCAACCTGGACTGCCCCATCTGCTTCGCCGACTCCGGCCACCAGCCCGACGGGTTCTCGCTGACCCTGGACCAGGTCGAGGCCGGCCTGGACGCCTTCGTGCGCTCCGAGGGCGAGCCCGAGGTGGTCATGTTCTCGGGCGGCGAGCCGACGATCCACCCCCAGATCCTCGACTTCATCAAGATGGCCAAGGACAAGGGCGTTCACATGGTCACGCTGAACACCAACGGCATCCGCCTGGCCCACGACCGCAAGTTCATGGCCGAGCTGGCCGAGCTCAAGCCGGTCATCTACCTCCAGTTCGACGGGTTCGAGGAGTCCACCCATCTGAAGATCCGGGGCCGGGATCTGCGGGCGGCCAAGCAGAAGGCCCTGGACCACTGCGCCGAGTTCGGCCTCGGCGTGTCGCTGGTGGCGGCCATCGAGAAGGGCCTGAACGAGCACGAGATCGGCGACATCATCAAGTTCGGGGTCAAGCACCCGGCGGTGCGGTCGGTGGCCTTCCAGCCGGTCACCCACTCCGGCCGCCACGTCGAGTTCGACCCCATGCAGCGGCTGACCAACGCCGACATCATCCACGGCGCCGTCGACCAGATCCCCGAGTGGTTCAAGCTCTCCGACTTCGTGCCCGTCCCCTGCTGCTTCCCGACCTGCCGGTCGATCACCTACCTCCTGGTCGACGGGGAGAACGTGGTCCCCATCCCCCGGCTGGTCAACGTCGACGACTACCTCGACTACGTGAGCAACCGGGTCATGCCCGACATGAGCGTGCGGGGGGCGCTGGAGAAGCTGTGGTCGGCCTCGGCCGTGCCCGGCGGTGCCGACGGGAACACCACCGCACCGCTCGAGTGCGCCACCTGCGGGATCGACCTGCCCGAGGCCCTGCAGGAGATCGGCGACAAGTCGTTCATGATCGTCATCCAGGACTTCCAGGACCCGTACACCCTGAACGTGAAGGCCCTGATGAAGTGCTGCGTGGAGGAGATCACCCCCGACGGCCGGCTCATCCCGTTCTGCGCCTACAACTCGGTCGGCTACCGCGAGCAGGTCCGCGAGCAGCTTTCCGGCGTGCCGATCCCCACGATCGTGCCCAACGCCACCGGCCTCCAGCCCGTTCTGCTCACCACCCGCTACGGCTCCAAGACCGCCGGCGACGGGAACGGGAACGGGAACGGCCACAGCCCCAAGGACGCCACCAACATCGGCAAGAACCTGCGATGACGGACTCGTTGGCAGCGGGCACCCGGGTGCTCCGCACGCAGTCCCGAGGAATCGCAGGTGACGCAGGGACCACGCCCGCTGCGCCCGGCGGGGACCCCATCCCCGCCGGCGCGTCGGAATCAACCGACCTCAAGGCGTGCTGCGCCCGGTCGTACCAGTCGGACGTGGTCGCTCTCATCCTGGGCGAGAGCTACCACCCGGGCGGGCTGGAGCTGACCCGGCGGCTGGCCGGCTCGCTCGGATTGCGCACCGGGCAGAAAGTGCTCGACGTGGCCAGCGGGCCGGGGGCGACCGCCTTCCTCCTGGCCGCCGAGTTCGGCGTGCAGGTGGAGGGGGTCGACCTGGGCGAGCAGTCGGTGGCCCAGGCCAACGCCAAGGCGGCGGAGCGAGGCATTGCCGACCGGGTCCGGTTCACCGTGGGCGACGCCGAGCAGCTGCCCCTGGCCGACGGGTCGGTCGACGCCGTGGTCTGCGAATGCGCGTTCTGCACCTTCCCCGACAAGCCCACCGCGGCCCACGAGCTGGCCCGGGTGCTGCGGCCCGGGGGGCGGCTGGGCATCACCGACGTGGCCCTCGACCCCACCCGCCTCGACGAGGAGCTGCAGAGCATGGCCGGCTGGGTGGCCTGCCTGGCCGACGCCCGCCCCCTCGGCGAGTACGTCTCGCTCCTGGAGGCCGAGGGGTTGAAGGTGACCCTCACCGAGGACCACGACGAGGCCCTGGCCCGCATGATCGACCAGATCGACGCCCGCCTGGTGGCCTTCCGCATGGCCAAGGTGCCGGCCCTGGAGACGATCGACTTCGACCAGGCCCGCCGCCGGGTGGCGTCGGCCGCCCGCGCCGTCGAAGCGGGGATCGCCGGCTACAAGCTCCTGGTGGCCGAAAAGCCGCTGTAGCCCAGTGGGCAGAAGCCGCTACGAGGGGCGCGGCTCGGGCGGGTGCTCCCGGCGGTAGGCCTCGACATCGCCGACCTGGAGGCGGATGAGGCGACCGATCTTGTAGGCCGGGAGCGTGCCCGAATCGATCACCCGGTAGAGGCGGGCTCGGGACATGCCGAGCCGGCGAGCGGCCTGGGCCGTGGTCATCCACGTTCGTTCCGCTTCCATGTGTTTCATGCTATCTCACGCACCGCTCGTCGCGCATCGTTGTTTATGCGTCGACCATTCGCTCGACGTGCTTGAGCCCGCGCATGGCAATGTGCCGGCGTGGTCGGCTATTCGGGGACGCCGCTGGCCCGCAAGCTCGGGATCAAGGAGGGCTCGCGGCTGGCCCTGCTCGGCGCGCCGGAGGGGTTCGACGAGGCGCTGGCGCCGTTGCCCGACGGCGTCCACGTGCTGCGGCGGCTCGGGCCCGACCTCGACGTCGCCGTGCTCTTCGTCACCGAGCGCAAGGTGCTGGAGAAGCGCTTCGGGGACGTGGCGGCCGCCATCACGCCCGCGGGCGGGTTCTGGATCGCCTGGCCGAAGCGGTCGTCCAAGGTGCCGACCGACCTCACCGAGGACGTGCTGCGGGAGGTCGGGCTGCCCCAGGGCCTGGTCGACAACAAGGTGTGCGCGGTCACGGAGATCTGGTCGGGGCTGCGGTTCGTGTGGCGCAAGGAGAACCGGCCACCCAAGTCATGACGTACGGGCTCCCCGCGCTCACCGTGTTGCTCGTCGCCATGGAGGCGGGCGTGCCCATCCCCCTCCCGTCGGACGTGCTGATCCTGGTCCTGGGCGAGCGGACGTCGGCCGGGCGCTTCCCCCTCCTGCTCGTGGTCGTCGCCCTGGAGCTGGTCGCCGCGGTGGGCACTGCGGTGCTGTTCTTCGCCGTGCGGGGCCCGGGGCGGGCGCTGCTCACCACCCTCGGCCCCCGCCTCGGCCTCACCGAGGCCCGCCTGGCCCGGGCCACAGGGCTGCTGGAGCGGCGGGGCCCGTCGGCCCTGTTCGTCGGCCGGGCCACGCCCGGGCTGCGGACGGTGACGGTGGTCGCCTCCGGCACATCGACCACGCCGCCGGCCCAGGCCCTGGTCCCTCTGGTGGTCGGCAGCAGCGTGTTCGTGCAGCTCCACCTGTTCCTCGGCTACTTCCTGGGCCCGGCCGCCCGGGACGCCCTCGACCGGGCCAAGGGGCCGACGGTCGCCGTCCTGCTGGTCGTGGCCGCGGCCGGGGTCGTCCTGTGGATCCGCCGGCGCGGCGCCCGCACCGGCCTGCAATCGGCCGCCGAGGCCTGCTGCCCGGCCTGCATGGCCCTCGGCGCCCTTAGCCCGACGGCCTTCGCTCTCCGCGACCTGGCGTAGCCGGCCGCTCAGGCGTCGCGTGCGGCGACCAGCCGGGCGGCGATCGCGAGGGCGACCGCGGCGTAGGCGACCAGCACGGCCAGGCCCCTGCCGGGCGCCAGCACGCCCGCGGTGTGCCGCACGCTGACCACGGCCTGCAGAGCGGCGCCCGGGAGGTACTGGCGGGCGCCCTCGGGCAGGGCGATGCCGATGATCTGGCTGCCCACGACGGCCAGCAGCAGGGCGGTGGTCGCCCCGCTGGTGCGGCGGATGATGGCACCCAGAGCCAGGCCGAGCACGGCCACGGCGCTGACCGCCAGGGCCCCGAGCAGGATGGCCTGGACGACGCCGGGGTCCCCGAGCGACATCGGGATGTGCTTGGCCGACAGGATCTGGCGGCCCAGGAAGTACGAGATCACGTTGGTCAGCAGGGCGACGGGGAGGACGACGACGGCCAGGATGGCCGCCTTGGCGGCCAGGACGCCCTTGCGACCGGGGATGGCGGCGAAGGTCACCCGGATCATGCCGGTGGCGTACTCGGAGGTGATGGCCCGCACGGCCAGCGAGCCCAGGATGGCCGCCGCGAACAGCACACCGAGCAGCGCGGTGCTGGTGGGGTCGAACTCGGCCCGCTGCTTCTCGCCCAAGGAGTCCCATTGGCTGACCGTGGCCACGCACACCAGGGCGGCGATGACCACGGAGGCGACCATGCCGCCGCCGAGGGTCAGCCACGTCGAGCGCAGCGTGCGGAGCTTGGTCCACTCGGCCTTGAGGGTGTCGACGATGGTCGTCGGGCGTACGGGCGTCGTGGGCCGGGCCCGGATGGTGGTGGCGGTCATGTCAGGCTCCCTGCTCGGCACCGACGGTCGCGGCGCGGTAGTCGGTCTCGTGGTGGGTCAGTTCCAGGAACGCGTCTTCGAGGGTCGCCCCCTCGGGGGTGAGCTCGACCAGGGCGATCCCGTGGCCGGCGGCGACGTCGCCGATGGCGGCCGAGTCGAGGCCGGTGACGGTGACCGCGCCGTCGGGCGTCGGGTCGACCAGCGCCCCCTTGTCGACCAGGAGACCGGCGAGCTCGTCCTGGCGGCTGGCCCGGACCCGCACGCTGGTGGAGGTGTTGCGGGCGATGATCTCGTCCACGCTGGCGTCGGCGATGATCCGCCCCCGGCCGATCACGACCAGGTGCTCGGCCGTCTGGGCCATCTCGCTCATCATGTGGCTGGACAGGAACACCGTCCGCCCCTCCGAGGCGAGGGACTTCATCAGGTTGCGGATCCACAGGATCCCGTCGGGGTCGAGGCCGTTGATGGGCTCGTCGAAGATCAGGGTCTCGGGGTCGCCCAGGAGGGCGGCGGCGATCCCGAGGCGCTGGTTCATGCCCAGCGAGAACGTGCCCACCCGGCGGCCGGCAACGTCGGCCAGGCCGACGACGTCCAGCACCTCGCCCACCCGCCGCCGTTCGATGCGATTGCTGTCGGCCAGCCACAGGAGGTGGTTGGCCGCGCTGCGCCCCGGTTCGACCGCCTTGGCGTCGAGCAGGGCGCCGACGGCCCGCAGGGGCGCAGGCAGCTTGTCGAACGTGGTCCCGTTGACGGTGACCGTGCCCTTGGTCGGGCGGTCGAGCCCGAGGATCATCCGCATGGTCGTCGATTTTCCGGCCCCGTTGGGGCCGAGGAAGCCGGTGACCCGGCCGGGCTGGACGGTGAACGTGGCCTCGTCGACCGCCACCGTGGGCCCGTAGTGCTTGGTGAGCTGCTGTACCTGGATCATGGGCCCAGTTCTAGGGCGGACGGTCGTCGCCGGCGTCAGGCGCAGGGGGGATCCGCCCTCCCCCGTCCGACGGACGCCCGCTCAGCCGCCCGGCTGGACCAGCCCGCTCTCGTAGGCGAAGGCGGCGGCCTGCACCCGGTCCCGCAGGTTGAGCTTGAGCAGGACCCGGGAGACGTGGGTCTTGATCGTGGCCTCGCCCACCACGAGCCGCCCAGCCAACTCGGCGTTGCTCAGCCCGGCGGCCATGCCCCGCAGCACCTCGCACTCCCGGTCGGTGAGGGCGGCCAGCTGGGCGGCCAGCTCGGGCCGGGATCGGGGGCGGACCATGTCGGCGATGAGCCGGCGGGTCACGGACGGGGCGAGGAGGGCGTCGCCGGCGGCGACCACCCGCACGGCGTGGATGAGCTCCTCGGGCGAGGCGTTCTTGAGCAGGAAGCCGCTGGCCCCCGCCTGCAGCGCCTCCCAGACGTAGTCGTCGCGCTCGAAGGTGGTCAGGATCAGCACGCGGGAGGCCCGCATGGTCGCCGATGCGACGATGCGCCGGGTGGCGGCGATCCCGTCGAGCACGGGCATCTGCACGTCCATGAGCACGACGTCGGGCTGCAGCCGCTCCGTCTCCCACACCGCCCGCTCCCCGTCCCGGGCCTCGCCGACCACGTCCAGGTCGTCCTCGGTCCCGAGGATCATGCGGAAGCCGGCCCGCACCATCTCCTGGTCATCGACCAGCAGGATCCGGACCGTCACTGGGAGCCGGGCCCCAGGGGAAAGTCGGCGGTGACCTCGAAGCCGCTCCCCCGGCCCCGGGCCGCCGTGAACCGCCCGCCGTGGAGCGCCACGCGCTCGCGCATGCCGACCAGGCCGTGCCCGGGGGCGGCGGGGGGATCAGCGATGGGGCGCTCCCCCCGCCCGTTGGACCGGCCCCTGCCGTCGTCGACGATCTCCAGCCGCAGGCCGTCGGGGGCGTAGGTCAGGCGGACGGTGGCCCGGGTACCGGCGCCCCCGTGCTTGAGGGCGTTGGTCAGCCCCTCCTGCACGACCCGGTAGGCGGAGAGGTCGACGCTGGCCGGCAAGGGCCGTTCGTCGCCCCGGCGCTCGACCGTCACCCCGAGCCCGGCCTCGTGGAGCTGCGCGACCATGGCGTCGAGGGCCCACAGGCCCGGCTGGGGCGGGGCCACGCCCGCCTCGGGGACCGCCCCGTCGCTGCGCAGGAAGCCGAGGAGGCGCTGCAGCTCCACGACCGCCTGGCGGCTGGACGCCTCGATCCCGGACAGGACCTCGGCCGCCTGCTCCGGGGATCGGGCCATGACCCGCCGGGCCGCCCCCGCCTGCACGCCCATGACGCTCACGTGGTGGGCGACCACGTCGTGGACCTCCCGGGCGATCCGCACCCGCTCGTCGAGCACGGCCTGCTGGGCGATGACCTCGTGGGCGGCCTGGACCTCGGCGTTGCGCTCGGCGAGCTGGGCGGCCCGCTCCCGCGCCGTTCGGGCCACGTCGCCGATGGCCCAGGCGGCGACGAAGAAGAACAGGTTGGAACCGACGGAGAGGAGCCCGGAACCGACCACGGACGCCTTGGAGTGGCCGAGGTCGAGCTGGCGGAACAGCAGGACCCAGAGCAGGTCGCCGAAGAGGACGCCGATGCAGACCCCCCGGGCCCAGTTGGCCACCCGGGGCCGGCAGTAGGCGCCGACCGAGTAGATGGCGATGAAGGCGACCGTGGCCACGATCCCCTCGTCCGAGACGCCGAAGACGGTGCCGCCCACCACCGAAGCGGTCACGCAGGCCAGGGTGACGGGGGGCAGCCGGCGGCGCACGGTGAGGGGGAGGCACAGGACGGCCATGCAGGCCACGCCGGCGGCGAAGCGGAACCGGTGCGGGGTGGCCACCGTGACGTCGTACGCGGTGCGCACGCTCAGCAGCCCGAGGGCGAAGACGACGGCGGCGGCGAGCCCGTCGGCGGCCACAGGATGCCTGCGCAGCCGGTTCCGCACGTCCTCCACGGGGGCACGGTACTGCGGGTTGCCCCGCCCGACATCGGCCGCGCGGCGGAGCGCCCGTCCGCCGCCAGGGGGAGGCTAGGGCTCCAGGGCGGCCCGCAGCAGGGAGCGGAGGTGCTCGAGGCGGGCCTGGACCACGTCGGTGGCCAGCGGGTCCCCCCCGAGGAGGCTCTCCAGGAGGGGGATGTCGCTGAAGTAGCTGACCAGGGCGCCATAGATGGTGAAGAACAGCTGCTGGGGGTCGTGGCGGCGGAGGCGGCCCGCCGTCATCTCCCGCTCGAAGAAGGCCACCGCCATCTCGAAGTACGGGCGCAGGCCCTCGCCCAGCTCCATGCCCAGCCGGCTCCCGCCCTCCAGGGCCTCCCGGCGGACGAGGCGCACGAACTCGGGGTGCTCGATGAAGAACTGGAAGCCGGCGGTCAGGATACGGTCGACCTGGGGCCACCCCTCCCGGGGCACCTCGGTGGCCAGGTCGACCTGCTTGTACCAGTCGGCCAGGGCCCGCTCGAAGACTTGCCGGTACAGGGCTTCCTTGGACGGGAAGTGGTGGAGCAGGCTCGGGCGGCGGATACCGACGCCGGCGGCGATGTCGTTGAGCGAGGTCCCTTCGTAGCCGTGCTCGGCGAAGCACCGCAGGGCCTCGGCCAAGATGGCGTCCCGGGTGGAGAGGGCGGGCGGCGCGGCGGCCATGCGGCCGGACGCCCGCTCAGTCAGGGCGGGGATCCGAGATGTGATGGACCCTCATGCCCGGCGAGGCTACCTGCCCGGACGGCAAGATTGATGCTCGGCGCCCGCCCGGCCGTCAGGCGTAGAGGAAGTTGGCTGGCCCGAAGCCCATGCCCGGGCCGCCGCCCGGGTTCCAGCTGGGTGGGGTGCCGGCGAAGGCCCACACCGCGCCGATGTCGGCGCCTACCCCCGTGGTCACCAGGTGCGTGTCGTAGTCGTACCAGGCGTCGCCCCCGGCGGTCTCCTGCGTGACCAGGTAGTAGGTGGTGTTGGCGTGCAGGATCACGGGGGCGGCGAGGTTGGCGAACTTGAATGTCCCGGCCGGCGCTCCGGCGGTGTCGACGCTCGCCGACGCGACGTCGGCCCCAGTCGCTGCCGCCACCAGCTTGACGGTGTGGCTGTGGCTGTTGCCGGCCACCACCACCCGGCCCAGGGCGGTGACCGAGACGTCGGCGCCTCCCACCCGCACGGTGCTGCCCACCCAACCCGAGAAGTCCTGCCGCAGGTTGGTGGGGGTGAAGGAGGTGACGAAGGCGTTGGCGGGCGGCGGGGTCGTGCCCCCGGCCCCGTAGAGGAAGTTGGCCGGTCCGAAGCCGTTGCCCAGGCTGCCTCCCGGGTTCCAGGTGGTGGGGCTGCCGGGGAAGGCCCAGACCGCCCCGGTGTCGGCGCCCACCGCCGTGGTGATCAGGTGGGTGTCGTAGTCGTACCAACTGTCGCCGCCGGCGGTCTCGAGAGTGACCAGGTAGTAGGTGGTGTTGGCGTGCAGGGTCACCGGCGAGGTCAGGTTGGCGTACTTGAAGCTGCCCGCCGTCCCGCCGGCAGTGGCGACGCTCACTGAGGCGCCGGCCACGTCGGCCCCAGTGGCTGCGTCGACCAGCTTGACCGTGTGGGTGCCGGTGTTGCCGGCCACCACCAGCCGCCCCAGGGCGGAGACCGACAGGTCGGCGCCGTCCACCCGCACGGTGCTACCGACCCAGCCGGTGAAGTCCTGGCGCAGGTTGGTGGGGGTGTAGGCGGTGATGAAGGCGGTGCCCGGTGGCGGGGGCGGGGCGTTGACCGTCGTCGACGCGGTGGCCACGTTGTTGCCCGACGCCGCGGTGTCGCCGTCGGCCCGCACGGTGGCCGTGTTGGTGACCGAGCCGGTCGTTCCCGGCTTGACGTTCACCACCAGGGTGAACACCTGGTTGCCGTCGGCCGGGGTCAGGGCGGCGCGGGTGCAGGACAGGGGATCGGTCGAGCCGGACGCCTGGGCGGCGCACGTCCAGCCCGAGGGCAGGGCCCGGGACACGAAGGTGGTGTTGGCCGGGATGTTGTCGGTCAGGCTGACGTTGGCCGCCGTGCTCCCGGCCACCGAGTCGGCCACGGTGAGCGTGTAGGTGAGGTTGCTGCCGGCCACCACGGGGTCGGGGCTGTCGGTCTTGGTCACGCTCACGTCGGCCTGGGGGGCGGTCAGGCTCAGGCACCAGCCCCCGGCGATGGTGCCCGTGTCACCGAGGCTGTCATCGACCACATAGAGGCTCCACTGGCCGTTGGGGTTGGTCCCGGCGAACGCGCCAGCGAGCGTGGTATTGCTCGACGGCGCCGGGGCGGGCGCGGGGAAGGTGTCGACTGCGGACGCTGGGTCGTAGTCGGTGGGCTTGGCCGTTACCGAGCTGTTCGCCGGGCCCCACGCCGCACCCACGGGCAGCGTGCTGGCGGCGTCGTCGTCGAGGGTGACGGTCACGTTGTTCACCGGCGCGGTGACGTTCTGGGGGGCGTCGCTCACGATGACCAGGTTGTTCCCGGTGGGCCCGACGAGCAGCGCGTCGATGTCGTCGGAGAACCCGTGGGTCACGTTCTTGAGCTGGGCGGTGACCTTCGCGACCGGCGTGGCGAACCCGCTCACGGTGATGTGTGACGGGTAGGGGACGGCCGGCGTGACGTTGAGGTTGGAGGGGATGGTGATGGCCCCGGTGTTGCAGAAGACGCCCCCGCTGGTTGTCGTGGCGTTGTCGACCCTTTGGGTGACGGATCCGTTGCTGGGGGCGAGCAGCCCCCCGCCGTTGAAGGTCGCGGTGATGACGTGGTCGCCCTCGGTCAGCGTGGAGGTCGTGAACGCGGCATGGCCGGTGCTGTCGACGGCCACGTTGTTGGCCAGCGTCGTGGCGCCCTCGGTAAAGGTGACCGTTTGGCTTGTCACCGGGCTACCGCCGGAGGTCACGGTGGCGGTGAACGTGACGGGCTGCCCGGTTGCCGAGGGGTTCAACGACGAGGCGACGGATGTCGACGTGGCCGCCGCGGTCCCCGCGGTCACGTCGAGCGACCAGCCGCCGATGGTGTCGGGGCCGTCACCGCAGGCGTCGTCGATGACGTAGAGGCTCCAGGTGCCATTGGGACTGATGCCGTTGAACGCGGCGAGCGTCGTGTTCGCGGACGGGGCGGGGGCGGGCGACGGGAAGGTGTCGGGCGTCCCCTCCGCATAGTTCGTGGGCTTTCGGGTGATCGAGGAGTTGCTGGCGCCCAGCTCGGCGTTCTGCGGCAGCGAGGAGGCGGCGGCGTCGTCGAAGGTGATGGTGAGATTCGACACCACCCCGCTGGGCGCTTGGCCTGCGTCGGACATCAGGAGGAGGTTCGGGGTCCCGCCCGGCCCCACGAGCATCACCTCGAGGTCGCCGGTGTAGTCGCTCGTGATGCTCGACAGGGTGACGTTCACGTCGGTGACCGTCCCGGTCACGCCGGTGACGTTCACGGTCGAGGGGTAGGGCGTGGCCTTGCCGGGCGCGAACGGCGAGCAGGTGGCATCGGGCACCGTGATCGTGGCCGCGTTGGTAAATACCGTCGCCATGGCCGAGGGCGCCAGGGCCACCAACAGGGCGGCCAGGGTACACAGCACCGTGGCCGCGACAACGGGAACAGGAAGGTGCGTACGTCGGCTCACTGCGTCACCTCACGTTGCCGTGCTCCTGACGGCCGGCCGATCGGCAGGCCCGCGTCCCGAGGCGCCAGACCGCCGTTTCAACTGCCACCTCCTACCCCGTATTGCACTCACGACCCTAGCAACAGTCGCCGCCTCCGCCAACAGATGAGGGCGCTACCTTGGGGCCACGGCTGCGGTCATGACCGCGGCCAGCCAATCATCGACCACGCAGTCGATGACCAGATGGACCCTGGCGGCCGCGCCCGCGTTTACGACCGCGTGGGGCAGGTTCAGGTCGAGGTACCAGGCTTCACCCTCGCCCATCCCCACCCTCCGGCCGTCCAGGAGGAACTCCACCGCCGGATCGGTCGAGACCGGCACGTGGATGCGTACCTCGCCGTCCTCGTACCCGAGGTTGAGATCGCGGTGCTCGCGTATGCGCCCGCCCGGCCCCAGCCGGAGGAATCGGACTGCCAGGAGGGGGCAGTGGAATTGCTGCAGGGCGGCTCGGGCGCCGGGGCAGCGGCCGAGCAGCGGTGTGTCGGCGAAGTCGGTGCTGGCCGTCGGATCTGGGTACAGCCGACCCGCCTGCCCGCCGACCGAACGCAGGGCGGCCCCGCTCCAGTCGCCCTCGTAGTAGCCGGTGTTGAAGTGAGGGACCCAGTCCTCGGGAGCCAGCGCGGCGACATCGGCCCGGAGCCGCCCGGCGTCGAAGGGCAACGGCAAGCGGGCGCTAGCCGGCATCGGTGACCCGGGAACGGCCGGCCTGGCCGGCGCGGGCCTGTTGGAGCTGGTCATAGACGGGAGCCAACCACCGGTCCGCGGCAGCTCGCAACGCCGACGACGCCATTCCGAGCTTGCGGCGCCCGTCCTTCTCGAAGGCGACGGCCGGGTTCTTGGCGTCGCGGCCAGCCGATTGGAGCATCCTGTCGACATCCGTGGGCTGGAATCGGATCGAGCACACCTCGGGCAAGGCCGTGACGACGAACTCGGGGAGCTGCCGGTACTCGACGAACGTGGCGTGCGGATCGTCACGGTGGACGAGAGCGGCCTGGCAGATCCGCGCCAGCACCCGGGCCTGGTACTCGGCTGGCGGACAGGCCGCCACATCCTCGGCGGTCATGCCGAGCAGCGATGGCGGGAGCAGGCCCGGGATCACGTGGGCGCCCAGCTGCATGGACTGCGACACCAGGACCTCGACGGGGTCTCGATAAACGAACAGCCAGGGCACGTTCGGGAACGCTCGCCGGACGGTCGGGAGGTCGATCGCCGACCAGGCGTCGAACTTCACGAACAGCCGCTCCTGCGAGGCGTGGCGCCGCTGACCCATGGCGCCGACGATCCACCGGAGCCAGGCGCAGCGGTCCTCCTCGCTCGTGCCCGGCCGGGCCCACGTCGCCCGCAGGATGCCGTCGATGGGGCGCGCCTCGGAGAGCACCAGGTGCGCAGTCGCCTGCGCCAGCATCTGGGCGATCAGCGTCGAACCGCAGCGGGACATGTGGAACACGAACGCCGCCGGCGGCAGGCCCGGATGCCCGGTGACGAAGCGCCCAACCTCCTCCATGCTGCTGCGGCGCTGGAACAGCAGCCGGCAAGGATCCCGGAAGCAGCGCTCGACCGTCTGGTCGAAGAAGGGGTCGGTGAAGGAAATCCCTTCGGTCAGGCACCAGTCGACGGTCGGCGTCCGCCCTTCACAGTCGGTGCGTATCGGTGTCCAGCCGGTGAACGCCGCGCCGCTCCGGATCAGATCCATTGTTCCCGCCAGGCCACGCGCCTGGCGCGCAGGCCTTCCTCCACATCGTCGGCGCTCACGTCCAAGCCCGCTTCGCGGGCTCGGGCCACGACGACGGCCACGAACTCGTCGTGGTCGGTCACCGACACGAGCTCGTGGCGCAATCGCGGGTCGACGACCACCAGCTGGCCGAAGCGGCCGAGGGCCTCTGCGGACACGCAATGCTCCGTTCTGTCGCGCCCGGCACCCGTTGTCGTCCGGGACCGAGGTTGGTAGGTTCCCTCGGGTGGGTCAAGGAGTGGGGCCGGGCCGGGACGGCTTGCCCGCACGCGAGTCGTTCCGGGAAGCCGCGGGTACCGCCTTCCGGATCCAGCTCGATGACGCACGCTCGGCGGAGCTGGCGCTCGTCCAGGTCGACGACCTCGATACCCGCAGCGGCTGGGAGGCGTTCTCGTTGGTGTTCGAGGGCCGTGGCGAGCCGTTCCCGCAGGCGACCTATTCGGTCGAGCACGGGGAGCTCGGCACGTTCCCCCTGTTCCTCGTGCCCATCCTCGCCGAGGACGGCGGCCAACGATATGAAGCCGTGTTCAACCGCCCCACTCGGTAACTTCCACCCAAAGGAGCTCGGATGTCCGATCCGTTTCTCGCCCAGATCATGATGTTCGGTGGCAACTTCGCTCCGCGAGGGTGGGCCCTGTGCAACGGCCAGATCCTCTCGATCGCCCAGAACACGGCGCTGTTCTCCCTCCTCGGCACCACGTTCGGCGGTAACGGGCAGACGACGTTCGCCCTGCCGGACCTCCGCGGCCGAGTCCCCGTTCACCCCGGCCAGGGGCCGGGCCTCAGCCAAGTCACCCTGGGCCAGGCCGGCGGTGCAGAGGTGGTCACCCTGTTGCAGACCCAAATGCCCGGGCACGGGCACGGGGTGGCGGCGTCGAACGGCACTGCGACGGCATCGCGGCCGTCCAACAACTTCCTCGCCGCCGGGGGCTCCTATGCGACCGCCACCGACGGCACGGTCATGAACCCGGGGATGATCCAGTCCTCCGGCGGGAACCAGCCGCACGAGAACCGCCAGCCCTACCTGGGCGTGAACTTCATCATCGCCCTCCAGGGCATCTTCCCCTCCCGCAACTGAGCTCCGGTCAGCGGTTCGGAACCCGGCGGTCGACGACCACCTGGTAGCCCTGGCCCCGGCGACCGGCGCCGAAGGCCGATAGGAAGAGGCGGGAGGTGCCGAGCGCGGGGTGGTCGAGGCGGTGGATGCCGTCCGGGAGTGGCGGCCCACCGGCGGCCCGGAAGACCAGCGAGAACGCCTCTCCCCGCAGCCCGGCTGGATCCGCCGGGTGGGGATCCGTGGCCACGGCCTCCTCCAGCGTCAGCGCCACCGCGGCCAGCGCCGCCGGCCGCGCCGTGAACCGGGTGCCGAGGTGGGGCGTGAAACGGGCCAGCGTCATGTCGTTGCCGCCCTGGAGCCCGGCGCCCCCTGGCCCCCGTCCGACGTGGAACGGGAACGGCACGGGCGACGGCAGCGCGCGGATCATCCCGGCGAGCCCGGCCATGCCGGCGGCCACCAGCAGCTGGCGCCGTGACAGTACGGGCCCGATCGTCGTCGCTCCCATGACCCCTCCCTGTTCCTCGCCGCAATGTATATCGAACACTGTGCGGCGTCGCCGCCTACCGTCCGTGGCGTCGCTGGGTAGCCTTTCGTCCTGCACGTGAACGATCGCCGCGTCGAGCTTCGGCCCGCCCGCGCCGACGACGTCCCGTTCCTCCAGCGCCTCTATGGCAGCACGCGGGCGGAGCTGGACCAGCTGGAATGGGACGAGACCCGGAGGGATGCCTTCGTCCGCATGCAGTTCGAGGCCCAGAGCCGGCACTACCGGGAGCACTACGCCGGCGCGTCATCGGACGTGGTGCTGGTGGACGGGGCGCCCGCCGGCCGGATGCTTGTCGCCGGCGGTCCCGAGGAGATCAGGCTGGTCGACCTCGCGCTGCTCCCCGAGCACCGCAACGGCGGGATCGGCACCGCACTGCTCCGGCGGCTCCTCGCCGAAGGGGCGGCACGGACGGTGCCGGTGCGCCTACATGTGGAGCGGTCGAACCCGGCCCGCCGCCTCTACGAGCGGCTGGGCTTCGTGCCGGTTGCCGACGACGGCGTGCATCTGCTCATGGCCTGGAACCCCGCCGGAGCACCGCCGGACGGCTGACGTGTCGGTCGGCCCCGATGGTGGCGTCAGCCGGCGAGCTTGCGGGCCGCCCCGGCGGCTCAGCCGGCGAGCTTGCGAGCGGCGCCCGCAATCGACTCGGCGTCGAGGCCGGCGGCGGCGAGGCACTCGTCGGGCTTGGCCGAGCCCGGCATGTGGGTGACGGCCAGCTTGACCAGCTTGAGGGGGATGTCGAGCTGGGCCTCGCCCAAGGCTGCGGCCACCGCGTCGCCGATGCCGCCCTCGGCCCAGTGGTCCTCGACGGTCAGCACCCGCCCGCCCGTGGCCTTGGCCGCCTCGACGAGCGTGGCCGTGTCGATGGGCTTCACCGAGTACAGGTCGATGACCCGGGCGGCCACGCCGTCGGCGGCCAGGGCGTCGGCCGCCTTCAGGGACTCGTGCAGCGTGATCCCGGCGGCGACGATGGTCACCTTGTCGTCGGCCGACGACCGCAGCACCTTGGACCCGCCGATCTCGAACGTCTCGTCCGGCCCGTAGAGGACCTCGGTGTTGCCGCGGGTCGTGCGCAGGTAGGCGATGCCCTGGGGGATGTCGGCCATCTGGGCGACCAGGTGGGCAGTCTGCACCGCGTCGCTCGGGTACAGGACCGTGCTGTTGTGGATGGCCCGGAACATGGCCAGATCCTCCAGGCCCATCTGCGACGGGCCGTCCTCGCCGATGGAGACGCCGGCGTGGGAACCGCACACGTTCATGCGGGCCTGGCTGACCGCGGCCATGCGGATGAAGTCGTAGGCCCGGGAGAGGAAGGCGGCGAAGGTCGACGAGTAGGGCATCCAGCCGCGGACCTGGAAGCCCACCGCGGTGGCGATCATCTGCTGCTCGGCGATGTAGGACTCGAAGTACCGGTCCGGGTGGGCCTTGCGGAAGATCTCCGAGTAGGTGGAGTTGGATACCTCGCCGTCGAGGGCGACCACGTCGCCCCGGGCGGAACCCAGGGCGGCCAGGGCGTCGCCGTAGGCCTTGCGGGTGGCCACCTTCTCGCCCTTGTCGTAGCTCGGCAGCTCCAGGGCGCCGGTGTCGAAGACGTGGGGCTTGGCGTCGGCCGGGGGCTTCGGGACCTGGATGACGATGCTGCGGTCGCCGCCCAGCTCCTTGATGGCGTCCTCGTAGTCGGGGACGGCCTTGCCGTGGGCGTTGAGCTGGTCCTCGACCGACTTCACGCCCTTGCCCTTCTTGGTCTTGGCGATGAGGACGGTGGGCTTGCCCTTGGTGGCGAGGGCCTCGGCGAAGGCGGCGTCGATGGCCTCGACGTCGTGGCCGTCCAGCTCGATGGCGTGCCAGCCGAAGGCCTCGGCCCGGTTGCGGTAGGCGTCCAGATCCCAGGCGTGGCGGGTCGGGCCGCTCTGGCCCAGCCGGTTGACGTCGATGATGGCGGTGAGGTTGTCCAGGCCCAGGAAGCCGGCCTCTTCGAACGCCTCCCAGATCGAGCCCTCGGCCATCTCCGAGTCGCCGCAGAGGACCCAGGTGCGGTAGTCGAGCTGGTCGAGCTTCTTGGCCGCGATGGCCACGCCGACGGCGATGGGCAGGCCCTGGCCGAGCGAGCCCGTGGCCACGTCGACCCACGGGATGTCGGGCGTGGGGTGGCCCTCCAGGCGGCTGCCCAGCTGGCGGTACGTGGCCATCTCCTCGTTCGTCACCGCGCCGACCGCCTTGTAGATGGCGTACAGCAGGGGCGAGGCGTGGCCCTTGGAGAAGATCAGGTGGTCGTTGGCCGGGTTCTCCGGCGCGTCGAAGTCGTAGTGCAGGTACTTGCTGATCAGCACCGCCATGAGGTCGGCGGCGGACATCGAGGACGTCGGGTGGCCCGAATTGGCCTCACCGCTGATCCGCACCGAGTCCACCCGCAGCTGCTGCCCGAGCTCCTGCCAACCCTGCTTCTCGTCGCTCATGCCCCCAATCCTATGTCCGCTCTGCGGCATGGCCCCAAACGAGAACTACCGTTCAGTCAATGGACATCGTGGCTGCTCTGTTCGTGGAAGGGATCAACCAGCGCCAGGTCCCCGGGCCGGCCACCAGGTTCGACCTGACGGGCGTCATGTTCTCCCTGCCCGCCCCCGGCGACCTGCCCGTCGAGATCGCTCCCCACCTGGTGGTGTTCGTCCGCTGCCCCCCGGACGAGCCGGGCACGGGGACGTTGGAGGTCGAGTTCCTGGACGGCGAGGGCAAGGAGGTGGCCCGCAACGCCCAACCCGTCACCGTCCAGCCCGGCAAGTTCGGCCGGCTCCTGGTCAAGGGCGAGCTGACGTACGAGTCCTACGGGACCATCGAGGCCCACGTGCGCCTCACCGGCGGGGCCGACGTGGTCGTCCCCCTCACCCTGCTGCCCCCGGCCTGAGTCGATGACCCGTCCCTTCGCCGCCGCCCTGTCCCAGCACCCCAGCGTGCCCGTGGCCACCGGCGAGGTGATCGGCCAGGTCCTGGAGGGCCTGGGCGACGACGGGCCTCCATTGGGTTCAGGCACGCAGCCTGGCGTCCCCGACCTGGCCTTGGTCTTCGTCACGCCGGTCTTCGCCCCCCACCTGGAGGAGATCGCCGCCACCATCCGGGCCGCGCTGCAGCCGCGGGCCCTGCTGGGCTGCGCCGCGGTTTCGGTCGTGGGCGGCAACCAGGAGGTCGAGCGGGGCCCGGCCATCTCGCTGTGGGCCGGCCGCACCGGTCCGGTGACCCCCTTCCACCTGACCGTGGTCCGGGCGCCCGACGGGTTCGCCTTCACCGGCTGGCCGGACGACCTGCCCGAGGACCCCAGCGCCCTGCTGCTCCTGCCCGACCCGTTCAGCTTCCCGACCGACGAGCTGCTCAAGCGCCTGGAGGTCGACCGCCCGGGCATGCCCGTCGTCGGCGGCCTGGCCTCCGCCGCCCGCCAGGCCGGCGGCAACCGGCTGGTCATCGACGACCAGGTGGTCAACCACGGCGCGGTGGGCGCCTTCCTCGGGCCGGAGGTCGAGGTCACCACCGTCGTCTCCCAGGGGTGCCGGCCGGTCGGCCACCCCTTCGTCGTCACCCGGGCCGAGGACAACATCGTCTACGAGCTGGCCGGTCGCTCCGCCGTCGAGCGGCTGCAGGAGGTGGCGGCGGCCCTGTCCGACGAGGACCGCGAGCTGCTGGCCGACATGGTGCAGATCGGCCGGGTGATCGACGAGAGCAAGGTCGACTTCGGCCCGGGCGACTTCCTGGTCCGCCCGGTCGTCGGCGCCGACCCCAACAGCGGGGCCCTCCGGGTGGGCGACGTGGTCTCCGTCGGGTCCACGGCCCAGTTCCAGATCCGCGACGCCACCTCCGCCGACCTGGACCTTCGCCGCATGGTCGGCGGGCAAAAGGCCGAGGCCGCCCTGGTCTTCACCTGCAACGGCCGGGGCACCCACCTGTTCCCCCAACCCAACCACGACGCCGAGGTGGTGTCGGAGAGCCTGCCCGGCGCGCCGGTGGCGGGCATGTTCTGCGCCGGCGAGCTCGGCCCCATCGGGGACCAGAACTTCATGCACGGCTTCACCGCGTCGATCGTGCTCCTATCCGTTCCGTAAGGGCGTAGCGTCGTAGGCATGACGACGCGACTCCAGCGACTGTTCCAGGAGCAGGGCCAGAGCCCGTGGCTGGACAACCTCAAGCGGGGGTACCTGACCAGCGGCGAGCTGATGCGGTTCATCGACGAGGGGATCAGGGGGATCACGTCCAACCCCACGATCTTCCAGAAGGCCATCGTGGGCCAGGCCGCCTACGACGACCAGTTCCGGTCGCTCATGGAGCGCCACGAGTCGGTGGACGACGTCTACTGGGACCTGGTCATCGACGACGTGGAGCACGCCCTCGGCCTGCTGCGCCCGCTCTACGACGAGAGCGGCGGCGGCGACGGGTTCGTCTCCCTGGAGGTGGCGCCCGGGCTGGCCAACGACACCGAGGGCACGATCGCCTCGGCCCGCGACCTCCACCAGCGGATCGCCAAGCCGAACCTGCTGGTCAAGATCCCGGCCACCGCGGCCGGCGTCCCTGCCATCCAGCAGATGATCGCCGAGGGTCGCAGCATCAACATCACCCTGATCTTCTCGATCGACCGCTACGCCGAGGTGATCGAGGCCTACCTGTCCGGCCTGGAGGCCTGCAGCGGCGACCTGTCCCGGATCCACAGCGTGGCCTCCTTCTTCGTCAGCCGGGTGGACACCGAGGTCGACCGGCGGCTGGCCAAGATCGGCACCGACGAGGCCCTGGCCCTGCAGGGCAAGGCAGCCATCGCCCAGGCCAAGCAGGCCTACGAGCTGTTCACCACCCGGTTCAGCGGCGAGCGGTGGGAGGCCCTGTCCGACCGGGGCGCCCGGGTGCAGCGCCCGCTGTGGGCGTCGACCTCGACCAAGAACCCCGCCTACCCGGACACCCTGTACGTCGACAACCTGATCGGCCCCGACCCCATCAACACCATGCCGGACGCCACCATCGACGCCTTCGAGCGCCGGGGCACGGTGGCCTGCACCGTCAGCAAGGACATCGACCACGCCCACCAGGTGATGGCCGACCTCGATCGCATCGGCGTCGACATGGCCGACGTGAGCCGGGTGCTGGAGGAGGAGGGCGTGGCGTCGTTCTCCAAGTCCTTCGACGAGCTGATGGGCGCCCTGGCCGACAAGGCGGCCGAGCTCAACGCCACCGGTTGAGCCCGACCACGGCCCCCACTCCCACCCCCGCTCCAATAGCATCGGCGCCATGACGGCGCTCGATCGTTTGGCCGGCGAGAACCCCCTGGCGGAAGCGGCCGGCGAGCGCGTCGCCCCCCCGGCCATCCTGGTCGTGTTCGGGGCCTCCGGGGACCTGACCAGCCGCAAGCTCATGCCCGCGGTCGAGAACCTGGCCCTGCGCCGGCTGCTCCCGACCGGGTTCTCGGTGGTCGGCGTGGCCCGGACCGAGATGGGCGACGACGAGTTCCGCGAGCGCATGCGCGAGGCGGTGGCCGAGTCGGGCGGCGGCGGCGAGGAAGCCAAGCACGTCTGGGAGGCCTTCACCGGCGGCTTCCGCTACGTGGCCGGCGACTACAACGACCCGCAGACGTTCAAGAAGCTGAAGGACGTCCTCGACGCCCTCGACGCCGACCGGGGCACGGCGCAGAACCGGCTGTACTACCTGGCCACCCCGCCCGACACGTTCCCGGTGGTGGTGAAGGGGCTCCAGCAGTGCGGCCTGAACAAGCCGGCGCACGACCAGGCCTTCGTCCGCGTCGTCATCGAGAAGCCCTTCGGCCGCGACACCCGCTCGGCGACCCAGCTCGACGAGGTGGTGCACGAGGCGTTCGAAGAGCGCCAGGTGTACCGGATCGACCACTACCTGGGGAAGGAGACGGTCCAGAACGTCCTGGCCCTGCGCTTCGCCAATGCCATCTTCGAGCCCATCTGGAACCGTCGCTACGTCGACCACGTCCAGATCACCGTGGCCGAGTCCCTGGGGGTGGGCCACCGGGGCGGGTTCTACGAGAAGGCCGGCGCCCTGCGCGACATCGTCCAGAACCACGTCATGCAGGTCCTGGCCCTGACCCTGATGGAGCCGCCCGCCACCTTCGACGCCGGGGGCATCCGCGACGAGAAGGTCAAGGCCCTGCGGGCGGTCGACGTGATGTCGCCGGACGAGGTGGCCCAGAACGTGGTCCGGGCCCAGTACCGGGCCGGCTGGGTCCAGGGCTCGGAGGTCCACGGCTACCGCGACGAGGAGGGCGTCGACCCCCATAGCCAGACCGAGACCTACCTGGCCATGCGCCTCCACGTGGACAACTGGCGGTGGGCCGGGGTCCCGATCTACGTGCGCACCGGGAAGTACCTGCCCAAGCGGGTGACCGAGGTGGCGATGGAGTTCAAGACCGTCCCCCACCTGCCCTTCGCCATGAGCCAGGCCGAGGGCTTGGAGCCCGACGCCCTGGTGCTGCGCATCCAGCCCGACGAGGGCATCACCCTGCGCTTCGGGGCCAAGGTGCCCGGCCAGGCCTTCCGGGTCCGGTCGGTGTCGATGGACTTCTTCTACGGCGCCGCCTTCCTGGAGGAGACGCCCGAGGCCTACGAGCGCCTGCTGCTCGATGCCCTGCTCGGGGACCCGACCCTGTTCATCCGCTCCGACGAGGTGGCCCAGGCGTGGCGCATCGTCGAGCCGGTCATCGACGCCTTCGAAGAGGGCGACCTGCCCCTCGCCCGCTACGAGGCCGGCACCTGGGGCCCGCCCGAGGCCGACGCCCTGCTGGACCGGGACGGCCGGCGCTGGCGCAAGCCCTGACCACGATGGCCCCCGAAAGCACCTCGACCCCGGGGCTCACCACCATCGGCTCCTGGGAGTCGGACGACGTCACCCTGGCCCAGGTGGAGCGGGCCCTCTCCGACCTGCGCCGCCACGAGCAGCGGGCCGCGGTGCGGGCCAGCGTCCTCACCCTCGTCGTGGTCGTGCGCGACGCGGCGGAGTGCGCCAACGCCCGGGGCATCGTCCACGACCTCGGGACCCGCCACCCGTCGCGGACGCTGGTCATCGTGGCCGACGACAGCGAGCCGGACGCCCCCAACGGGGTCGACGCGTCCCTGTGGGTCCACGCCTTCGAGCGGGAGGGCCGCTCGGTGTGCTTCGAGGAGGTCGTCCTGCAGGTGCGGGGCAAGGCCCGCCACCACCTGGACTCGGTGGTCGACCCCTTCGCCCTCCCGGACGTACCGATGGTCGTGTGGCTGCCGGTGGGCCTGCCCGCGCCCGGCGACCCGCTGATGCAGGCGGCCAACCGGGTGGTGGTGGACAGCCGGGCGGTCGCCGAGGCCGGGGGCGACGTGCTGGCCCGCAGCTACACCCTGGCCAAGCGCCTCCCGGTGGCCGACCTGTCCTGGATGCGCCTCGCGCTGTGGCGCAGCATGCTGGCCGGCCTGTTCGAGGGGGCGGTCAACCGCCCGTTCCTGGACGCGGTGGACCGGGTGGAGGTGGCCGGCAACCACGGCCCCCGGTTCCTGCTCGGCGGCTGGCTCCTCCGCCGCCTCCGGCTGCCACCGGCCCGGGTCGAGCTGCGCCGGGCCGACCACGTCTCGGTCACCATCCACGCCACGGCCACGGATGGTCGCCGCGGCACCTTCACCGTCGTCCGCCCCGGGCCCGAGCGGGTCATCCGGTCGTGCGTGTCCATCGAGGACGGCCCCCAAGTGGAGCAGACGGTGCGCATGCGCGAGCAGTGGCCGGCCCTGGCCCTGGCCTCCGCCCTGACCCGTGTCGGCCACGACGACGTGTACGAGGATGCCCTGGCCGGGGCCCGGGAGCTGCGGCTGGCGGGCGGCGGGGCGTGAACGGCGAGGTCATCGTCGTCGACGACGTCCCGGCCGAGTTCTCGGAGCGGGTGGTGGAGGCGTTCCACAACCGCCCGGGCGACGGCTTCTCGCTCGTCCTGTCGGGTGGGGGGACGGCCCGGCGCTGCTACGAACGCCTCGCTGCCGACGGGGCCGACCAGCTCGACTGGTGGCAGGTCGACGTCTACTGGGGCGACGAGCGCTGCGTCCCGCCCGACGACCCGGACTCCAACGAGCGCCTGGGCCGCGAGGCCCTGCTGGAGCGGGTGGGGGCGGCGAACGCGGTGTACCCCATGCGCTGCGACGACGGGCCCGACCCCTACCAGCAACGCGTGGCCCAGGCCGGCCGCCTCGACATCGTCCACCTCGGCCTCGGGCCCGACGGCCACACCGCCTCCCTGTTCCCCGGTTCGGCCGCCCTGGACGCCGACCCCGGCCGCCTGGTCGTCATGAACACCGATCCCACCGGCCGCAACGTCCACCGGCGGATGACGCTCACGTTCTCGGGCATCGCCCGGGCCCGGCTGGCCATGGTCACGGTCGAAGGTGCGGCCAAGCGGGACGCCTTCGCCGCCGTCTGCGCGGGAGACCCCGAGGTGCCGGCCACCCGCATTCAGGCCGACCGGGTCGTCTGGCTGGTCGACCCCGCGGCCGCCGGGCGCTGAGCGACCGGCAGACTGTCCCCATGACGCTCGTGCGCGATGTCGCGCCGGTCGACGTGCCCGCCGGCGGGCGGGTCTTGGTGGCCAGCGACGTCCACCTGGCCCCCGTGCCCACGCCCGCCTCCGTCGCCGCCGCCGCCGAGCTCACCGGCGTGCTCGAGTCCTGGGTCGGGCCGGGCGTGGTGGTCTTCGCCGGGGATCTGGTGGAGTTGCTGGCCGACGGGGCGGGGGTCGACCCCGGCCCGGCCCTGGCCGCCCACCCCCGGCTTCGCGACGCCACCGCCGCCTTTGCCGCCGGGCCCGACCGCCGGGTGCTCTGCCTGGTGGGCAACCACGACGGCCGCCTGGCCTGGGACGACGCCGCCGCCGGCACCCTCGCCGCCGCCCTGGGTGCGGAGCTGGCCCTGGCCGCCGACCTGTCCATCGAGACCGGGAAGGGCCGGCGGTTGGTGCGCGTCGAGCACGGCCACCGCTTCGACCCCCACAACGCCTTCGCCGACCCCCGCAACCCCCACGACAGCCCCCTGGGCCAGCACGTGATCCAGGAGGTCCTGCCCGCCATCGCCGCATCCACATCGGGCTGGCTGGACGGCGTCGAGGATCTGTCCGACCCGGTCATGCTCCCGGCCTTCATGACGTCGCGGGCCATCTACCGCCGCCTGGCCCGCTATGCGTGGTGGCTGCTCCTGCCCGTGCTGGCCGCCGTGGTCCTGGAGGTACCGGCGGTGGAGAGCCTGCTGCGGGCCGCCGGCGAGGGTCAGCGAATGGCGCCGTGGCCCGGGCGGCTGCTGATCGGGGGCGGGGCGGCGGCCGGGGTGGTGGCGGTGATCGGGGTCACCCTGGCCCTGCTGGCCCACCGGGCGTGGGCGGGTATCGCCGGCCCCCTGGCCCGGCGGGGATGGGCCGGGAACGACGCCGCCCGGGCCGAGGCCCGGCGGCTGGCCGGCGACGGTTGGGCCGGCCTCATCACCGGCCACACCCACCACGCCGAGCTGACCCTGCTCGACGGCGGGTTCTACGCCAACACCGGGTGCTGCACCCGGGTCGTCGACCAGGTGCCGGCGCGGGCCGGCCTGCCGCCGGTGTTCCTGGCCCACCGCCAGCTGTCCTGGGTCGAGCTGGAGGCGGGCGCCGACCTGCACGTGCGCCTGCTCCACAGCCAGGTCGCCCAGCCCGGCGCCACCGCGCTGGAGCGGGCCATGGCCCGCCGGCGGCCCCGGGCCGGGGGGGCGGACGGCCGCCCGGCGGTGGTGGCCTCGGCGCCCCCCGGGCCGTCTTGGCCGCCGCGGGTCGACGTGGCCTGCCGCATCCGCCGCAGCCGGCGCATCGCCGCCACAGCCATCGCCGCCGCCGGCGCCGTCGACCTGGCCTCGGCCCTCACCCCGCCGCTGGCCGGCCGCCTGCACCGGGTCGACCAGCTCCTGCCCCTGGCCGTCCCCCAAGCCGCCGCCGCCCTGGTGGCCCTGGCCGGCCTCGGCCTGTTCCTCATGGCCCGCGGCGTGCGCCGGGGCCAGCGCCTGGCCTGGTCGACCTCCCTGGGTCTGCTGCTGGCCTCCGGTGTCCTGCACCTGGTCAAGGGGGTCGACTTCGAGGAGGCGGCCGCCGCCCTCGTTGTCGCCGCCTACCTGCTGGTCCAGCGCCGGGCCTTCACCGGCCCCGCCGACGCCCCCTCGGTCCGCCGGGGGATCGTCGCCCTGGCCGGAGGGGCGGCCGCGGCCCTGGCCTTCGGCACGGGAGCGGTCGAGCTGGCCGGCCGCCACCGCGGCGGCCCCGGCCTGGGCCGGGCCGTCGAAGCGGTGGGCGAACGGCTGGTGGGCATTACCGACATCGCCCTGCCCCACCGCCTGAGCATGTTCCTGACCCCGGCGCTCACCGCCACCGGCGTCGGCCTGGCCCTGTTCGCCGGCTGGCTGTTCTTCCGGCCGCTGGTGTCCCGGCGGGGCAGCGGGGGCGGGGAGATGGACCGGGCCCGGGCCGTCGTGGCCCGCCACGGCCGGGGCACGCTGGCCTACTTCGCCCTGCGCCACGACAAGGCCCACTTCTTCTGGGGCGACAGCGTGGTGGCCTACGCCGTCCAGGGCGGGGTGTGCCTGGTCTCCCCCGACCCCATCGGGCCGGCCGCCGAGCGGGCCGAGGTGTGGGCCGCCTTCCGCCGCTTCGCCGACGACCACGGCTACCCCCTGGCCGTGCTCGGCGCCTCCGAGGAGTGGCTCCCGGTCTACCGGGCCTCCGGCATGCACGACCTGTACGTCGGGGACGAGGCGGTGGTCGACTGCACCCGCTTCAGCCTGGCCGGCGGCAACGCCAAGAGCCTTCGCCAGGCGGTGAACCGGGTGGCCCGCCACGGCTACCGGGTGGAGTTCCACGACCCGTCCCGGCTCGACCCCGCCCTGCAGCAGTCCCTGCGGGAGGTGATGACCCGTAGCCGCCGGGGCGACGTGGAGCGGGGCTTCTCCATGACCCTCGGCCGGGTGTTCCAGCCCGAGGACCGCGACCTGCTGCTGGCCGTCTGCTTCGCCGCCGACGGGACGCCCGCCGCCTTCTGCCAGTACGTGCCCGCCCCCGGGATCGACGGCTACTCGCTGGACCTCATGCGCCGCGACGTCGAGCGGTCCGACGGGACGCCGCATCCCAACGGGCTGCTGGACTTCGTGGTGGTGGAGACCATCCGGCACCTGCGCGAGCGGGGCCAGCGGGGCCTGGGCCTGAACTTCGCCACCATGCGGGCCATCGTGGCCGGCGAGGCCGGTGACGGCGCCGTGCAGCGGGCCGAGCGGTGGTTCCTGCGCCGCATGTCCGACTCCATGCAGATCGAGTCCCTCTGGCGGTTCAACGCCAAGTACGACCCGGACTGGGCCCCCCGCTACGCCGTCTACGACGCCCCGGAGAACATCCTCCCGGTAGCCCTGGCCGTGGCCCGGGCCGAGTCGTTCTGGGAGCTCCCGGTGATCGGTCGCCTGTTCGTGCCGCCGTCGCCGTCGACCGAGCCGGCCGCCGCGCCGGTCGGGAGCTGAGTCAGACCCGCGTCGAGGCCACCGACACGGGTGTGCCGCCCACGATCGTCTGCAGCACCACGCAGTAGCGCTCGGTCAGGCGGATCAGGGTGGCCAGCTCGTCGTCGGAGGCGGTCGAATCGAGGTCGAAGCGGACCCGGATGGCGGTGAAGCCGACGGGGACCTCCTTGGACACGGCCAGGGTGCCCCGGAAGTCCAGGTCGCCCTCCACGTGGACGGTGCCGGCGGCCACGTCGAGGGCCAGCGAGGCGGCCACCGCCTGCAGGGTCACCCCGGCGCAGGCCGCCAAGGCTTCCAGCAGCATGTCGCCCGAGCACAGGAGGCTGCCGTCGCCGCCGGTGGCCGGGTGCAGGCCGGCCTCGGCGATGGCCCGCCCGGTGGCCACCGAGCAGGAGATGCCGTCGCCCAGGGTCCCCTCGGCGCGCAGGGTGATCTTGGCCGCGTCCGGGTGCTCCCGGTAGTCGTCCTTCAGCGGGGCCTGGACCGCCCGCAGGGTGTCACGGTCGATCGTCATTGGCCTGCAATGTACCCGTCGTCCTGTGGGCGGGCCCCAGCAGGCATCATGGCATCGCCATTCGTGATGCCATGCTGCTTCGCCCCGGTACGCTGCGGACATGCGCACGACAGTGACCCTCGACCCCGACACCGAGGCCATCGTCCGCAAGCGCATGCGGGAGCGGGGCGAGTCGTTCAAGGACGCGCTCAACGGCGCCATCCGCAGCGGGGCCGCGGCCGGTGCCCAACGGGAGCCCTTCCGCACCAAGACCGCGTCCCTGGGCCAGTCACGGGTGAACCTCGACCGTGCCTTGCAGGTGGCTGCCGACATCGAGGACGACGAGCTGCTGCGGCGGATGCGTGCCGGAGGGTGAACCTGGTCGACGCCAACGTGCTGCTCTACGCCGTCAACGAGGACGCCGCGCACCATGATCGGTCGCGCCGTTGGCTCGACGGCGAGCTGTCGGGCGCCGGTGTGGTCGCCTTCTCCTGGATCGCCTTGCTCGCGTTCGTCCGGCTGTCGACCAAGGTCGCCCTGTTCCCGGCGCCGCTCGGCGTAGCGGAGGCCATGGACCGGGTCGACGCCTGGCTCGGTGCGCCGGGCGCTACGGTCGTTTCCCCCACGCCCGACCACGCCGGCATCCTCCGCCGGCTCCTGGGCGAGGTGGGCACGGGCGCCAACCTGACCAACGACGCGCACCTCGCCGCCCTCTCGATCGAGCACCGCAGTGGCATCGTTTCGTTCGACAACCACTTCTCGCGGTTCTCCGGCGTCTCCTGGCACCCCCCGCCGCTCGGCTGAGCGGGGTCCCGCCGCCAGCGGGAGTCGACCTCTACTTCGTGATGGTGGCCGCGGCGTAGGCGTTGCGGGTGATCTCGCACCAGATGACGATCGACTTGTACTTCGACAGGTCCACGTCCTTGGGGATGTCGTAGTTCATGCTCCCCACCGTGGCCTTGAGGGGGGCGACCACGGTGAACGCCGCCTTCTCCACCTCGGGCGTGGTCTTCGGCGCGGCCAGCTCGGACAGGCGGATCTCCAGGTCGGAGTTCACGGTCACGAAGAAGTCCTCCAGGCGGATCATCCGGTTCCCGTTGCCGAGGTCGTAGATCTTGGCCGTGCCCTCACCCTGCTTGTCGACGTTGTAGATCTTGGCCGTGCCCAGCACCTTGGCCGTGGCCAGGGTGGCGGGCGCGGGCTCGACGAGGGGGACGTCGACCTGCTGCTCCACGTCGATCTTCCACGCCTTGGCCGTGGTCACCTTGAGGGTCTGGGCCCCCTTGTCCGTGGCGAACCCCTGCCCGTCGGTCGGGCAGGTCAGGGCGTCGGCCAGCTTGCGCTTGGACTCCTGGCCGGCGGCGTTGACCGACACCACGCTGAACGGGGCGCCCTCGCAGTGCCAGGAGATCCGCCACTGCAGGGCCCCGGCGTCCACCGTGAAGGCCTTGGTGGTGGTGTTGCCGGTGCCGGTGAACGAGCCGAGCGGCACCCAGTACGGCTGCGACTTGCGGGCGTTGGCCGCGGTGGTGGTCGGGGGGGTGTCGAAGGCGGCGGGGTTGTTGGCCACCGTCGAGACGGTGGCCGAGGGCCGGGTGGCCACCGTGTTGGAGCTGGAGCTCGACGAGCTGCCACCGCAGGCCGCGCCGGCCAGGGCCAGGGCCACCACGGCGGCGAGGGGGAAGGCGCGGCGGGAGGGGGTCGTCATGAGAGCCTCACGTTAGGTCGCTCCGTCCTGGCGGGCCTTGTCCACCACCTGCTGGCCGATCTTGGTCCCCACCGCGAACCCGGTCTCGTTGTCGGAGCGGAAGTGGATCCCGCCGTACAACCGGGACATCGCCGCTTCCTGGGCCATGGAGTCGAAGCTCTTGGCCTGGTCGGGGAACAGGTACCCGAGGACCTGCGACGCCGCCGACGAGTAGGTCGAGTGCCCCGAGATGTAGGACGGGAAGCTCGGCGTGGGCCGGATGTAGGGGGTGAAGTTGGCGTCGATGCCCAGGTTGCGGATGGCGTTGACGGGCCGGGGCGACCAGTAGGCGTACTTGGTGTCCCAGGCCGTGATCCCGGCGTCGGACAGGGCCACGTTGAGCAGGGCGAACGTGCGGGCCACCTTGGCGTCGGACAGCTTGAGGGGCCGGATGGTGTCCAGGGCGATCTGGTTCCAGTGGCCCGGGGGTAGGGGGGTGCCGCCGGCGTCCTTCCAGAAGTCGGCGATGCGCTTCTGGTCGGCGGTCAGGTTCTTGGTCACGTCCACCACCTCCTGCGCCTCTTTCATGAACTGCGGCGACCCGTAGGCCGGCGGCGGCCCCGGGCGCAGGGCGGTGGCGTTGACCACCCACGTCTTCCAGGTGCCGGCCAGGGGCTCGGTGGGCCCGGTGGCGGTGCCAGGGTCCGGCGCCCAGTGGTCGTTGCCGGTCGGGATCTGGCCGGTGAAGTGGGCGTCGGAGCCGTCGGCCTTGGCCCGGGCGATCACCGCGTCGGCGACGGCCCGGCCGAGGGCCAGGCCGGCCTCGACGTCGCTGCGGTAGTTGACGCCCGCGGCGACGCGGGAGTCGGCCGCCGCCTCGGCCTCCTGGTCGTACGCCGCCGCCGCCTTCTCCGGGAACAGGTAGGCGAGCACCCGGGAGGCGGCGCCGGCGATGGCGGCGTGGTCGTCGGGGTAGGACGGGTCGGCCCCGGCGGGGATCACGGTGGTGATCCCGCTGGGCGCGTCACGCTTGTAGACGTACTTCCAGTGGTAGGCCGAGACGATGGCGTCGTACATGGCCACGCTGACCAGGCCGTAGCCGCGGGAGGCCAGCGGCGGGTTCTTGCTCTGCTCGGAGACCAGCTGCATGTTCTCCTTGACCCAGGGCTCGAGCAGCGGGTAGTCGCTCCACTTGTGGGCGTCGGCCTCGACCTGGGCCGTCCGCTTGCTGGCCAGGTCCTTGAGCTCGGACACCTCGGCCTTGGCCGCGGCCGAACCGGACTTGGGGGGCGCCGGGACCTTGATCTGGTCGGCGGACGTGAGCACCCACGTCTTCCAGTCGCCGGCCTTGGCCTCGGCGGCGATGCCGCCCGACGCCGCCGGCGTCTTGTTGTCGCTCGAGCCGCCGCACGCCCCGGCCACCAGAGCCATGGCGACGGCGCCGACCACGGCGGCGCGCAGCCTCGTTGATGCTCCCATCCCGTTCCTCCCCCTGTTGCTCCCGGCAGTGTGCCTGGGAGCGCGTAAGCGGCGCGTATGTCTGGCGTAACGGTTTCGTGTGCGCCCCCACCTACTGTGGGACGGGTGACGCCGGCTGATCTCCTGGACGCCTCGCTCCCCGAGCTGCTGGCCGCGGCCGGGGCGGTACGGGACGCGGCCTGGAGGTCACGGGTGACCTTCTCGCCCAAGGTGTTCATCCCCCTCACCCGCCTGTGCCGGGACCGGTGCGGCTACTGCACCTTCGCCACCGCCCCGGCCCGGCTGGCGTCGCCCTACCTGTCACTGGACGAGGTGCTGGCCGTGGCGTCCGCGGGGGCGGCAGCCGGGTGCCACGAGGCCCTGTTCACCCTGGGCGAGGCGCCCGAGGACCGCTACCCGGCGGCCCGGGCCTGGCTGGACGACCACGGCTACTCGTCCACCGTCGACTACTTGGCCGCGGCGTGCGCCCTGGTCCTGGCCGAGACCGGGCTGCTCCCCCACGCCAACGCCGGCGCCCTGCCGGCGGCGGAGCTGGGCCGGCTGCGACCGGTATCGGCGTCGCAGGGGATGATGCTGGAGTCGCTGCGGGCCGACCTGGCCTGCCACCGGGGGGCGCCGGACAAGGATCCGGCCCGCCGGCTGGCCACCCTGGAGGCGGCGGGCGAGCTGTCCATCCCGTTCACCACCGGCATCCTGGTCGGGATCGGCGAGACGCGGGCCGACCGGATCGAGGCGCTCCGGGCCATCGCCGCCGCCCACCGCGGCCACGGCCACGTGCAGGAGGTGATCGTCCAGAACTTCCTGCCCAAGCCGGGCACGGCCATGGCCTCGGCCCCGCCCTGCCCGCCGGAGGAGTTCCTGTGGAGCATCGCCGTGGCCCGGCTGCTCCTGCCCGTCGACGTCCACCTCCAGGCCCCGCCCAACCTGTCGGAGGACTTCGGCGGGCTGCTCGACGCCGGCATCGACGACTGGGGCGGGGTGTCGCCCGTGACCCCCGACCACGTGAACCCCGAGCGCCCGTGGCCGGCGCTGGAGCGGCTGCGGGCCGTCACCGAGGCCCGGGGGTTCGAGCTGGCTCCCCGCCTGACCGCCTACCCCTCGTACGTGCTCGACCCGCAGCGGTGGCTGGACCCGGCCGTGCGGCCGGCGGTGCTCCACGCCAGCGACGCCGAGGGCCTGGCCCGGGACTCGTCCTGGCACGCCGGGGACCCGCAGCCGCCGCCCCGGCTGCTGCCGGCCACGCCGCGGGCCGGCTCGGCGGTGGCCGAGGTGCTGGCCGGGGTGGTCGCCGGCGGCGAGGTCGGGGTCGACGAGATCGTCACCCTGTTCTCGGCCCGGGGGCGGGAGGTGGCGGCGGTGGCCGAGGTGGCCGACGACCTGCGCCGCCAGATCGTGGGCGACACCGTCACCTGGGTGTCGAACCGCAACATCAACTACACCAACGTGTGCACGTTCAAGTGCCGGTTCTGCGCCTTCTCCAAAGGCCCGCTGTCGCTCAACCTGCGGGGCGAGCCCTACCTGCTGGGCATCGAGGAGATCCAGCGGCGGGTGGTGGAGGCGGTCGAGGTCGGGGCGACGGAGGTCTGCCTGCAGGGCGGGATCCACCCGAGCTTCGACGGCGACTACTACGTCGACGTGTGCCGGGCGGTCAAGGAGGCCGCCCCGTCGATCCACGTCCACGGCTTCACCGCCCTGGAGGTGACCGAGGGGGCCCGGCGCCTGGGCGAGCCCCTGGCCGACTACCTGCGCCGGCTGATGGCCGTCGGCCTGGCCACCCTGCCCGGCACCGCGGCCGAGATCCTCGACGACGAGATCCGGGCCGTGCTGTGCCCCGACAAGGTCGACACCGAGGAGTGGTTGGAGGCCCACCGCGTCGCCCACTCGGTCGGCCTGCGGTCGAACATCACCATCATGTTCGGCGCCGTCGAGCAGCCCGTGCACTGGGCCCGGCACATGGTCCGCACCCGGGCCCTGCAGGCCGAGACCGGCGGGTTCACCGAGTTCGTGCCCCTGCCGTTCGTGCACATGGCCACCCCCCTGTACCTGCAGGGCCGGGGCCGGCAGGGGCCGACCTTCCGCGAGGCCCTGCTCATGCACGCCGTGGCCCGGATCGCCTACCGGGAGCGCGTGCCCAACGTCCAGGTCTCGTGGGTCAAGCTGGGCGCCGAGGGGGCCCGCCAGGCCCTCCAGGCCGGGGCCAACGACCTGGGCGGCACCCTGATCGACGAGAACATCTCGCGGGCCGCAGGCGCGGCCCACGGCCAGCGCATGGACGAGCAGGCCTTCCGGGCCGTGGTCGAGCCCCTCGGCCGGCCCCTGGAGCAGCGGACGACTCTCTACGGCCGGGTGGCCGCAGGCGCTACGACCGGCTAGCGGCGGCCGGGGCGGGTCGGTCGGCGGGGCTCATCTGGATCCCCTGCAGCAGCCGCTCGGACTGGGCGGCCACCAGCACCTCCACGTGCTCCGGCCGGGCCTGGCGGGACCGGGCGGCGTGGACGATGAGCGACTGCGGCGACAGCACGCGCTGCTCGAACCACGACATGCCGAACAGCAGGAAGCTGATCAGGCCGAGCGACACAGGGACCAGGAGGAGCGGGGACAGCATGGGTAGATCATGCCCCAGACCGGGGGGTCGAAACGAGGATCCCCAGCGGACGGGCGTGAGAGCCTGGGCGGATGACCACGCCGTCCCGCTACCGCACCGGTGACCCCGAGCTCGACCAGCGCCTGCTCGACGTCCTGGCCGCCGCGGGCGCCGAGCGCGACGTCGACCAGCTCTTCGAGATCCTGGTCTCGGGCGTCAAGCTGGCGGGTGACGGTGCCGACCGGCTGGACCTGAAGATCACCAACGCCGCCCTGCGGGAGATGCGGGAGGCGTTCCGGCTGTTCGCCCCCTACCGCGACGTGCCCAAGGTGACCATCTTCGGCTCGGCCCGGACCCTGCCCGACGACCCCCTGTACGTCCAGACCCGGGCCCTGGCGGGCGCCCTGGCTGCCGCGGGCTGGATCATCGTCACCGGAGCCGGGCCGGGGATCATGGCCGCCGGGGCAGACGGGGCCGGGCCCGACCACTCCCTCGGCGTGAACATCCGCCTCCCGTTCGAGCAGCCCAGCCCGGCCTTCGGCGAGGACCACAACCGGCTCGTCACCATGAAGTACTTCTTCACCCGCAAGCTCATGCTGATGAAGGAGTCGGCCGGCTTCGCCGTCCTGCCCGGCGGCTTCGGCACCCTGGACGAGGTCTTCGAGCTCCTGACCCTGTTGCAGACCGGCAAGGCGGCGCCGGCCCCCATCGTCCTGCTCGAAGTCCCGGGCGGCACCTACTGGCGGGCCTGGGAGCGGTTCATCCGCGACGAGGTCACGGCCCGCGGCCTGGTCTCGGAGGCGGATCTCATGCTGGCCTGCATCACCGACGACGTGGCCGCGGCGACCGACGAGATCCTCGGCTTCTTCCGCAACTACCACTCGATCCGGTACGTGGGCAGCCGGCTCATCATCCGCCTCCGCGCCGCGCCGACCCGGGGCGAGCTGGTCGACCTGAACCACCGGTTCGCCGACATCTGCACCCGAGGCCGCATCGAGAGCGCCCCGCCCCAGCCCGCGGAGCGGGCCGATCACGACCACGATGAGCTGCCCCGCATCGCCCTGCACTTCGACCGGGCCAGCCACGGCCGGCTGCGAGCCCTGATCGACGCCCTCAACCACCTGCCCTCGGCCCCGCCCGCCCTGGTCGCCCCCGACCCCGACAGCGCCGCCGCCGCCGGCACCCCCCCGGCGGTCGACTGACCGCCCCCCTTATCGTTTTGGCTGCCAAAACGAAAGGGGGGCGCGAGGTCAGGGGCGGCGGCCGGCCCGGTCGAGGGCCCGGAGGGGGGCGACGGCCTCGATGACCCGGCTGAAGCTGACCAGCTCGCCGGCCACGTTGAGGGCGGCGACGGAGACGAGGACCACGTCGCGGGCCGCCGGGCCGCAGGCGGCGACCACGCCGAGGCCGAGCACGGCCCCCAGGACGTTGGCCCCGGCGTCGCCCAGCATGAGCCGCTCGTGCAGGTCGTCGAGGAACAGGCCCAGGGCGGCGCCGACGACGACGGCGCTGGCGCTCAGCGCCGCGGGGCGGGCGACGGCCAGGGCGGCAATGATCAGGGCGACGGCGGACCCCTTCACCGCCCGCCCCGGTGCCCGGTCGAGCAGGTTGGCCAGGTTGGCGCACAGGGCGACCAGGCAGGCGTCGGCGATCAGCCGGCCCGGCGAGCGGCCGACCACCGGGGCGACGACGACCAGGGCCAGGACGCCCCCGCCGACCAGCTTGAGGGCGCCGGTCGTCAGCCGTCCCTCGCCCAGGGCCCGGAGGTGGCCGCGGAAGCCCTTGTCGGCGCCCCCGGCCAGGTCATCGATGAGCCCGAGCAGGGCGAAGCCCAGGGTGGCCAGGAGCACGAGGGCCCGAACGGGGCCGATCCCGACCTCGTCGCCCACCCCGAACGCCCCGGCCACGGCCCGGCCCCCCTCGACGAACAGGGCGGCCAGCGGGAGCACGATGCCCGCCCCCGTGGGCAGGACCCGGCCCCGGTAGTTCTGGCGGGCCAGGGCGGGCAGGGCGAACAACGGCCGGGCGACCAGCCAGGCCAGGCGGGCGGCCAGGTACCCGACCACCACGGCGGTGACGACCGCCTTCACCCGCGGGCCGCCCCCGCCGGCTCCGGGACCGGCTCGAGCAGGATCGGGCGGCCGGGCGGATCGGCCAGGGCCAGGAGGGCGACCACGGGGCCGACCTCCACCAGGGCCATGGCCACCACGATGACGCCGGAATCGTTGACCGCGAAGCCGATGAGCCCGGCGGCCAGCGCGCCCAGCAGGCCGGCGCGCACCGGCGACCCCGGGGGGGCCAGCCGCCGGCCCCACCCGGTGTAGACGAGGGCGACCAGCAGGGCCACGGCGATCACCGGCGTCACTGCGGTCCAGAACGACTGGCCCACCCCGCCCAAATTGACCTCGACCTTGCGGGAGACGGTGTCCACCAGCCCCCCGTCGCCCGAGTGCAGGGTCTGGGCGGCCAGGCGACCGAGGTGCGTCCGTGAGGCCGGCGGGCGCAGCAGGTCGACGGCCGTCGCCACGCCGAGCACGAGGGCCGTGACCCCCCCGGCGGCGACCACCGTGCGCCAGGTCAGCCCCCGGCCCGACAGCACCCACACCACCAGGGCCGAGATCGGCACCAGGGCCAGCAGGCCGCCCACGTCGGCGCCCAGGAAGGGGGCGCCGTCCACGAAGGCCACCAGGGCCAGCAGGGCGGCGGCGCCGAGCACCGCCTCCCGGCGGCGGGGGGCACGGTCGACGTGGATGGCGGCGACCAGGACGGCGGCGGCGGCCAGCACCCCGAAGGCGGTGTTGCCCAGCCCGAAGAACCGGGACGCCGACTGGGGCGAGTAGCCCAGGAGCCCAGCGAGCTGCAAGTGGGCGCCGGTGGCCACGTCGGCGACCAGCAGCGCCACCGTCCCCGCGAAGAGCCACGCCAGCGGAGCGAGCAGGTGCCGGCGGGCCTGGAGGGCCAGGGCGGCCAGGGCCAGGTCCAGGACGACAAGCACGGCGACCCCCCCGAGCGAGCCCAGGGCGGGGACGAACGGGAGGGCGCGCAGCAGCAGGGCGGCGGCCGGGAAGGCGGCCACGCCGACGGCCCCGGCCCGCAGCCAGGGCCGGCGGAGCCACGGGGCCCGCCCGGCGACGGCGGCGCCCGTCACGAACCACAGCCCCACCTGGGCGACGATGAACCCGGTCGTCACCGGGAGCCACACCCGCTCCCGCCACGCCGCGTCCCGGTCGAGGCGAGAAAGCCCGCCGATCCCGCCGGCACCGCCCGGGGTGTACCGCATGGCCCGCCCGGGCATGGCCGCGGGCACGGGGGCGCCCAGGGCGGCGAGCACGGTGGGGGCGACGTCGGTGAGCGTGACCAGGCCCGACCGCCGGGTGGAGGGCGACGTGAGCCGCCCCGGGACCACGCCCGATCCCCAGGCGACCACCGGCGCCAGCCGCCACTCGTCGCCCGGAGGGGTCACCGAGACGACGAGGACGAGGGTTCGCGGCGGTAATCCGGGTCCCGCCCGCAGGCGCCCGAGCAGGTCGTCGACCTCGGCCAGGGCCGCCGAGCGGGTCCGGCCCACGTAGAAGTCGGGGGCGTCGACGCTGGTCAGGGCGGCCGAGCGGTCGAGGTCGCCCGGGTCGACCAGGACGACGTCCGCCGCGGCCAGTGCGGCGCGGGTGCGGGCCTCCACCGCGGCCACGTCGGCCATACGCCGGAACGGGGCCAGGTCGGCGGTGGCGAGGAGGTCCTCCGGGGTGACCGAGCCGGTGTCGACCACGCCGGCCCCGTCCATCAGGGCGACCGCGGTGGGCCGGCTCAGGTTCGGGTGCCCGGCGGCGTGGACCCCGGCCAGGCCGGGGGCCAGGTCGGCGTTGCCCACCACCCCGGTGCGGCGGCCGGCGGCGTGGAGGGCGTCGCCCAAGCTGCCCGGTCGGGTGGCCAGGTGGCGGCCGGCCCCGGCTCTCACGCTGGCCGCGCCGGGCACGACCACCCACCCCTCGACGGCGACGGCGTCGTCGGCCGCGTTCCCCACCTTCACCCGGCTGCCTGCTCCCAGCGTGGCGTACCCCTCGCCCACGCTGGGGCGGGCCGAGCTCGTCCGCACGTTCATCGCCCCCACCGCCCCGCCGGCCACCAGGGCGTCCAGGTTGGGCAGGGTGCCGGAGCCCAGATCGTCCCAGGCCAGGCCGGGTACGCCGACCAGCAGTACCTTGTCGGCCTCGCCGGTGGCGGCCACGCTGGCCGGGGGGGCGGCCGCACCCGACCAACCGGCGGCGGCCATGGCCAGCAGCAGGGCGACGACGATGAGCCCGGCCCGGGCCCGTCGAGAGGTCAGCCGGGGCCATAGGGCGCGCGCCGCGTCGACGCCCTGGCGCCCCCGATGGGCGAACCCGGCCACGCTGCGACCGGTGTGGCGGTGCTCCATGGCCACGGGTACCTCGACGACGCGGGCCCCCGCCTGCACCGCGTCGACGGTCAGGCCGACCTCGAGGCCGAAGCGAGGGGCCAAATCGAGCGAGCGCAGGAGCTGGCCCCGCACCGCCCGCTGGCCCGAGAGGGGGGCCTGGGCCCGGAACCCGTTCGCCCCGCGCCGGATGCCGGCGCCCGCCAGGTCGCGGACCAGTCCGAACCCGCCCCGGCCGCCGGCGGCCGGCAACACGGCCACCGTCATGTCGGCCTCGCCGGCCAGGACCGGGCCGAGCAGGGCCTCGGCGGCGGCGGCCGAGGCGCCGGTGTCGGCGTCGACCAGCAGGTAGACGTCGGTCTCGGGCGTGGCCTGGACGGCGGCGGCGACGGCCCCGCCCTTGCCCAGGTTCTCGGGCAGGCGCAGGACCCAGGCCCCGGCTCGGCGGGCGGCCTCGGCCGTGTCGTCGCTCGACCCGTCGTCCACCACGAGCACGTCGTCGACCGTCGGCAGGGCGGCGAGGGCGCCCACCGTGGCGCCGACCGAGTCCTCCCGGTCCTTGGCCGGGACCACGGCGACGATGCGCCCCTTGCGGCTCGGCTCGCTCACGCCGGGGTCTCCACCAGGCGGGGGCGGCGAGCGGCGGCCAGCTCGGGCGCCCGCAGGGCCCACGAGGCCAGCAGGTAGGCGGCCACCCCGGCCAGCCCGCCCGCCCCCAGGGACAGGAACGCCCCCGCCCGGCCGCTCCCCGGCGCCAGATCGGCCACCACCCGGGCCACCACGCCGGCGACCACGGCCCCGGCGGCGCTTCGACCGAGGGTGGCCGACAGCGGCCAGGCCGCCCCCACCCGTCGGCGGACGAGGGCGGCCAGGACGGCGGCGCCGGTCACCATGGCCACCGAGTGGGCCAGGCCGAGCACCACCACCCGTTGTGTGCCCGATGCCGCGCCGTAGAGACCGACCATGAGCAGGGCCCCGCCCCCGGCCACGCCGAGGTTGACCAGGGCGGGCGTGCGGGTGTCGCCCGCGGCGTAGGACGCCCGGGTGAGGAGTTGGAGGCCGGCGTAGCCGACCAGGCCCAGGGCGTAGGCGGCCAGGACCCGGGCCACCAGCTGGGTGCCGGCCACGTCCAGGTCGCCCAGCTGGACGACCCGCAGGGCGGGCCGGGCCAGGGCGACCAGCAGCGCGGAGGCGGGCAGGACCAAGAAGGCGATGCTGCGGGCCCCGGCGCCGAGCGACTCGGCGAAGGCCGGCCAGCGGCGGGCATGGGCGTGGGCGGCCAGGCCCGGGTAGACGGTGGTCAGCACGGGGTGGGCCAGGACGGCGAAGGGGAGCAGGAAGGCGGTGAAGGCGATCTGGTAGGCCACCACCCCGCCCTCCACCCGGTTGGCCAGCACCAGGGTCACGCCGACGAGGAGCTGGCTGAGGGCCAGGTAGGCGGCGGCCCAGCCGCCGGCGCGCAGGAGCCCGCGCAGGGCGGGAGCGGCGGGGTCCCAGCGGGGCCGGAGCCGGACGCCGGCCCGGCGCAGGGCGACGAGGGGCACGCCGGCCATGGCCACCACGCCGGCCGTCGTCCCCACGGCCAGGACCAGGCGCTGTGACAGGGGCAGGCTGAGGCCCGGCCCGCTCCCGTGCATGACCCGGAAGGCGACCATGGTGGCGATCACCACGACGTTGTTGGCCACCGGAGCAAAGGCGGCGGCGGCGAAGCGGCGGTCCCCGTTGAGCAGGGCGGTGGCCACCGCCCCCACGGCGTAGAACAGGATCTGGGGCAGGAACAGCCACAGCAGGAACGACCCGAGGCGGACCTCGGCGGCCCGCACCGCCGGGTCGGGCACGGCCAGGGTCAAGCCCCGCATGATCCATGGCCGCAGGGCCAGGCCGACCACCGTCACCGCCCCGAGCACGGCCAGGGCCATGCCCAGCACCGCCCCGGCCAGCCGCTCGGCGTCATCGCGCCGGCCACCGTCGAGCAGGGACACGAAGGGCGGGACCAGGACCGAGGACAGGATCCCGGCGGCCAGCAGCTCGAACAGCAGGTTCGAGACCAGGTTGGCCGTCTGGTAGGTGTTGCCCAGGAAGGTGGCCCCCAGGGCGCCGCCCACGGCCAGCACCCGCAGCAGGCCGGTCACCCGGGCCACCACGTTGCCCGCGGTGACCTGCCCCCTCGCGCTCAAGTAGCCGGGGCGGGCAGGATGCGTTGGGCTCCCTGGCCCACGCCGTAGTGCCCGTAACGGGGCACGCCCAGATCCTCCAGGGCCAAGACGGTGGCCGTCTGGCCCATGGGCGACTCCAGGTTGTCGACCGTCGAAAGCCGGGAGGACAGCACGTCGCCGCGCAGCAGGCCGACGAAGACGGCGCGCCCCCCGGTCGTGTCCGTGCCCGACTCCACCGCCACCACCCGGCCGGACGCCTGGGCCAGGGCCTGCGCCAGGGGGACGCCCACCAGGTCGTCGCCGACCTCGGCGCCCGCCCCCGATACCACGACGTAGCGGGTGCCGGCCAGGGGCAGCGAGGCCAGGCTGGTCGGGACGGTCGACGAGGACGACGCCGAGGTCGACGTGGCCGGCGCCGGCGCCTCGTAGGTGACGAACCCGGATGCGCTCAGGGCGGCGAGGGGCCCGGAGTCGGTGGCCGCCGGATCCCGGGCCGCGGCGATCTTGGCCAGGGCCAGCCGGCGGATGACCTCGGGCCGGTCGAGCGTCAGGTCGAGGGCGGTGGCCAGGGCCCGCACGTCGCTGTCGTTGGCCAGGCGCATCTTGGGGGTGAACCAGACGGTGCCTTCGACGGTGGCCTGCGCACTGACCAGGGCCTGGCGCAGGGCGTCCACCGGCTTCCGGTCGATGCCGGCCACGGCCATGACCATGACCGGGATGTTCCGCAGGTGGCCCCGCAGCAGCTGGTCACGGGTGGTCTCGGCGAACTGCTGGCCCTGGTCGACCTGGCGGCCGAGCCGGCTGTTCTCGTCCCGGATGCTGCCCACCGAGCGCTGGACGTCGTCCAGCTTGTGGCTGAGGGCATCCACCGTGACCCGGTCGATCACCGTCGAACCCATGACGATGCCCATGCCCAGGGCCAGGAACACCGCCACCAGCGACACGATGTGATAGCGGAGGTTGATCACCCAACCACCGTGTGCCAGGTCTCGACCAGGGTGAACCACAGGGCCTTGATGAACACGTGCAGGGGCTGGGCCACGGCCACCATCATGATCATGGCGAAGAGGGCGGCCATGACCAGCAGGACCACGTCGCTGGTGCGCACCCGGCTCTGGTAGAGCCGGCTCACCCCCTTGGCGTCGACCAGGATCGGGCCGACCTTCAACCGGACCAGGAAGGTGGACGCCATGCCGGCCCGACCCTTGTCGAAGAACTCCACCATCGACGCGTGGGTGCCGACGGCCACGATCAGCTCGGCCCGCTTCTCGTAGGCCAGCAGCATGGCCACGTCCTCGCTGGTCCCGGCGGCCTCGAAGATGCTGTGCTCCAGGCCCAGCTCCTCGAGGCGGGCGGCGCCGGGCGCCGCCCCCCCGGGGTAGGCGTGGACGATCAGCTGGGCGCCGACCCGTAGGGCCTCGTCGGAGACGGAGTCGAAGTCGCCCACGATCAGGTCCGGCTTGTGGCCGCCGGCCAGCAGGACGTCGGCCCCGCCGTCCACCGCCACCATCACCGGCCTGATCTCCTTGATGTACGCGGTCAGGGCGGCCAGGTCGGCCCGGGCGTCGGACCCGCCCCGCACCACGATGAGGACGTGGCGGCCGGCCAGGTCGACGGCCAGGTCGGGCAGGACCGGCGAGTCGGTGAGCAGGTGCCGCTCGCGGCGCAGGTACTCCAGGGTGTTCTCGGCGAAGCGCTCCAGCTCGTCGCCGATCGACTGCTTGGCCGCCTCCAGCTGGGCTTCGAGCGACTCCAGGGTGTGGCGCACCCCTTTGGCCACGATCTCGTCGCCCCGCCGGACCTCGGTCCCGTCGATCTCCAGCAGCTGGCCTTCCCGCACCGCAGTCAGCACGCCCAGCCCCACGCCGTCGACCACGGGGATGCCGGCGGCGGCCAGGAGCAGCGGGCCCAGGTTGGGGTACCGGCCGGAGCTGGACCGGGCCGCGTTCACCACCGCCCCCGCCTTGGCCAGGATCAACCCCTCGGCCGCCACCCGGTCCAGATCCTCGTGGTCGATGACCGCCACCTCGCCCGGCTGCAGGCGGGGGATGAGGTTCTTGGTCCGCCGGTCGACCCGGGCCCGGCCGATGACCACGCCCTCGGCCGGCACCGGGCGCAAGGCCGGGCGGCCGAAGCGGCGGGGGCGAAGGCTCTCCTTGGCCATCAGCGGGCCCGCTCCCGGCGGGCCGCGGCCAGCAGCTCCTCGGCGTGGCCCCGGGCGGTGGCCGAGTCTGGCTGGCCCGAGAGCATCCGCGACAGCTCCACCACCCGATCGGCGCCCTCGACCGTCCGCACCGCGGCGACCGTGGCGTCGCCCTCGTCCCGCTTGGTCACCGCCACCTGGTGGTCGGCGAAGGCGGCGACCTGGGGCAGGTGGGTGACGACCAGGACCTGGTGGTCGGCGGCCAGGGCGGCCAGGGCCGCGCCCACGGCCCGGGCCGCCTCCCCGCCGATGCCGGCGTCGACCTCGTCGAACACCAGCGTGGGCGGGGCGTCGATCAAGACCAGCCGGGCGGCCAGCATGGCCCGGGCCAGCTCGCCCCCCGATGCCACCTTGGCCAGGGGCAAGGGCGTCCCGCCCCGGTTGGCGGCCAGCAGGAACTCGACCTCGTCGGCCGGCCCGGGGCCGCCGACGACCACGTCCAGACGGGCGCCGGGCATGGCCAGTGCCTGGAGGTGGCGCTCGACCTGGGCGGCCAGCTCCGGCGCCGCGGCCTGGCGGGCCGCGGCCACGGCCGCACCGGCATGGTCGACCGCCTCCAGTGCCGCCCGCCGCTCGGCCTCGAGCGCTTCCACCCGTGCCCCCCGTGACTCCAGCTCGGCCAACCGGGACCGGGCCTCGGCCTCGTAGGTCAGCACGTCGGACAACTGCTCACCGTACTTGCGGCAGAGCTCCCGCAGCAGGCGGCGTCGGCCCCGCACCGCGTCCAGGGCGTCCGGCTCGTCGACGATGGCTTCGCCGGTGGCCCGTACGTCGGCCGCGGCCTCGGTCAGCTCGGCCTGCAGGGCCCGCAGCCGGGCCTCGACGTCCTGGAACGGGCGGCGCCCGGCCAGCGCGGCGATGGCCTGGCCGACGGCATCGGCCGCTCCCCCCTCGCCCTCCACCGCCTGGTAGGCCGCCGCCGCCGCGTCCCGGTGGGCGGCGGCGTCGGCCAGGGCGTCTTCCCGGGCTTCGAGGACGACGTCCTCGTCGGGGTCCTCGAGGGCGGCGGCACCCAGCTCGGCCAGCTGGAAGCGGAGGAGGTCGACCTCCCGGGCCTGGGCCCGGGCGTCGCCGCCGACGGCGGACAGGGCGTCCTGGACCTCCTGCAGCCGGCGGCGGGCCTCGGCCAGCGGGCCCAGGTCGACCTTGGCGAAGCGGTCGAGGGCGGCCCGTTGCGTCCGGGGGGACAGCAGGGACTGGTGGGCGTGCTGGCCGTGGAGGTCGACCAAGCTGCGACCCAGCTCGGCCAGCTCGCCGGCGGTGGCCAGCCGACCGTCGAGGTAGGCGCGCGACCGGCCGTTGCGGGGGACGACCCGGGCGACGACCACCTCGTCGGCCCCGGCCACGAACCGGCCCTCGACGCGGGCCTCGTCGGCCCCGTTGCGGACGATCACGGCGTCGGCCCGCTCGCCCATCAGCAGCTCGATGGCCTCGACCACCAGGGTCTTTCCCGCCCCGGTCTCGCCGGTCAGGGCGGTCATGCCCTCGGCCAGCACGAGGTGGAGGTCGGCGATGACACCGAGGTCGCGGACGTGCAGCTCGGCCAGCATCAGCGGTCGGCCACCCCGAACTTCGCCTTCAGGATCCCGTAGAAGTCGCGGGCCCCGAAGGCCACGAAGCGGGCCGAGCTGGGCGCCTCGGTGCAGATGATGGCGTCGCCCTTCTCGAGCAGCCCCCACTCCCGGCCGTCGAGGACGAGGGTGGCCGGGCGCTCGGTGACCTCGATGCGGATCGAATCCGTCGCCTCGACCACCAGGCTGCGGTCGAACGACAGGTGGGCGGAAACCGGGGTCATCAGGAGCACTCGGGCCGTGGGCGACACGATCGGGCCACCGGCGGAGAAGGCGTAGGCGGTGGAGCCGGTGGGCGTGGCCACGATGAGCCCGTCGGCCGAGTACGTCGTCCAGAACCGGCCCTGGACCTGGACGGCGACGTGCACGGTGTGGCCGGCCGCCGGTCGCTCGACCACCGCTTCGTTGAGGACCCACAGGTCCCCGCCCTCGACGCTCGGCGGTGGCGCCGGCCGCCCGGCCCGCTCGACGGCCACCGAGAGCAACATGCGGTGCTCGATGCCGTAGTCGCGCGACAGGAAGCGCTCCAGCCCCTCGGTCAGCCCCTCCGGCTCCAGGTCGGCCAGGTAGCCCATGCGGCCGAGGTTCACGCCGAGGAGGGGCACCCCGCGGCGGCTGACCAGGCTGACCGCCCGCAGGATGGTCCCGTCCCCGCCGAGGGTCACGGCCAGGTCGAGCCCGTCGGCCAGATCCTCGGCCCGGCACCCGTGCTCGGCCAGGCCGACGCGCTCGGCGTCCGCCTTGGGCAGGCGGACGCTGTGGCCTCGGGCCAGCAGCCAGGCCGCCGCCTCGCGGGCCAGCGCCGACGCCTCCGGCCGCTGCTCGTGGACCACCAGGCCGACGGTCGCCACCTCAGGCCTCCTGCCGCGGGCGCCGGGCCACGGCCTCGTCGACCGCGGCCTGCACCAGCTGTCGGGCGTGGCGCTCGTCTCCTGCCGCGCCGGCGACCAGGTGGGCCAGGTACTCCACGTTGCCCTCGGCGCCGGTCAGGGGGGACACCATGAGGTCCTTCGTGGGTGCTCCGAGCTCGGCGAAGGTGGCCAGGACGGCGCCCACGGTGTCGGCCCACACCGACGGGTCGCGGATGACCCCCCGCTCCCGGCTGGCCTCCGCCATCCCCGCTTCGAACTGGGGCTTGATCAGCAGCACCAGGTCGGCGCCCGGCGCGGCCAGGCCGAGGAGGGCCGCGGCGACGGTCCGCAGGGAGATGAAGGCCAGGTCGGCCACGATCAGGTCGAAGGGCTCGGCGGCCGGCCCGAGGTCGGCGAGGGTGAGGTTGCGGACGTTGGTCCGCTCCCGCACGCTGACCCGCGGATCCTGGCGCAGGCGCATGTCCAGCTGGCCCCGGCCCACGTCGACGGCGACGACCTGGGCTGCGCCCCGCTGGAGCAGGCAGTCGGTGAACCCGCCGGTGGACGCGCCGGCGTCGAGGGCGACGCGGCCGCACGGGTCGACCCCGAAGCGGTCGAGGGCGGCGTCGAGCTTGTCGCCCCCCCGACTGACGAAGCGGGGGCCGGGGCCCTGGAGGGCCAGCGGGTCGTCGAGCGTGACCAGCCGGGCCGCCTTGGTGGCCGGGACGCCGCGCACCGTCACCCGCCCCGCGGCGATCTCGGCCTGTGCCCGATCCCGGCTGGAGACGAGCCCCCGGCGCACCAGCTCCGAATCGAGCCGCCGGCGCAGGTGCTCAGCCCTTCGGGGGGACGGCTCCGCCGGCAGGCGAGGCAGGTTCGGGCCCGCCGGGGCCCGACGTGCCTGGACGCCGCCGGACCGAGCCCGACCGGGTGATGCCGGCCCCTTCGCCGTCCCCGGCCCGGCTGGCGCCGGCGGCCGTCTGCGAGGACCCCGCCGCCTTCTTGGTCCCCGCCGCCTTCCTGACCTTCGGGGACACGGCCTTCGGGGCCACGGCCTTCGGGGGCACGGCCTCCGGGGGCACGGTCGCCGTCGAGCCTGCGGCCAGGCGGGCCTCCAGCGCATCGAGGTCGTCCTTGGTGGCCAGGCCGAGGGCGGCCACCTGCTGGCGCACCTCGCGGCGAACGAGCTCGGCCAGCTCCTCGGTGCCGGCTCTGCCCCGCTCCACCAGCCAGTCGGCGGCCTTCGACGCCTGGCCCCGGGCCACCTCGCCGGACGCCACCAGATCCTTCACGATGCTCTCCGCCCGCTCCCGCGACATCCCGAGCACGGACGCGCCGATCTCCAGGTAGCGCTTGAAAAGGTCCTCGCCCGGCATCCCAACGAGCCTACCCGGCCGTCCTGGGCGGTCGGGGGCCGGCCCTATGCTCGGCGGCCGTGATCCCGCTCAAGGACTACAACCCGACACGGCGGTTCGCGGTCATGACCTTGGTGCTGATAGCCATCAACGTCGGGGTCTACATCTTCGTGCAGCGCCCCTTCGACGCCGGCAACAACCAGGACGCGTTCAGCTTCCAGGTGGCCGCCATCCCCTGCGAGGTCACCCAGGGCCGGCCCCTGTCCTCCGAGGAGATCTTCGACACGGTGCGCAACGGCGACGACACCGCCTGCGAGCACACGCGCCAGCCCGACGCGGTGTTCCCCCACAAGTCGGTGTGGCTGGCCGTGCTGTATTCCATGTTCCTCCACGGCAGCTGGCTGCACATCGGCGGCAACATGCTGTTCCTGTGGATCTTCGGCAACAACATCGAGGACCGCATGGGCGTCCTGCCCTACCTCGGCTTCTATCTCATGGCCGGGCTGGTGGCGGCCGCCGCCCACATCCTGGTCCAGCCGGACAGCACCGTACCGGTGGTCGGCGCCTCGGGCGCCATCGCCGGTGTGATGGGCGCCTATGTGGTCCTGTTCCCCAACGTGAAGATCCGTTCGCTCATCATCATCACGATCATCCCTCTCTTCCGGGACATCTCGGCCAAGTGGTGGCTCGGGTTCTGGTTCCTAACCCAGTTCTTCACCAATCCCGCCGAGGGGGTGGCGTGGGTGGCCCACGTCGGTGGCTTCCTTTTCGGCGCCCTGGTGGCCTTCCTGCTCCGGGACCGGCTGCGCCCCTCCCGGGTCCTGGTGGCCGACCCCCGCCTGAGCTACTGACCGCGCTCTGCTAGGCAGGGGACGTGCCCCGCTTCGAGCCCTTTGCCGGCGTCCGCTACGACCAGGACCGCGTCGCCCTGGACGACGTGATCGCCCCCCCGTACGACGTCATCGGGCCCGACCAGCTGGCGGCATTGGCGGCCCGCAGCCCGTACAACGTGGTCCACGTGGACCTGCCCCAAGCCGAGGACGGCCTCGACCCGTACACCGCCGCCGGCCGGCGGTTCGACAGCTGGCTGGCCGAGGGGATCCTGCGTACCGACCCCGAGCCGGCCTTCTACGCCTACCGCATGGGGTACGTGGACCGGAGCGGCCACCGCCGCCAGATCGTGGGTGTGCTCGGCGCCCTCGAGGTGGTCGCCCCCGGCGAGGGCGACGTGCTCCCCCACGAGGAGACCCAGCACAAGGTGCGTGACGACCGCCTCCGCATCCTGGAGGCGTGCCGGGCTGACCTGTCCCCCGTCTGGGGGCTCTCGACCGCGGAGGGGCTGACCGAGCTGGCCACCGGCGCGGCGGGGCCGCCCGTGGCCCGCTACACCGACGAGGAGGGCGTCCACCACCGGCTGTGGCGGCTGACCCAGCCCGCGCTGGTCGACGCGGTGGCGGCCACGGTGGGCTCGGCGCCCGTGGTGATCGCCGACGGCCACCACCGCTACGCCACCGCCCTGGCCTACCGCGACGCCCACCGCGCCGGCGGGGGCCGGGGCGACGCCGACCTCCTCCTGGCCCTGGTCTGCGAGCTGGCCGACGGCCAGGCCGGTGTGCGCCCCATCCACCGGCTGGTGTCCGGGCTGCCCGACGGCTTCGACCTCGCCGCCGCCCTCGAGCCCTTCTTCGCCGTCACGCCCGCCGGTTCGACCCCGCCGGCCGAGCTGCCCGACCGGATGGAGCACGAGGGCACCCTCGCCCTGCTCCGGGGCTCGGGCCCCGCCCTGCTGCTGACCCCCCGGACCGGTGACGGGGGGACGGGCGAGGTGCCGCCCGACGCCGCCCTCCTCGACCAGGCCCTGGCCACCCTGCCGCCCCACCGCCTGGACTTCGACCACTCGTTGGAGTCGGTGGCGGCCAAGGTGGCGTCGGGCCAGGCCCAGGCCGCCATGCTCCTGCGGCCGGTGGACGTCGTCCAGATCGCCAACACCGCCCGCGCCGGCCAGCGCATGCCCACCAAGACGACGTTCTTCCACCCCAAGCCCCGCACGGGCATGGTCTTCCGCCGCCGGCGCGACTGACGGTGGCTCACGTGTCCTCGGCCAGCCGGGCCCGGGCTCGCTCGAGCGCTGCCCCCGCCCGCTTGGCGTGCTTGGCGTTGACCACCGCCTCGGCCACCACCTCCGTCCGGCTCTGCGTCGACCCCCCGGCCCGGAAGAACCGGCGGCGGACGCGCCCGACCACCAGCATGCGCTCGTCCACCTCGTGCTCGACGGCGTTGGCCGGGGCGCCCAGCCACACCACCGGCACGGTCTCGGCCCGCTCGCCCGGGCGCTCCACCGTCACCTCGTAGGCCACCAACCGGTCCCCCGACGGCAGCTCCCGCACCTCGGCGGGACGGGCCAGCCGTCCCAGCAACACCACGACGTTCATCTGCGAATCCCCTCGCGCGACGTGTCCAGCAGGCGAGGGGGAAGCGCCAACGACAACAGTACCGAGGGGGTGCGACAGCTACGGTGCTCCGGTGGGCTACCGGCGGGCCGCGGTCACGGCCGGTGGGCTGATCGACCGCAACCTGCCCCGGTCCGGGGGCTGATCTCGCCTCAGTCCAGGGCGGCGAGGCGCTCGGCGGCGTCGGCCAGATCCGGCTGGGCGGCTACCACCCGGCTGAACAGGTCGCGCGCCTTGGGGGCGTCGCCCGCTCGCTCGTAGAGGTCGGCCAGGGCGTACCAGAGACGGGCGTGGTGGGGCGCCGCCCCCCGGTTCGGCCGCACCGGGCCCCGCTCGAGCAGGCGAATGGCGGCCCGGACGTCGCCCTGGTCGGCCAACGCCCCGGCGGCGACGATGCGCCCCTCGGTGACCAGGGCGGCGCCGGGCGACGCCTCCCGCAGCTCGTCCCAGAGCTCGGTCACCTTGCCGTACTGCTTGAGGGCCCGATAGGAGTCGGCGAGGACCGGGTTCTGCTCAACCGAGCCGGACAGCTCGCGGAAGGCCTCCAGCTCCTTGGCCGCCGCCGCCCACTGCCCGGTGCCGTACAGGGCCAGGCCGGTCAGCTCGCGCACAGCGGGAACCCGGGCCGCCTCCTTGCTGAGGGGTCGCAGGATGCGCAGGGCCTCGGCGAGGTGGTCCCGCTCGAAGGCGTCGGCGGCCTGGGCCAGCCGCCGCTCGATACGGGGGGCTAGGGCGGGTTCGACCCGCGCCGCCACCTCCTGGGTGATGACCTTGGGGACCTTGCGAGCCCGCCGCCCCGCCGCGGCGGGCGCCGTGGCCTTGGCCGGCGCCGGGGCCTTGGCGTCGACCCGCTCGCTGCTCCAGTGTTCCGGTTGCCATTCCGGGGGGCGCCCGCGGTCACGCCGCTCGGGCTCGACGTCCTCCCGGCCGGGCGCCGGTCGCACCACTCGCGCCCCGCTCCGAGCGACCTTGCCCCAGGTGGGCGGCAGCTTCCTCTCCGGCTCGGGACGGGCACCCTTGCGGCCGCCACCGGTCGATCGGGCAGTGCCGCCGGCACGCCCCGCCGCCGGCTTGGGCCCGGCCGCCCGTCGGGCTCCCGGTCGGGGATCGGACGGGGATCGACGGGGGGGCACCATAGCGGGGACAGTACCCGTAAACAGAAGAAGGCTCCCCTTGCGGGGAGCCTTCTTCGAGGAATAATCCGGCGGCGACCTACTCTCCCAGGGGGATGCCCCCCAAGTACCATCGGCGCTGGCAGGCTTAACTTCCGTGTTCGGAATGGGAACGGGTGTGACTCCGCCGCTAAGGCCACCGGAAATCTAGGGCTCTGAACTTGAGCCTTTCAGAGCGAGCACGCGCAACTTAAAAGAAATCTCCAAGCCCTCGGCCGATTAGTACCGGTCGGCTAAGTACCTTGCGGTACGTACACCTCCGGCCTATCAACGTGGTCATCTGGCCACGGGCCTTACCAGCTTGTGCTGTGGGAAACCTCATCTTGGAACGAGCTTCGCACTTAGATGCTTTCAGCGCTTATCCCACCCGCAGGTCGCAAACCAGCCGTGCCCTTGGCAGGACAACTGGCACACGAGAGCTGCGTCCGTCCCGGTCCTCTCGTACTAGGGACAGCCTTCCTCAGGTTTCCTACGGCTGTGACGGATAGGGACCGAACTGTCTCACGACGTTCTAAACCCAGCTCGCGTACCGCTTTAATGGGCGAACAGCCCAACCCTTGGGAGATGCTTCACCCCCAGGATGCGACGAGCCGACATCGAGGTGCCAAACCTTCCCGTCGATATGGACTCTTGGGGAAGATGAGCCTGTTATCCCCGGGGTACCTTTTATCCGTTGAGCGACGGCGCTTCCACACGCAACCGCCGGATCACTAT